>NZ_FQXR01000003.1 GCF_900130025.1 Sporanaerobacter acetigenes DSM 13106 | reverse complement strand
AAAAATTTGGAATTACTAAGTATTATATATCCAATCATCTTAGTGTTATCATTGATAATCGCTGTAGTTTTACCCTATTTATTAATCCTTAGGAGAAGTGAGGAGTTGGCAATCATGAGAATCCTTGGAGTAAAAGAAGTGGAAGTAAAACGATACGTATTTACGGAGAACTTAACACTAATAATTATTGGAGAAGTAATTGCTATTGCAGTAATAAGTGCAGTAACTTTTAAATCTGGAGTATATCCAATATGGAAGTATCTCTTTGTCATAGTTGGGTACTTGTTAGCAAGTATTATAGGTGTTTTAGCAAGTTTAAAAAATGTGCTTTATAAGAAGCCATTGGAAATGCTACAGGTAAAGGAATAAAGGGAGGGAGTATATTGGTAAAGCTTGAGATGAAGAATTTATATTATAGATATAAAAGAGTTGCTATTGCTAGAACTGGCACATAAACAAGATTTTTGCATAATCATTGTTACCCATGATATGGATATAGCAAAACAATCAGATGTAGTATGGAGAATTCATGATGGAATATTTATATGTGAACGTTAAACTCTATGATACCCCTATAATTAGGGGTATCATAATTGCATTGCAATACGCTTTTTAAATATCTATCTTTAAACAAAAAGAGTACGCCACCTTGTATAAGTGGGTGGCGAATTTTTGCTTAGCATTAGCTAAGTTTTTCTTTTTTATATCATATAAATAAAAGAATTGTGTTTTTTATCTAAAAACATATACAACGTAATATATAAAGAATATTTAAATCTAGAAAGAATAAAAATAGCATAAATGCAAACTGAGAGTAGAAATACTTACGGCATAAGGGCGATGTGGTAATAAAAAAAAGCTCTATAGTTTAAACTATAGAGCTAAATTTGATGGTGCCGAAGGCGGGAGTCGAACCCGCACGAGGTTTAAGCCCCACTGGATTTTGAGTCCAGCACGTCTGCCAATTCCATCACTTCGGCTTGTCAACCACAAAAATTATAGTACCATAAAACAGAATAAAATGCAAGTATTTTATTTAAATTATTTACTGAATAACTTTTTTCATATATACTTAATATATGCTTAGCGGTCAATCATAAATTTTAAGGGGATGATTTTGTTGGATAAAGAGACTTTGATCATAATAGATGGCAGTAGTTTATTACATAGAGCTTTTTATGCATTACCATTGTTGTCAACAAAAGATGGGATTTATACAAATGGAGTATATGGTTTTTTGACTATGCTATATAAAATAACAGATGAATACAATCCTAAATATTTATGTGTTGCATTTGACATGAAAGCTCCGACCTTTAGACATTTAGAATTTGATTTATATAAGGCTAATAGACAAAAAGCACCAAATGAATTATCATTGCAGTTTCCAATATTAAAAGAAGTACTTAAGGCAATGAATATAAATCAAATAGAGATTGAAGGATATGAAGCAGATGATATAGCAGGAACTGTTGCTAGATTTGGAGAAGAAAAAAATTTAAATGTCATATTGGTTTCTGGAGATAGAGATTACTTACAATTAGCTTCAGATAAATCTAAAGTACTAGTGACTAAAAAAGGTATAACAGAACTAGAAGTGTTTGACAAAGAAGCCATGATTGACAAGTACGGCATAACTCCAGAACAATTCATAGATTTGAAAGGACTTATGGGAGATAAATCAGACAATATACCTGGAGTTCCTGGTATAGGAGAAAAAACAGGACTTAAGTTGTTGAAACAATTTGGTTCTATAGAAAATATATATGAAAATATAGAAGAAGTAAGTGGAAATAAATTAAAAGAGTCTCTCATAGAATATAAGCAACAAGCCTTTTTAAGCAGAAGGTTAGCGGAAATTGTCACAAGTGTTCCATTGGAATTAAATTTAGAAGAACTAAAATATGAAGAACCAGATTGGGAAAGATTAAAAGGACTCTATGAGAAATTGGAATTTAAATCATTGATAGAAAAAATACCAAAAGATAAAATTGAGATAAATATAGAATATTATTCATCAGAATTTATATTAATAGAAAGTGAAGATAAATTTCAAAAAATTATTGATGAAATACTTAAATCAAAAGAATTTGCCTTTAAATTTGTATACGGAGATGAGAATATTCTTAAATCTGAAATACTGGGAATTGCAATTAAGCCGAAAGAACATAGCACTTATTATATAAATTTTGATGGAAACGAACTGTTATTAAATTTTCAAAATAGCTTTAAAGATATATTTGAAAGAGAAGACATATTGGTTTCAGGACACAATATAAAAAATGATATACTAGGCCTTTTTAAATTGGGTATAAAAATTAGTTCTATAACTTTTGATAGCATGATAGGTGAGTACTTAATAAATCCATCTGAAACGGACTATAGCATTTCTAAATTGAGCAATGAGTATTTAAATCTCAATATAGAAAAGGAAGAAGAACTATTGGGAAAAGGTAAAAATAAAAAAACTTATAAAGTTTTATCTGTAGATGAAAGAGGACAATATTTTGCTAAAATATTGGATTTAGTATATATGTTAGAAGATAAGATTATTGGAATCATTGAAGGCCAAGGTATGAAAGAACTTTACTCTGATGTGGAACTCCCTCTCGCAGAAGTATTAGCTAGTATGGAATACTATGGTTTTAAAATTGATGTAGAAATACTAAAAGAACTAGGAAGTGAATTTGACAAGGAAATAGACAATTTGACAAAGGAAATATATGAATTGGCAGGAGAAGAATTCAATATAAATTCGCCTAAACAATTGGGAGAAATATTGTTTGATAAATTAGATTTACCGGTTATAAAAAAGACGAAAACAGGGTATTCAACAGATGCAGAAGTATTAGATAAACTAAAAGACAAACATCCTATTGTGGAAAATATATTGAAGTATAGACAAATTGTAAAATTAAAATCCACATATATTGATGGACTTATGAATCTTGTAGATGAAAATACAGATAGAATACATTCCAGTTTCAATCAGACTGTAACTAATACAGGGAGGATTAGTAGTACGGAGCCAAATCTGCAGAATATACCTGTAAAAACAGAGGAAGGAAGAAAAATAAGGAAAGCTTTTGTTCCACAGGATGAAGATTATATTTTAATAGATGGGGATTATTCACAAATTGAATTGAGAGTATTGGCTCATATTTCAGATGATCCAAAATTAAAAGAAGCATTTTATAACAATGAAGATATTCATACCAAAACTGCTAGTGAAGTATTTAATGTACCTAAAGAAGAAGTCACATCTATTATGAGAAGCAGAGCAAAAGCAGTGAATTTTGGAATTGTATATGGAATTAGTGACTATGGATTGTCAAGGGATTTAAATATCTCTAGAAAAGAGGCAAAAGAATATATAGACAATTATCTGAAAAATTACAAGAAAGTAAAGGAGTACATGGAGGAAATCGTGGAATCTGGGAAGAAAGAAGGCTATGTAGAAACTATATTGAATAGGAGAAGATATCTTCCTGAATTGAAATCTAGAAACTATGTAGTCAGATCTTTTGGAGAAAGAGTTGCCATGAATACTCCTATTCAAGGAAGTGCGGCAGATATTATAAAAGTTGCCATGGTAAGGGTATATAAAGAACTTAAATTGAGAAATTTAAAATCCAAGCTTATACTTCAAGTTCATGATGAACTCATCATAGAGACATATAAAGATGAAAAAGATGAGGTAAAAGAAATTCTAAAGAATACAATGGAAAGCTCTATAAAACTAAATGTGCCATTGAAAGTAGATATAATGATGGGAGATAGCTGGTATGAAACAAAGTAGTTGCAAGATAATTGGTTTAACTGGAGGAATTGCTTCAGGTAAGAGTACAGTTACAAACCTTTTAATGGGAAAAGGATTTAAGGTCATAGATGCAGATAAAATAGCAAGAAAAGTAGTATGTGTAGGAGAACCTGCATATATGGATATTGTAGATGAGTTTGGAGAAAGAATATTAAATGAAGATTTGTCTATTGATAGAATAGAGTTAGGAAAATTGACATTTCAAGATGGAAATATGAGAAAAAGATTAAATAGTATAGTTCATCCTAGGATTTTTCAAGCTATAAAGGATGAAGTAGACAAATATTCTAAAATAGAAAAGTTTATTTTTTTAGATATTCCTCTTTTGGTTGAAGAACTTGAAAAAATTAAAGCAAAAGGAATCAATATAGATGAAATATGGCTAGTTTATGTAGATGAAAAAACGCAATTGGAAAGGCTTAAAAAAAGAGATGGTTTTTCCGATGAAGAAGCTTTGGCTAGAATGAGAGCACAAATGTCTATGGAATATAAGAAAAAATATGCAGATAAAATCATAAACAACAGTGGAAGTTTGGAAGAACTTAAAGAAAAAGTAGAAATTCTCACAAAAAGTCTCAAATAGATAGTGGAGGTATATAACTTGGCAAGGCTATTTAATCATAAAATCAAGAAATTTTTCATTTGCATATTGATTGCTGTATTATTGTTTATAAGTATAAAGCTAGTTGTAAAAATCATATATCCAATTAATTATGAAAATTATATAAAAAAGTATTCACAGCACTATAATATAGATTCTCACCTAGTTGCTGCCATAATCAATGTAGAGAGCAAATATGATACATTTGCCGTATCTAAAAAAGATGCACGAGGGCTCATGCAAATTTCACCAACTACAGGAAATTGGGCTTCTGAAAAAATAGATATACAGGATTTTACATTAGAATCCTTATATGATCCAGAGATAAATATAAGGATTGGCTGTTGGTATTTAAGTGTTCTTACAGATGAGTTCAATGGGAATTTACAGCTTATATTGGCAGCATACAATGGAGGAAGTGGCAATGTAAATAAATGGCTTAAAGATGATAGATATAGCGAAGATGGGAAAAGTTTAGATTATATACCTTTCAAAGAAACTAGTGATTATGTAGAAAAGGTACTTAAAAATTATGAAATGTATAAAAAAATTTACAAAAATACTTTTGACATGGAAAGTTCATCTAGATATAATTTCAAGAAAAATATAAAAAGTACATTCATTAAAATGTTTGAAAATTATATTGATGTTTAGTTTGAACATGAGGGGGAAAAAGCGTTGAAAAAAAAGCTATTATTATTTCTAGTACTGACAATAATTTTTTTGTCATTTATGACAGGATGTGAAAATAAGGCAAAGATAGAAAAGAATATCGAAGCATTAGAAGATAAAAGTGAAACAGTTGCCAATGAAAGTGATGAACCAGAATATGGGGGAGAAGTGGTAGTACCTATTACGACAATTAAATCATTAAATCCTCTTTTAAGTGAGAATGCAAGTTTTTATAATTTTAGCAAATTAATTTTTGAGAGCTTGTTTCAATTAGATAGAAATTTAAATATAGAAAATTGTCTTGCTGAAGATTACTCAATAAGAGATGAAGGAAAAACTGTAGATATTAGACTTAAAGATGATGTGTATTGGCATGATGGGGAGAAGTTTACAGCAGATGATGTGGTTTTTACTATAAATACTATTAAATATGGAAGTGGTGAATCGGCTTATAAAGATTTGATACTTAATGGAATAAAACCTTTCAGTACTTCTGATATAAGACATATTTTAAATGTGAAAATAATAGATGATTACAATTTAGAGATATATTTTGACAGAGCTTATAGCAATGCACTAGAAATTTTGACTTTTCCAATCATACCTAAACATCAATTTACAGGGAAAAATGAGAAAGCTTCATATATAAATGCTTTAAGTGCTGAAGAATACAATCCAATTGGGACTGGACCATATAAATTTAATCAATATGAAAAGCTTAAAACTATAAAATTAGTTGCTAATGAAGAATGGTGGAAGGGAAGACCCTATATTGATACAATTGTTGGCAGAGTGCTAGATGATGAAGAATTGTCTCTTACAGCTTTTGAAACAGGGCAAGTTGATTTGGCCAATACTGTTGATGTTGATTGGGAAAAGTATACACAAAAGGACAGAGTAAAAATATATGAATATGTTTCACAAAATTATGAGTTTTTAGCTTTCAGTTTCAAAAATAAAATATTTGCTGATGAAAGTGGATTAGCTATAAGAAAGGCTATTGCCTATGGAATAGATAGACAAGCTATAATTCAAAAAGTATATTTAGGTCACGCTACACAAACTGATTTGCCTATACATCCAGATTCTTGGCTACTTAATCAAGAAGCTAGCATATATGGCTACAACAAATCGAAGGCCAAAGAAGTATTAGATAAAGCTGGATGGATAGATAGAGATGGGGACGGAATATGTGAAGATGAAAATGGAAACAAACTTTCCATAAGGCTATCTACAAATTCCTACAACCCATTGAGATTTAAAACTGCAGAGATGATAGCAGAAAATTTAAGACAAATAGGAATTGAAGTGATAAAAGATTATGCTGAAGAAATTCCTGACAAGCTCACTGAAGAAATGATAGAAAATGATTGGGAAACATTTAGAGGAAAGTTAGATAGAGGAAATTTTGATGTAGCCTTGTTGGGATGGCAATTGTCCAGCGTCCCAGATTTGTCTTTTGCTTTTCATTCATCCCAAATTCAATATGGAACCAATTTCATCAGATATCAAGATGAAGAGATGGACGAATTGTTGGTAGAAGCCTTTAGTGCTCCTGATAGAGAAATGAAAAAGAATGCCTATGACAAATTGGAAACTAAAATAGTTGAAGAATTGCCCTATGTGAGTCTTTTTTTTAGAAATAAAGCTTTGCTTTTAGACAAAAAAGTAAAAGGAAATATAGAACCACAATTTTACAATATATACGACAATATTGAAGAATGGTATATTCCAAAGAAATATCAACAAAAATAACTGTTGATAAATTGCCAAAAATCATTATAATATATAGTGGATATGTTAAAATTGCAGGAGTGGTGGAATTGGCAGACACGTACGTTTGAGGGGCGTATGGCAATAGCCTTGAGGGTTCAAATCCCTTCTCCTGCACCACTAAGAAATAAAAAGACGTTTAATTGCTAAAATTAATTAGCAGTTAGACGTCTTTTTTATAATAAATAGAAAAGTTCTAGTTTTCCTTAGAAATTTTGCTTCTTCTGCAAGATATAAGCTTGTGTACTAGGATATTAAAAGATATAATGAAATTTATAAATTATATGCTAATATAGTATTAAGCGTATATATAATAAGAATAGGGAGATATTTATAGGATTTGGTTTTTGATCATCTTAATTACTGGAACAATCAAAAAAGAAAGGAAAAAGCAAATGAAGAAAATAACACTTAAAACAATAACTACTTTGGCATTAATAGTATTGGTATCTTTTTTTATTGTTGAAGTCTTGATGATTGTTGAAGGAAGTAGGAAAACAGTAGATAAGGTTGATTATGTTATAGTTTTGGGAGCTAGACTTTATGGAGAAAAACCTTCACCGGCACTATTGGAAAGACTTAAATTTGCAAAAGAGTATTTAAGTGAAAATAAAGACGTAAAAGTAATAGTATCAGGTGGACAAGGTATGGATGAGGATATATCAGAGGCACAGGCAATGAAAAAATACTTAGTAGACAATGGAATTGACAAAGATAGTGTAATCATTGAAGATAAATCTACTTCTACTTTTGAGAACCTACAATTTAGCTTGGAAAAAATTAAGCAATTAGATGATAAAGAAAATGTAAAAGTTTTACTTGCTACCAACAAATATCATATATTTAGAGCAAAGTTCTTGGCTAAAAGATTGGGTATGATTCCCTATGGATTGCCTGCAAAGACCCCCATATCAATTGTTGTTCCACAATATATAAGAGAGTATTTTGCAGTGATAAAGTCAATCTTTTTTGATAAGTGAGTTTAGTAAAATCAATTTTTTAGTGTCTTGGAATAGGAATTTAGCCAATAAATACTAAGGTGTGATTTTATGAATAGTAGTACTATCATTCATGTGGATATGGATGCGTTTTTTGCTTCGGTAGAACAAAGAGATGACAAGAAACTTAAAAATAAGCCTGTGATTGTGGGAGGTAGTTTGGAAAATAGAGGGGTAGTCTCTACTGCTTCTTATGAGGCGAGAAAATATGGGGTTCATTCTGCTATGTCTATAGCTATGGCGAAAAAACTCTGCCCAGAAGCGATATTTCTTCCGGTAAATATGAAAAAATATAAAGAAGTTTCAAGAAGCATAAATGATATATTTAGAAGATATAGTCATACAATAGAACCTGTTTCTATAGATGAAGCTTTTATTGATATAACGGGGAAAGAACCTTTAAGTACAGCAATGAATATAAAAAGAAATATAAAGGATGAATTGGATTTGACAGCTTCTGTAGGGATATCCGTAAATAAACTTTTGGCGAAAATTGCATCTGATACAAAAAAGCCAAATGGTTTGACTATCATTAAGGAAGAAGAAGCAGTAGCTTTTTTAAAGCCACTTTCTTTGAGAAAATTGTGGGGAATAGGGCCCAAAACAGAAAGGGAACTGAACAAATTGGGGATATACACCATAGGAGATCTTCAAAATTATGATGTAAACGTATTGATTGATAAATTTGGCAAGAGAGGAGAGGAACTTTTTGAGTTTTCTATGGGAATTGATAATAGACCCGTAGAAATGAATATTGCTAGTCAATCAATTGGTGAGGAAGAAACTTTTGTTAAAGATACTTTAGATATGGAGTTTATGTACGCAAAGTTGCAAGAATATTCGCTAAACATTTCCTACAAATTGGAGCACAAAGGTTTCTTGGCAAGAACCATAACTGTAAAGCTTAAGTATGAGGATTTTTCAACTGAAACTAGGAGCATTACATTGAATATTCCTACAGATGAATATGAAACTATATATGAAATAAGTCTTTTTATATTTAGAAATAAGTTTTCACTAAATAAAAGGATTAGACTGCTGGGAATTACAGTTTCAAATTTTATTTATCCAAATGATCCGCTTCAATTAAGTTTACTATAAAATAAGTTTTGAGGAGGTGTCTACTTGAAATTAAGAGAAATTCAAGAGATATTGGAGGCAAAGGTTATAGTTGGAGAAGAATATCTAGACAAAGAGGTTTTATATGCTTTTAGTTCAGACTTAATGAGTGATGTGTTGGCTTATGTGAACGAGGATACTGTACTGCTTACGGGTCTTAATAATCCGCAAGTTATAAGAACTGCTGAAATGATGGATTTACCTGCCATAGTTTTTGTAAGAGGCAAGTTTCCTAGTAGTGATTTAATTGAGTTAGCTAAAAACAATAAATTAACTGTATTGTTTACTACGGATACCATGTATACAGCATCTGGGAAACTTTATAAAAGTGGCTTAGAAGGTATAAAAATAAAGGAAGGATCGATAGAAAAATGAGTCATAGTATTATTAAATTAGAATATGAAATATTGGAAAACGATTTTTCTAGGGCAGGTGAAGCATCTAGCAATATGAAAAAAATGCTTACTCATTTAGGCATAAATTCTAAAATAATTAGAAAAGCTGCTATAGTTACTTATGAAGCGGAGATGAATATTGTTATTCATTCAAAGGGAGGTAAGATTTTTGTGACAGTATCTCCAGAATGTATTGAGGTTTTAGCTAAAGATAAGGGCCCTGGAATCAAGGATTTAGATTTAGCGATGCAAGAAGGATATTCTACAGCACCTAATGATATAAGAGAACTAGGATTTGGGGCAGGTATGGGTTTACCCAATATGAAAAAATTTTGCGATGATTTTCAGATATTATCTAGTGAGGGGAATGAAACATGTGTCAATATGAAGATTTGTTTAAAATAAAAAAGATTGGGTGGTATAGAGATGAAAAAATATATTCATTCGGTATTGTTGAATGAAGATAAGTGTATAGGTTGCACTCATTGCATGAGACGTTGTCCTACAGAAGCTATAAGGGTTAGAAACAAAAAAGCTCACATCATCAAAGAAAGATGTGTTGACTGTGGAGAATGTATAAGAGTATGTCCCAGTCATGCTCAAGATTCAATAACAGACAGTTTGGATAAATTAAAAGAGTTCAAGTACAATATTGCTATTCCTGGGATTACACTATATGGACAATTTAGTTCGAAAACAGATATGAACAAAGTATATGAAGGCATAAAAATGCTAGGATTTGATGATGTCTTTGATGAAGGAATAGCGGCTGATATACTTTCCGTAACAATAAAGAATATGATAAAAAACGACAATTTGCCTAAACCCATTATTTCTTCTTTTTGTCCAGCGGTTTTAAGGCTTATACAGGTAAGATTTTCTTCTCTTATTGACAATATAATAACTGTAGAATCAGCTATGGAAGTCGCTGGAAGGATAGCAAAAGATATGGCTATGAAGAAATATGGATATGAAAAAGAAGAAGTTGGTGTTTTTTATTTGACACCTTGTCCAGCAAAAGTGACTAGTATAAAAAATCCCATAGGAATAAAGGATTCTTCTTTGGATGGTGCTATAGCTATAAATAAAATTTATGGGGAAATAGTTAAAAAAATGAAGGGTGTGAAAAATACTCATGAGTATGAAAGAGCTACTCCAGGTGGTATAGGCTGGGCTCGAGTTGGCGGCCAAAGTTATTCCATTGATGTGGACAATTATATTGCAGTAGATGGTATAGAAAATGTCATGAATATTTTAGAGGAAATAGAGTTGGGAAAATTGGATGGAGTAGTGTTTTTTGAAGGGCTTGCCTGTGTAGGGGGATGTGTAGGAGGTCCTCTAAATGTGGAAAATCCTTTTATAGCTAAAAGTATTATAAGAGAGTTGTCAACCAAAGCTACGGAAAAAGAATATAAATCATCAATATATACAGAAGATGAGCATATAGACTATTATTTAAAAAATGAATTTATAAATTGGACGGAAAATATTGAGCCTAAAGGAATATTAACTCTTGATGATGATATACAAAAAGCCATTGAAAAACTTGAAATGATAGAAGAAATATTAGATTTTCTTCCAGGTCTGGACTGTGGGTCTTGCGGTGCTCCTACATGTAGAGCTTTGGCAGAAGATGTAGTGAGAGGATTTGCCAATATAGAAGATTGTATTTTTAAATAGGGGGTAATATTTATGAAATTAAAAAAAATAAAAGAAAGTTTAAATTTAGAGGTAATTGCTGGATACAGTGAAGAAGACAAGGAAGTTGAAGGCGCATATATAGGGGATTTGCTGAGTGTAGTCATGTCTAGTGCAAATGAAAACAATATTTGGATAACTATACAAACTCATTTAAATATCATAGCAGTGGCTACTCTTGTTGGTACTTCATGTATCATTGTAGCAGAAGGTATGGAAATAGACGAGGAAACCATAAAAAAAGCCAATGAAATAAATATGCCACTATTTAGAAGCAATTTAAGTAGTTATGAAATAGCTTGTAAATTAAATGAACTGGGTATCTAATATGGATTATAGCATAGATCTTCACATACATTCAGCCTTGTCTCCTTGTGCATCTCGTGATATGACTCCCAACAATATTGTAAATATGGCCTATATAAAAAAACTTGATATTATATCTATTACAGATCACAATACAATGGAAAACATAGAAAGTATCATGAAATTAGGTGAAGATAAAAACATACTTGTTATTCCAGGAATTGAAGTGACCACAAAGGAAGAAGTGCACGTTCTTTGTTTTTTTGAAGACGTGAAAGATGGATTAAAATTTTCTCGAAGGATTTATGATAGCTTACCTTATATAAAAAACAAAGAAAAGTTTTTTGAAGAGCAACTGATACTTGATGTTAAAGATGAAATTGTAGGCAAATTGGACAAATTACTTATAAGTAGATGTTCATATACTATTGATGAAGTAAACAAATTTGCAAGTTTGAATAATGGAGTTATGGTACCTGCTCATGTAAATAGAATGTCTTATAGTATCATATCTACTCTTGGTTTTATACCAGAAGAACTTCAAATTGCAACTATTGAAATATCTTCTCAAGGAGATTTGCGAAAAATGCAAAAATTCATAGATTTGTCCAGGTATAAAAAGATTGTAAATTCAGATGCTCATGATTTATATAATATCAGTGAGGCTGAAAATTTTATTGAGATAGATAAATTGACAAGAGAAGAAGTGATAAAATATTTAAAAGAAAAAAAGAGGTAGATAAAAGTGAAGGAACTTTCTCTCCATGTATTGGATATAGCAAGAAATTCCATAGAAGCAGGTGCAAATATAGTATCTATAAGAATAGATGAAAATTTAGAATTGGATTTATTGACAATTGAGATTGAGGACAATGGAAAGGGAATAGACAGGGAATTGATAGAAAAAGTAACAGATCCATTTTTTACTACGAGGAAGACTAGAAGCGTAGGATTAGGATTGGCTTTGGCAAAAGAATCTGCTATTCACTGTGATGGAGATTTTAAGATTGAATCTGAAAAGGGAAAAGGAACTAAAGTTATATTTTCTTATAGATACAGCCACATAGACAGAGCACCTTTGGGAAATATGGGTCAAACTATTATGACTTTAATAAGTTTTGATGATGATATAGAAATTTTATACAAGCATATGTATAATAATGCTAAATTTAATTTCGATACACGAAATGTAAAAAAAGTGTTAAATGGTATAAATATCAACGAATCTAGAGTCCTCATATGGATAAAAGACTATATAAATGAAAGCATTTTCATGTTGTATTCTTAAACATTATTTGTTATTTTTAGTGCAAAAAAGCATATATTATGTACAACAAAGGCTATAAATGTTATAATAGAGATAATTCAATATAAAAGACCCATTTAAAGACAATTGGGTCTTTTATATTAGAGAGATATTATACCTAAATTGTATAATTATTAACAATAAATAAAGAGGTGGGAAGGATGAAACTAGATAATTTGACTTTTAAAGGAGGAGTTCATGTTCCGCACAATAAGGAATTGACATCGGGAATTCCCCTAAAAAGCGCAAAAGAGCCAGAAATGGTAGTTATACCTTTGCAACAACATATAGGAGCACCTTGTGAAGCTTTAGTCAAGGTTGGGGATGATGTAAAGGTAGGACAAAAAATTGGACAAGCAAAAGCTTTTGTTTCTGCTCCAATACATTCAAGCGTTTCAGGTACTGTTAAAAAAATAGCTCCTATGGTTTCACCAGTAGGTATGACTGTCAATTGCATAGTGATAGAATCCGATGGTGCCAATGAATTGGATGAAGGTATAAAACCAAAGGGCTCTTTAGACTCATTGTCTCCAAAAGAGATACTTGAAATAATTAAGGAAGCTGGTATTACAGGTATGGGTGGAGCTGGATTTCCGACTCATGTGAAACTTTCTCCACCACCAGAAAAGAAAATTGATACTATTATTATAAATGGAGCTGAATGTGAGCCATATCTTACTTCAGACCACAGACTTATGCTTGAAAGACCTGAAAAGGTTATCTTTGGTCTTAAAGCTATAATGAAGGCTGTAGGTGTTGAAAATGGGTTTATTGCTATTGAAAACAATAAACCAGATGCACTGAAAACTATACGTAAAGCCTGTGAAGGAGAAACAAATATAAAGGTAGTGTCTTTGAAGGCGAAGTACCCACAAGGAGATGAAAAACGTATTATAAATGCTGTAACTGGAAGATGTGTACCATCCGGTGGGTTGCCTATGGATGTAGGTGTTGTTGTAGACAATGTAGGAACAACTAATGCAATTGCTGAGGCAATACTTGAAGGAAAGCCTGTATATGAGAGAATAGTGACTGTAACAGGACAAGGAGTTAAAGAACCTCAAAACTTAATTGTTAAAATTGGGACATCCTTTAAAGAAGTGATAGAACAATGTGGTGGATACAATGGTATTCCTGGGAAAATCATCATGGGAGGACCTATGATGGGAATTTGTCAGTATACTGATGAAGTTCCAGTTATAAAAGGGACTTCTGGAATTTTAATATTGTCAGAAGAACAAGCAAACCCACAGCCTATATCACCTTGTATAAGATGTGGGAAATGTGTTGAAGTTTGTCCTGTAAATCTACAACCACTATATTTAAGCAAATATTCATTAAACAGAGATTATGAAAAGGCAGAAGAATTCAATGCATTGGACTGTGTTGAATGTGGGTCTTGTTCTTTTATATGTCCAGCTAAAAGGCCATTAGTAGAATCTATAAGAGTTGCAAAAAGAGAAATTATTGCAAAGAGAAAGAGAGCTTAAACTAGATAGGAGGAATCAAACATGGATAATACATTAATTGCTTCTTCATCACCTCATATAAGGTCAGAAGAGACTGTTAAAAGGATAATGTTAGATGTAGTCATTGCACTTTTACCTGCAGTGATTGGAAGTATATATTTTTTTGGATTTAATGCATTTAAGCTTATTTTAATTTCTGTTATTTCGTCAGTTGTGTTTGAGGCACTTATTCAAAAAGCATTTAAGAAACCAGTTACAGTAGATGATTTTAGTGCTGTTGTTACAGGGATACTTTTGGCTTTCAACTTGCCAGCTAGTGCACCTTGGTGGTTACCAGTTGTTGGTTCAGCTTTTGCAATTATTGTAGTAAAACAATTTTTTGGAGGTTTGGGTCAAAACTTCATGAATCCAGCGCTAGCAGCTAGAGCAATGCTTTTATCATCTTGGCCATCTCTTATGTCAACCTATGTAGCACCAGGACCAGATGCAGCTACTTCAGCTACACCATTAGCAATCATGAAATATGGTTTTTCAGATGCTGGAGCTTCAGCTTCTGTTGCAGAGGCAGGAAATGCACTACCAGCTCTTAAAGATATGTTTTTAGGAAATATAGCAGGTGCTATTGGAGAAACTTCAGCACTATTATTATTGATTGGTGCAGTATATTTGCTTATTAGAGGAGTTATCAGTTGGAGAATTCCTTTTGCCTATATAGGTACTACAGTTCTTATGCTTTTCTTATTTGGAGTTGAGGCTGAATATATACCTTATCATATATTTGCAGGTGGATTGATTTTAGGTGCGTTTTATATGGCTACTGACTATTCGTCTTCTCCAGTGACACCTTGGGGTCAGATAATATTTGGAATAGGAGCAGGATTCTTGACGGCTCTTATCAGAGTCAAGGGAGGATATCCAGAAGGTGTTTCTTATTCAATACTTCTTATGAATGTAGCTACACCACTTATTGAAAGGTTTACTAAACCTAAAGTATTTGGGGAGGTGAAGTAAATGAACGAGACATTAAAACTCGGACTCATTTTATTGCTAATCACATCTATATCAGCAGTAGTTTTGGGATTTTCAAACAATGTAACTTCAGTCAAGATTGCTGAAGCAGATAAAATTGCAAATGATAATGCTAGAAAAGAAGTGCTTCCTATTGCTAATGAATTTGAAGCTTTAGATGAAAACACTTTTAATGATATAGTATCATCAAATCAAGATGTTTTAGAGATATATATAGGAAAAGATGAAGGTGGAAATGTAGTAGGATATACTATAAAGACTATTTCAGGTGGGTTTGGTGGAGATATAGAAATAATGACTGGAATATCCAATGAAGATAAAATTACTGGAATGAAAGTATTAAACCATAGTGAAACTCCAGGACTTGGTGCAAAATCCACAACTCCAGAATTTCAAGATAGATTTAAAGATAAATCTATAGAAAATGAATTGGTAGTAGTTAAAGGTGTTTCATCACAGGATGCAGAAGTGGAAGCTATAACTGGTGCAACTATTACTTCAAATGCTGTGACAAGTGGAGTCAATATGGCGATAAAAGTATATAATGACAAATTGTCTAAATAAGAATGTACTCTTTGGAGGTGTAAAAATTGAAGTTATCTCAAGTATTTCATAATGGATTAATAAAAGAAAATCCAATATTTGTTCAACTTATAGGAATGTGTTCTACACTAGCTGTTACTACTTCTGCTGTAAATGGTATAGCTATGGGATTGGCAGTAACAGTAGTTCTAGTGGGTTCAAATCTTGTTATATCACTTATTAGAAATGTTATACCAGACAAGATAAGAATTCCATCATTTATTGTTGTTATTGCAACATTTGTAACAATAATTGATATGTTTTTGAAAGCTTATTCTCCAACAATTTATAATGCTTTAGGGCTATTTATTCCTTTGATTGTTGTTAACTGTATAATATTTGCTAGAGCAGAATCTTTTGCTTCAAAAAATGGTGTCGTACCATCTATAGTAGATGGATTAGGAATGGGGCTTGGCTATACTCTTGCATTGTTGATATTGGGTAGTATAAGGGAACTTTTAGGTGCTGGAACACTGTTTGGTCATCAAATAATGAGTGCTTCTTATCAACCAGCTTTAATTGCAATCATGCCACCAGGAGCGTTTATTATTCTTGGAATTTTAATTGGTATATTCAATAAGGTTAGAATGAAAAATGAGAAAAGAGAAAATGAAGCTGAAAACAATAAAGCTAGTATGGAAGCTTAAGGGGAGGGGGAAAACTAAATGTCTTTATTCACTATATTGATTAGTACTGTATTTGTAAATAACTATGTTTTTGCAAGATTCTTAGGTATATGTCCTTTTCTTGGTGTATCAAAGAAAACTGATACTGCCTTTGGAATGGGAGTTGCAGTAACTTTTGTTATTACATTGTCTTCTATTTTGACTTATATTATTCAAAAGACTATATTAGATAAATTAGGACTAGAATATTTACAAACCATTGTTTTTATATTGGTTATAGCTACATTGGTTCAATTTGTTGAAATGGTAATTAAAAAGACAAGTCCTACACTTTACAATGCATTGGGAGTATATCTACCACTTATAACTACAAACTGTGTTGTACTTGGTGTAGCAATACTAAATATTCAAGAAGGATACAATTTAATTGAAACTATTGTCAATTCAGTAGGAGCATCTGTAGGTTTTGCATTGGCATTGGTATTGATGGCTGGCGTCAGAGAACAATTAGAATTGGCAGATATTCCAGAAGCATTGAAAGGTTTTCCAATAGCTCTTATATCTGCGGGGCTTATGAGCATTGCATTTCTAGGGTTTAATGGACTTGTATAGGAGGTAAGAAAATGAGTACAATATTATATCCGTTATTAGTTTTAGGGGGACTAGGATTGTTGTTCGGTGTGATTCTTTCCCTTGCATCAAAGGCTTTTGCAGTTGAAACAGATCCAAAAGTTGAAGAGATAAGAAGTGTACTTCCTGGTGCCAATTGTGGTGCATGTGGATTTCCAGGTTGCGACGGTTTAGCTAATGCAATTGCTGAAGGAAAGGCTCCAGTTAATGGCTGTGCTGTTGGAGGTAAAGCAGTAGCTGATAAGGTTGCAGAAATCATGGGGGTATCAGGGCAAGATGCAGAAAAGATGGTAGCTAAAGTACTGTGTCAGGGTACCGATTGCAAGGCTATTAAAAAATATGAGTATACGGGGCTACAAGATTGTAAAGCTGCAAATATTGTAGCAGGTGGAAATAAAGGTTGTCAATATGGATGTTTAGGTTTTGGAACATGTAAGGATGTATGTCAATTTGAAGCTATAGAAATAATTGATGGTATAGCTAATATTGATCCTGAAAAATGTACTTCTTGTGGTCAATGTATAAAAGCTTGTCCTAAGGGAATAATTGAGCTTGTTCCATATAAGCAAAAAGTTATAGTTAAATGTAAGAGTAGTGAATTCGGAAAATCAGTTAAAGAAAAGTGTACTATTGGATGTATTGGATGCCAAATGTGTGTTAAGGCATGTCCTACAGATCCAAAGGCTATGCAATTTGAAAACAACTTGGCTCATATAGATTATGAAAAATGTATAAACTGCGGATTGTGTGCACAAAAATGTCCAACAGGCGCTATATGGAGCATGTTGAAAAAAAGAGAAGAAGTAAAAGAAGCTTAAAAAGACCTATAAAATAGGTCTTTTTTTCACATAAATTCATAAAAATTGTAACTTGTAAACCAAGAATATAAGTGGTAAACTTAATATGTGTATCTGTACACAAAAGAAAAAATAAAGGGTGTTTTTGTTGACAAAAGGGGATAAATATTTAATAATTTTTATTATAATAATAAGTGTAGTATCATTATTTTTTGTAAAAAGAGATATATCAAGTTATGATAAAAAATATTTTGTAATATCCGTTGATGGAAAAGAATATAAGAAAATATATTTTGGCCCAGAAGTAGTGGGAAAGCAAATTCCGGTTAAAACTGAATTTGGATATAATCTAATTGAAATAGGTGATGGAAAAGTAAGAGTCATTGAAGCAGATTGCCCAGACAAATTAGATGTAAAACAAGGTTATATTGAAAGGCCAGGAGAAGTTATAGTTTGTTTGCCAAACAGATTGGTTATTGAAATAAAAGGAGAAAATAAAGATAATGATATAGATTATATTAGTCATTAAGGTGAGTGTGGTATAGATGAAAAATTTAAGAAAACTTGTATTTTTGTCATTGTTAGTTTCTTTGGGGTTGGCACTTAGCATATTAGAGTCTTTTATGCCAATACCTTTTATTGCTCCTGGGGCAAAGTTGGGATTGTCAAATATGGTAGTACTCATCACACTTGTAGTGTTTGGTTTTAAAGAGGCTTTAGTTGTTGGAATACTTAAAAGCATACTTTTTAGTTTGGCCACAGGGAGCATTTCTAGTTTGTTTTATAGTTTATCGGGTGCAATTTTAAGTTGTATAACAATGTATATTGTATATTCCTATTTTCCCAATATATATAGTTTAATAGGAGTCAGTATTTTTGGAGCTGTAGCACACAATATAGCCCAAGTTTCTGTAGCTAGTCTTATGATGAAAAATTTAAAGATTTTTTCTTATTTGCCTGTTTTGTTGTTGGCTAGCCTTTTTACGGGCTATTTTGTAGGGCTATCTTCTATTTTTATAAGTAAAAATTTAAAAAAAAATTTTCCAAATAATTGTGATACAAGTAGAATATAGGTGATGTTATGAAAAAAATAGTATTGGCATCGGCTTCTCCTAGAAGGCGAGAGCTGATAGAAAAATACAATTTAAAAACTGAAATAGTTAAAAGTAGTATTGAAGAAAAAATAGTAGAAGGAGAATTGCCAGAACAAGTAGCTATGTCACTAGCTTATGAAAAAGCCTATGACGTATCTAAAGCGTTTCAAGATGAAGAAATAATTATAGGAGCAGATACTATAGTAGTTTTTCAAAATGAAATATTAGGTAAACCTAAAGATTATAAAGATGCTTTTTATATGCTAAAGAATTTAAGTAGCAGGACTCACTATGTAATCACTGGAATAGCAATTGTGAAGGCTAATACAAATGTAAAAGTAGTAGATTATGAAAAAACATCCGTTACGTTCAAAAGTTTGACAGATGATAAAATATATAGATACCTAAGCACAGATGAATATAAAGATAAAGCTGGAGCTTATGGTATTCAAGGGTATGGGGAGATACTTGTGGAGAAAATAGAAGGTTGTTATTCCAATGTAGTAGGTTTGCCAATTTCTAAATTGGAGATGCTTTTAGAAAACTATTTTGGTATTAGCTTATTATAAAATTATGAATGGGTGAGGATTATGGGGGAAAATTATACTATTAAGGATTTGCCATTAAGTGAAAGACCTAGAGAAAAATTGTATAAGTATGGAGTAAGTTCTCTGTCTAATGCAGAACTTATTGCCGTTATCATAAGGACTGGGAATAGAGAAGATACAGCTATTGAATTGGGACAAAGACTGCTCAGTATAGATAATACAGGAATTGGATTTTTGGCTGATGCATCTTTTGAAGAATTAACAAAGGTCAAAGGCATAGGAGAGTGTAAAGCTTCACAAATAATAGCTGCTGTAGAGTTAGGAAAGAGAATTTCAGCTCAAATAGGTGAAGAAAAGGTTAAAATCACTTCTCCTGCAGATATAGTTAATATACTTATGGAAGATATGAGATATTTAAAAAAGGAACATTTCAAGGCAGCTATACTTGACACCAAAAATCAAATAATAACTATAGAGAATATTTCAGTAGGAAATCTTAATTCTTCTATAGTTCATCCAAGAGAGGTATTTAATGCTGCTATAAGAAGGAGTGGAAATTCAATTATACTTATTCACAATCATCCCAGTGGGGACCCTACGCCAAGCAAAGAAGACATAAATATAACTAATAGGCTAATTGAGTCAGGAAATATTCTAGGAATAAAAGTATTAGACCATATTGTCATAGGAGATAATAAGTATATAAGTTTTAAAGAAAGAAATATAATATAAGATATGGAAGGAAGGAGCAAAAAATTATGGGATTATTCAGTGCTTTTACTAAAGATATGGGAATTGATTTGGGTACAGCAAATACTCTAGTATATATAAAAGGAAAGGGAATTGTTACGAGGGAGCCTTCTGTTGTGGCTATTCAAACCAATACAAAAGAAGTATTAGCTGTAGGTGAAGAAGCTAAGAAGATGATAGGAAGAACGCCTGGACATATTGTAGCTATAAGACCATTAAAAGATGGTGTTATTGCAGATTTTGATATAACACAAAATATGTTGAAATATTTTATTAGGAAAGCTAATCAAAAGAAATCTATTTTTCAACCTAGAGTAGTTGTATGTGTGCCTTCTGGTGTAACTGAAGTGGAAAAGAGAGCTGTTGAAGAAGCTACAATTCATGCTGGAGCAAGGGATGCGTATCTTATAGAAGAGCCAATGGCTGCAGCTATTGGAGCTGGTCTGCCAGTTCATGAGGCTACTGGTAGCATGATAGTAGATATAGGTGGAGGAACCGCAGAAGTAGCCATTATTTCTTTAGGTGGAATAGTGACTAGCAAATCTATTAGGATTGGCGGGGATGAATTAGACGAATCAATAGTTTATTATATAAAGAAAGAATATAGCTTGATGATAGGTGAAAGAACTGCAGAAGAAGTAAAAATAACTATTGGTTCTGCAGATGGCGGAAATAAGGAAACTAAAATGCAGATAAGAGGACGAGATCTCATAAGTGGACTTCCTAAAACTATTGAGGTTACTTCATCGGAAATTCATGAGGCTATGAAAGAACCCATATCAAATATTATAGATGCTATCAAATTTACTTTAGAAAAGACTCCTCCAGAATTGGCTTCAGATATTATGGAACAAGGTATTATGCTTACTGGTGGTGGTGCATTGTTAAATGGAATTGATAGACTCATAAAAAGTGAAACAGGAATGCCTGTTCATATAGCTGAAGATCCTCTTGATTGTGTAGCTATAGGTACGGGAAAGGCTTTAGAAAGTATAGAAATATTAAAGAAGACTACATCAAACAATAAAAGACTGGGTTAAGTGGTGATATATTATGTCAATGTTTAAAAAATATAAAGATAGAATGATAGTGACTATAGTTGCTATCATTCTCATCATTGTAATTGGGATGACGAGTAGTGGGAGACTTAAAATTACAGGTGTTGAAAAAGCTATAGGAAATATCATATCTCCAGTAGAAAAGGTTTTTTTTAATATAGGGAGATCTATTTCTAATGCTTTTAGTACCATAGCTAATATAGGAAAGATGAAAAATGAAAATGAAGAATTGAAAAAAGAAATTGTAAAATTAGAAGAAGAAAACATGAGATATGAAGATATCATTGCTAAATCTGATTTTTTAAAAAATGAATTAGAATTAAGAAAAAATACTAAATTTAATTTAATAGAAGCTCAAGTTATTGGGAAAGAGCCTGGAAATTGGTTTGATAGATTCATGATAGACAAAGGTCTTAAAGATGGAATAAAAAAAGGTGATACTGTCATTCAAGGTGTAGAAGTTGAGCAAAATATTGTCAAAGAAGGTATAGTAGGTAGAGTAGCTGAGGTAGGAGATAATTGGGCAAATGTGGTATCTATTGTTGATGAAACTAGTAACATATCTTTTAAAACTATAAGAACTCAAGATGGGGGAATAATATCTGGTAGTGTTGACAATGACTTAAAAGGATATCTTTTTGACAGTAAGGCAGATGTAGTGAAGGGAGACAAGCTATTTACATCAGGTCTTGGAGGAGTGTTTGTTAAGGATTTATATATTGGTGAAATAAATGATGTTGTCAAAAAAGATGAGGATTTGATGAAACAAATATCTATTACTCCTGCTGTCGATTTTAAAAAAATTTATAAAGTTTATATTATATCCAATAAATAGAAAAGAGGTATATGATTTGCAAGGATTTATAATGTTTATGATTGTTTTAGCAAATTTCATATTGCAAAGTACGGTTTTTCAATATTTGGGAATATTTGGCGTCATACCAAATACTACTTTGATAATAGTAGTTTGTATAGCTATTTTGAAAGGCAAAAAGGTTGGAGGAGTAGTAGGAGTTCTGGCTGGCCTACTTCAAGATATTATTTTTAGTACAACTATAGGTCCAAATGCTTTTGTATATTTTTTTATTGGATATTTTGTCGGTATGATAGAGCAAAAATTTTATAAAGAGAGCTCATTTATTCCTTTTATTTTTACTGCTATTTCCACGATTGTTTATCATGGCTTGTATTTTGTAGTCATTTATTTTCTTGGTATAAAAATTCATTTTCCACTTTTTTTAAAGAATGTTGTACTGATTGAAATATTGTATAATAGTATTTTAGCAATTCCTATTTATAAATGGTTTTCTAATATTTTTGTAGTTCCTTCTATACGTTTTGGCAGGAGATAGGAGTGAGGTGTTTTGAAATTCTTAGAAAAATTAAAAAATAGATACAATATAATTATGATAGTTATATCAGCTATGTTGGTAGTTCTTTTATTTAGATTGGCAACTTTGACTATAGTTGAAGGTGACAAATACAGAGAGATGTCTGACAATAAGAGGGTTAAGGAAATTGCTACAACTGCTCCACGTGGCGAGATTAGAGATAGATATGGGAGATTGCTTGCTGGAAACAAGCCTAGCTTTACTGTTCAAATTCTTAAGGATGAGTTAAATATAAAGGATAAGAAAAAGAAAAATGAAGTGATTTTGAATTTGATTAGACTTCTTGAAGAAGATGGTGTAGATTATATTGATGAATTTCCTATTGAATTAAATAAATTTAAATATATAGATGAAAATGACTATTCAGAGGATTTGTCTGATCCTGAAGATATGATTATAGATATTATAGTTGAAAAAAATTTGTTGAAAGAAATACTAAATACCTATTATATTGGAGATAATGAGGGACATTTTCAATATTTGACTGTAAATAAAGCAATTCATGCTCTTCAAAATAAAGGCTTAGAAGTGCCTATATTGACCGATTTCAATGGGGAAAATGTCTTGCTATCTTTTGATGAAACTAAAGATATAGATAAATGGAAGTTAGAAAACAATTTACCTCCCAATATAGAACCTAAAGATGCACTTTTAAGGCTTATAGATAATGACAAAAGCATTATAAGAAAAATAATAGATCATCCTATTTCTAGAGAATTGACTTACAATGTTTTAAGTAGCAAGGGTCTTATAAATAATATAAAAATGATCCCATATTCTCTTATTTATGAAGATGAATATATTGAACAAAAAAGAAGCCTTATGAGAAACTATAGTGGAATCACTATGGAATCCAGTGGTGAAGATGATTTTGTGAATATTGTACTGGATACAAATATAAAAGAATTGTTGGAAGTAGTAGTTGAAGAAATAGATGAAAAGGGGAACATTATTAAAAGAGTTGTACCTGGGGAAGTGCTCATTAGAAAAATTGAAGAAAGTGGAGAAAAGTGCCCAGTAACTTTTGAAATTGATGAAGAAACTAAAAGAGTGGTTTATAAATATGTAGATAAGTCATCATCTAAGGAGATTACTCCTATAAATTGTCTTATAGAACAAGGTAAAAAGACAAAGGCCATAAATGCCATGATTACCGATCAATCTATAAAGGCCACTGCTCAGGAAATACTTTTAGAAAATGGCATAAACCCCAAGATATCTGTATCAAATTTAGAATATGTATCAATTAACGATAAAAAAGATTGGTATAAAAGATTTAAAATACCCGAAGATTATGATGTTGATAAAGCATTTAACTATTTAAGGGATAATTTCAAGATAAGTGATAAATTGAGTAAGTATGAGATAAGGTCTATGTTACTTATATATGATCAATTGAGTAAGCAAGGATATATGGCTTATAAGCCAATAAATATTGCCTATGGTATAAAAAATACAACAGTAGCTAAAATTGAAGAAGGCGGCATGGATCTTCCGGGTATAAGTGTTTCAATTGAGCCGGTACGATATTATCCTATGGGAAGTACTGCAGCGCATATATTAGGATATATAGGGAAGATATCTCAACCAAATGAAATTAAAAAATATATTGATGGGAAAAAGTATTCACCAAGTGATTTAATTGGGAAAACAGGAGTTGAAGAAAAGTTTGAGGATAAACTTAAAGGTAAAGACGGTACTAAAAAGGTTGAAGTAGATGTTCTCGGAAATACTATTAATGTTTTAGATGAAAAAAAAGCTATACCAGGAAACAATTTATATTTGACTATAGATTCTGAACTTCAAAAAGTAGCTGATGAGTCTCTAAAATATGGGCTTGAACAAATTCGAGCTGGTGGTTTATATGAGAGTAAATGGGGAAATTATAAATTTGGGACAAATAAAAAGGAAAGAAGACCTTATGTAAATGCAACATCTGGAGCATTAGTTGCAATTGATGTAAAAACGGGAGAAGTATTGGCCATGTCAAGCTACCCTTCTTATGATCCAAATTTATTTGCAACAGGTATTTCTAGTGCTGATTGGGCTAGCCTTTTCCCAGAAAACGATGAAGACCCATTGGCGCCAAGGCCACTTTACAATATTGCTACTCAAACGGCCATTCAACCTGGTTCTACATTTAAAATGATAACGGGTTTAGCAGCATTAGAAAATGGGTTTAGCCCTACAAAGACCATAAGAGATATGGGCTATGTAGATATTGGAACTAAGAGATTCGGCTGTTGGCTATGGAACAGTCATAGAGGAACTCATGGGGCAGAAAATCTTTATGATGCATTGAAAGATTCTTGTAACTATTATTTTTATTCACTGACCCTCGGTAAAAATCCTCGAACAGGAGAGGGTTTGGGCATGAAGGTTGATATTGAAGATATTGTACGATTATCTAAAGAATTTGGTATGAATGATAAAACGGGAATAGAGATAGATATACCTAGTGAGGCTCATGGTGGAGTTCCAGATCCAGAAAGAAAAGTTGCAAATACAAAGGCTACTTTGAAAAGATATTTAAATCAAAATTTTACAAAATACTTGAAATCTGATATGTTCTTGTCAGAGGCTGAAATCAAAAAAGATATAGAAGAAATAGTTAGTTGGCTTGAATGTGAAGAGCCTCTTACAAGGGGAGAAGTGTTTAGACGATTGGACAAGATGGGAATAGATCCTGAAAAAAAATTAGATGGTGAAAGAGAAGGACTTGTTGATAAGATAAAATATTCTTATTTAGATCAAGCTGGATGGAGTGTAGCAGATACTTTGAATATTTCAATAGGTCAAGGGCAAAATGCTTATACACCAATACAGATGGCAAATTATATAGCTATATTAGCTAATGGAGGATATAGGCACAATGTAAGTGTAGTGGATAGTATTAAGAACTATGACAACACGAAAACTATATATGAAGGAGAAAGAGATAAAGAAAAAGTACAATTAAATAACTATGAAAATTTGGAACATGTAAAATTGGGAATGAGAAAAGTTGTCACAGAAGGTACCGCCAAAAGCACTTTTTCAGGTTTTCCAATATCAGTAGCTGCAAAAACTGGTACAGCACAAAAGAGTGGAAGAAATCCTGCTACGGGTGCTCTTTACGACGATTTTGCTTGGTTTGTTGCTTTTGCACCTTATGAAGATCCTGAAATTGCAGTTGCTGTAGTGTTGTTCCAAGGTGGAAGTGGAGGATACGCAGGACCTATTGCTAGAGATATAATAGCTGAATACCTTGGGTTGAATAAAGAAGAAGTAAAAGAAAAATTGCCCTTTACAACTGAATTGGCTAGGTAGAATACCTTCCAATTCAGTTTTTTTCAATAAAAAGAAGGAATTAAAGATAATATGAAGAATATAAACAATGAAAGTTTTCTGGAGGTAATAAAATGAATCAAGATCTAGTAGTGTTCAAAGGAACTCAAGATGGTGTATATATCTACATAAAGGACGGAAGTTTCAATTCAATAAAAAAGGAATTAGATAAAAAACTAAAAAAATCAATATCATTTTTTGAGGGGGGACAAATAATTGATTTTAAAGGTAGAAGGCTTTCAGAAGATGAAAAAAGTGAATTGAGAAGAATAATAAAAGACAAATATAAAATAAAAATTGCAGAAGAAGTAAAAGAAGAAGATAATTTTGAAAAAGAAGAAATTTTTAAGGGAATAGGGGAAGGAATGACAAAGTTTATAAAAACTACATTGAGATCTGGTCAGTTCATTCACTATAAAGGTAATGTGGTTATATTTGGAGATTTAAATCCTGGTTCAGTAGTTGAAGCTTGGGGAAATATCATAGTATTAGGAACATTGAGAGGTATAGCTCATGCTGGAAGCAATGGAAATAAGGAAGCTATTGTTGCTGCATTCCATCTTCAACCTACTCAACTTAGAATTGCAAACTTTATTGCTAGATGCCCAGATGAAGAAAATGTAGATGAATCTAAATGGCCAGAAATAGCTAAAATAGAAGGTGAAGAAGTAGTCATTGACACATATTTACCGAAAAAATAAATTGAAGAGGAGGCAGGAAAAATATGGGAAAAACAATAGTCATAACTTCAGGCAAAGGGGGAGTTGGTAAAACTACTACTACAGCCAATATTGGGACTGGACTTGCAATGCTTGGAAACAAAGTTGTAGTTTTAGATGCAGATATTGGATTAAGAAATTTAGATGTAGTCATGGGATTAGAAAATAGAATAGTTTATGACTTAGTAGATGTAGTTGAAAAAAATTGCCGATTAAAACAAGGACTTATTAAGGACAAGCGTTATGATAGTTTATATTTATTGCCTGCAGCACAGACAAAAGATAAAAATGCCGTAAAACCTGAACAGATGTTAGAGCTTACTAATGAATTGAGGGAAGAATTTGATTTTGTTTTAATTGATTCTCCTGCTGGTATAGAACAGGGTTTTCAAAATGCAATTGTTGGAGCTGATGAAGCTGTAATTGTTACAACACCTGAAATTTCAGCAGTGAGGGATGCAGATAGAGTTATAGGTCTTTTAGAAGCAAAAGGTTTACATAATCCGAAGCTTATCATAAATAGAATTAGACCAGATATGGTTAAAAAAGGTGATATGATGAATATAGACGATATGATAGATATATTGGCTATAGATCTATTAGGTGTTGTTCCTGATGATGAAGCCATAGTTATTTCTACAAATAAAGGTGAACCTGTAGTTACTGATGAAAAAGCTATGTCTGGAAAAGCATACCAAAATATTTGTAGAAGGATATTAGGAGAGGAAGTGGAACTTCTAAATTTTGACTCTGAAGAAGGAAAATTTTCTAGGATAATGAAAATTTTGTTTGGTAAATAAAAGGGGGAATTTCCTTGGATTTGTTAAAAATTTTTTCTAAGAACAATACAAACAGCAAAACAGTAGCAAAAGAAAGATTAAAACTAGTACTTATAAATGATAGGGCAGATATTTCTCCTAAGTTTATTGAAATGCTTAAGAGTGATATAACTAGGGTTGTATCTGAATATATGGTAATAGACGAAGAGGGATTTGATATAAAGCTTACTAGAACTAAAAGAGAAAGCGATGATGCTCCTATACCTGCTTTGGTTGCTAATATACCGATAGTGAAAGTAAAGGACAAGAATATAAAATAAGGTTTCCAAGTTTATTTAAAAACTAAAACAAAAACAATGTTGACTTTATTGGTCTAACTTTGTATAATATATATCATAGTATACTATTTCAGTCTAACTTTAATAGTTAAATATTATATAAAGATCTAGGAGGGGACAAATGAAAAATAAATATTTAGCATTGATTTTGGTTTTAGTTTTGGTTTTAGCTGTATTTTCAGGTTGTTCTGACAAAGAAGCTAAAGCTCCAGTAGAAGAAGATAGTGAAGAAACTGCATCAAGTAATTTGAAAGACGGAAAGTACTTAATTAAAATGCCAGTTAGTGATCATGGAAATTATCCAATGGCAACTTTAGAAGTTAAAGATGGAGAAATTATTTCATTTGATTACAATGAATACTTAGCAGATACTGGTGAAGAAAAGAATGAATCAAACTATAGCTACAAAGAAGGATTAGAAGTTCTTAAAAATTTAAATGAACAGTTTATGGAAAAGAAAGATGTTGACAGTATCGACTATGATGCAGTATCAGGAGCCACTCACACAAAAGCAAGTTTTAAAGAAGTTGTAAATGCTTTGTTAGAAAAAGCTGAAAAAGGTGAAACATATGAACCTGTATTTAAAGATGGGGAATATGAAGCTAAAGCTGATGAAGCTTCTCATGGTTGGTTAGCTCAAATTAAGATAGTTGTTAAAGAAGGAACTATCGTAGGAGTAAATTATGAGGAAGTAGCAGTTGAAGATATGGAGGGGCAAAAGGTCGTAGTTGATGAAGAAAACAAACCTGTCATGGGTGACGATGGAAATCCAAAGACAGAACCAACACAAGTAAAAACTGGAGATATTAAATCAATGGAAAACTATGCTTATTTGCCATCGCTTGATACAGCTGCAGAATTTGAAAAACAAATTATTGACAACAATGGAGTAGAAAATTTAAATCTAGATGCAATATCAGGGGCAACTCATACTAGAGATAATGTCGTAAGTTTAGCAACAAAAGCGTTAGAAAGTGCGAAATAGTATAAATTGGATTATAGTAGAAAACCCTAACATATGTTAGGGTTTTTGAATTTTCAGGAAGAAAGGGATGAATATGAAGTATAAATTTAAAACAGTACTTGCTCTTATTGTACTCATTTGTCTATGCATAGTGAGTACAGGATGCGAAAGACAGATTGTGAGTGAGCCAATATCAAAAACGGAATTCATGATGGATACAGTCATCACTATAAAGTTATATGACAGCAAAAATGAGAAAACACTTGAAGAAGCATTTGATAGATTGAGACAAATTGAAAACAGAATGAGTAAGACTATAACAGATAGTGATGTAAGTAAAATAAATCAAAATGCAGGCAAGAATCCAGTTAAAGTTCATGGAGATGTATATTATGTTCTAAAAAAATCCATAGAATTTGCCGAATTGACTGATGGAGCCTATGATCCTACCATAGGTCCACTGGTAGAACTTTGGAATATTAAAGAAGAAGGAGAAAATGAAGTTCACTTAATTCCAGAAAAAGAAAAAATATATGAGGCTATGAACAAGGTAGATTATAAAAAACTGGAATTGTTAGATGACAACAATGTTTTCTTAAAAGAAGAAGGAATGATACTAGATTTAGGGGGAATAGTTAAAGGGTATGCTGCCGATGAAGTTAAAAAGATTTTGAAGGATAAAGGTATAAATAGTGCAATAATTGATTTGGGAGGCAATATTTATGCTTATGGAGAAAAACCCAAAGACAAATATTGGAAAATAGGAATTCAGAATCCCTTTGAATTTAGAGGAAGTTATGTTGGTATCATGAGTGTAGTTGATAGTTCTATAGTTACGTCAGGAGACTATGAAAGATATTTTGAAGTAGATGGTAAAAGGTATCATCATATCATTGATCCCAAAACAGGTTATCCAGCAGAAAGTGGATTGTCTGCAGTAAGCGTTGTGACTAAGAATTCAATAGATGGAGATGCTCTTTCTACATCTCTTTTCATACTGGGAAGAGAGAAAGGTACTGAACTAATTAAAAAACTTGGAAACGTTGATGCAATTTTTATAGACAAAGATGGTAAAACTTACATTTCTCCTGATTTGAAAGATAAATTTGAGTTAAAAAATGAAAAATTTAATATAATTAATAATGAATATTAATGAGAATAAAACCCACCTATTATAAATATCATATTAGTAGATATTAGGTGGGTGATATTATGAGAAAAAAAGCTAATACAAAAAAACGTATAAACTATAAGAAATTTTATAAAGATAAAAGTTTTTATAAAAAGCAATTAAATAGGCTAATTGCTGTTATTATTATTTTAATTATTTTGATGCTTATGAAAAAGATAAATACTAAATTTACGAACGATGTCATAAGGATTGTAAATGAAAATATAAATTATGAATTTAGCTTTAAAGAAGATGGTAAAAAGATGTTAGAAAAATCAAAAGTAGCTTTGAAATTACCAGAAAAGATAATTTCAGTATTTAAATTTAATGATGATAAAGGTGGAGTTGTGCCACCTGTTGAGGGAAAAGTTTACAAGCCTTTTGGAGAATTGAAAAACTCTAAAGGTAAATACAACCAGGGAATAGATATCATACCGGAAAATGGCAACAATATTTCATCTATTGGTGATGGCGTTGTTAAGAGTATAGAGGAGAAGAATAGTCAAGGATATTATGTGATGATTAAATACGATGATTACGAAGCAATTTATGGACATTTAAATGAAGTAGATATATCTGTTGGAGATACTGTTTCTAAAGGTGAAAAAATTGGTTCTTTGGGAGATTTTAGCGGGGGAAATAGATATCTGCATTTTGAGATATGGAAGGATGGAAGTCCTATAAATCCAATTGATGTTGTAAGATTAAATTGAAAAGCAGCTTTGCTGCTTTTTTTTAGGCAATTATATTAAAAGACTATTAAAAAAACATAAAAAGTGGTAATATAATACTTACAGAAAAATTACGAAAGGTGATTACATGATTGATTTAGAAAAACTAGAAAGAGTACTAAATAGAGTTGAAAAACCAGCAAGATATATAGGTATGGAACAAAATATGATAAAAAAAGATTTAAGCAACATGAATGTAAAGTTCGTCTTTGCATTTCCAGATGTATATGATGTAGGAATGTCTCATTTAGGTCTTCACATTCTATATAATCTTTTGAATGAAAGGGAAGATTATTGCTGTGAAAGAGTTTTTGCTCCATGGATTGACATGGAAGAAGAAATGAAAAAAGAAGGTATACCGCTATTTTCATTAGAAAATAAAGAACCAATAAAAAACTTTGATTTTGTTGGTTTTACTTTGCAATATGAAATGAGTTATACAAATATTATAAATATGCTTCATCTTGGAGATATTCCTATATTTTCAAAGGACAGAAATGCTCTAGATCCTTTTGTTATAGCAGGTGGACCTTGTGTGTATAATCCAGAACCATTAGCAGATATAATAGATATATTTGTTATAGGAGAAGGGGAAGAAGTTACTTTTGAGATACTTGATGAGTATAAAAGATGGAAAGAATCAGGACTGGATAGGGATGAGTTTTTAAAGAGCATTGGTGGTATCCAAGGTGTATATGTTCCCAAATTTTTTAGTGTGGAATATAATGATGATTTTACTATAAAATCTATAGAGCCCAATATTCCAGGTGTACCACAAAAAATAAAAAAAAGAATTATCAAAGATTTAGATAGTTCTTATTATCCTGAAAAAATGCTAGTCCCTTATATAGAAACTGTACACAGTAGAATAGCTCTAGAAATATTTAGAGGATGTACTAGAGGATGTAGGTTTTGTCAGGCTGGCATGATTTATAGGCCTGTAAGGGAGAGAAACATAGATACATTGGTAGAACATTCACAAAAATTGGTGGAATCTACAGGATATGAAGAAATATCTCTTATTTCATTGAGCTCTTGTGATTATTCTGAATTAGAAGTTCTCATTAGACAGCTTATGAGTAAATATGATGATAAAAAAATAGGCATATCTCTTCCTTCATTGAGATTAGATAGTTTTACACAAGAAGTTATTCAAGAGATAGAAAAGGTGAGAAAAACGGGACTTACTTTTGCACCAGAAGCAGGTAGCCAAAGACTTAGAGATGTTATCAACAAAGGAGTTACAGAAGAAGACTTGGAAAGGGCTGTTACCTATGCTTTCAATGAAGGCTGGTCAAGAGTGAAATTGTATTTTATGATTGGATTACCTACAGAGACTGGTGAAGATATTTTTGGGATAAAGGAATTGGGATATAAAGTTAAGGATATATTTTTTAGTACACCAAAGGATAAGAGAAGAGGAAACTTTAGTGTAACTGTCAGTACATCTTGCTTTGTTCCAAAACCTTTTACGCCTTTTCAATGGGTTGGACAGAATACTATAGATGAGTTCAATAGAAAAATAAATATATTGAAAGATTCTATTAGAGATAAAAAAGTTGTATACAATTATCATGATCCAGACTTAAGCTTTTTAGAAGCAGTTCTGGCAAGGGGAGATAGAAGACTTTCGAAGGTATTAGTTAGTGCTTGGGAAAAAGGTTGCAAATTTGATGGCTGGTCAGAATTGTTTGATTTTGAAAAATGGATGAAAGCTTTTGAAGAAACGGGTATTGATCCAGATTTTTATGCCATAAGGGAGAGAAACTTTGAAGAAATACTTCCATGGGATTTTATTGATCCAGGAGTATCAAAAGCTTATCTGATAAATGAATATAAAAAGGCACTAAATGGGGAATTGACAAGAGATTGTAGACTTGGTTGTACAGGATGCGGTATAAATAAAAGTTTTACAGGTGGTGTGTGCAATTGATTTTAAGAGCTAAATTTACAAAAGAAAATTATTTAAAATATATTTCCCATCTAGATACAATGAGACTTTTTCAAAGAGCATTTAGAATAGCTGATATTCCTATAAAATATTCAGAAGGATTTAACCCACATCCTAAATTTTCTATAGGTTCAGCTCTTTCTTTGGGTATATCAAGTGAAGGGGAATATATGGACATAGAATTAGAAGAAAAAATGTCAGTAGAAAAATTTATTGAAAGAATGAATAAGGCATTGCCAGATAATATGAGGATTGTAAAAGGAAAATATGTAGATGGAAGTTCATCCATTTCTTCTATTATTTCTTGGGCATTTTACAATATATCTTTTGAGTTAGAAAATGGACTTACTCATGAAAAAGTGCAAAGCGAAATAGAGAAAATTTTGTCTTTAGATGAAATAATTGTAAAAAAGGAAAAGCGAAAAAAAGGTAGAATATATGAAAAAGAGGAGAACATTAGAGAACAGATAGGAAATTTAAATTTCAAAGATTTGAAAGCTAGGAAAATTGAAATTGAAGCTTTATTGAAAACTGGAGATAGTGGGAATTTAAAGCCTATAGATTTTTTGAAAGCTTTAGAAAAATATACAGATATAAGGATAATATATGATACTGTTAAAATTCATAGGATAGAACTATATAGTGAAAAAGATAACAAGATAGAAAGTCCATTAGTTTAGGAGAGATAATATGAGCCTAATACTTGTAGATGTAAAGGAAAATGTAAATCGTATAGCTATAAAGCAAGATGATAAACTGGTTGAGTATTATATAGAAAAAAGTGAAGAAAAGACACTAGGAAATATTTATAGAGGAAGAGTAGTAAATGTATTGCCAGGAATGGAGGCTGCTTTTGTGGACATAGGACTTGAAAAAAATGCTTATTTATATTTGAAAGACGCACTTCCTAAAGGCATGAGAAATCAAAGGGATATGTCTATTAATGAAGTTGTAAAAAATGGACAAGAGATAATTGTCCAAGTAATCAAGGAATCTATTGGTACAAAGGGGCCTAAAGTGACTACACATATTACTATACCAGGTAGGTATACAGTTCTCACTCCTTATTCAAATAAGATAAAAATTTCTAGAAAAATAAATGATATAGATGACATAGAAAGACTTTTGAGTATAGGAAAGGAAATTCAAAAAGATAATATGGGAATTATTTTGAGAACTATATCTAAAGACGTTGAAAAAGAGCAAATAGAAGAGGATATGAATATTTCAATAGAGTTGTTTAAAAAGATAGAGAGGGAAAAGAATTTTTCACCATGTCCAAAGCTTATTTATAAAGAAATGGACATGGTGCACAGAATTGTTAGAGATGTATTTATAAATTCTTTTGATAAATTGATTATAAATGATAAAGAAAAATATGATAGTATCGTGTCTTCTATTAAACATATATCTCCTGAGTTGAAAAACAATATGGAACTGAGACTTGGAGAGGATATTTTTAAATCTTTTAATATTGAAGGAGAATTAAAAAATGCTTTTAAAAGAGAAGTTCCGTTGAAAAGCGGAGGATATATAGTTATAGATGAAGCAGAAGCTTTGACAGCTATTGATGTAAATACTGGTCATTATATAGGCAATTTAAGTTTAGAAAATACTGTAGTTAAGACTAATTTAGAAGCAGCAGAAGAAATAGCTAGGCAATTGAGACTTAGAGATATAGGTGGTATAATTATAATTGATTTTATAGATATGGAAAAGGAAGCTAATGCAAAAATAGTTTTAAAGAGATTAGAAGAAGAGTTGATGAAGGATAGAACTAAAGCTATTATTGTGGATATAACTAAATTAGGACTTGTAGAGATGACTAGAAAAAAAGTAAGAAATAGATTATCTTGGGATTTTATAAAAACTTGTACTCATTGTCAAGGAAGAGGTAAAATACTTGATTATGGATGTTGACAAAAATGAAAATTTTTGATAAAATACTACTTTGTAAGTAGCCGCTCAATGTGGGTTTTAAAGCACAGTCACCTGACATTGGCGAGACTGGATAGGGGAGGTGCAATAGGAATGTATGCTGTAATTGAAACAGGTGGAAAACAGTATAGGGTACAAGAAGGAGATACTATATTTGTTGAAAAGTTAAATGTAAATGAAGGGGAAAAGATCAATTTTGATAAAGTACTTTTCATTTCAAAAGAAGATAATGCTGAAGTTGGCAAGCCTTATGTTGAAGGAGCAAAAGTAGAAGCAACAGTTTTAGAACAAGGCAAAGCAAGAAAAGTTGTAGTATTTAAATATAAGTCAAAGAAAGATTATAGAAAGAAACAAGGCCATCGTCAACCATACACAAAAGTTAAAATTGAAAATATTTTAGGATAATTAAAATGATCAATGTAAAGATTTATAGAGATTCAAACGGAAATATTTTCAAGTATACTGTAGAAGGCCATGCTGGTTATTCAACTAATGGAAGTGATATAGTTTGTGCAGCTGTATCCATGCTTACACAAACTACTTTAATTGCTTTAAATGAAGTTTGTAAAATTGATGAAGAAGATATAGACTATTTTATAGATGATGAAAAGGGAAAGATGAGTGTAGCTATTCCTAAAACTCTGCAAAGTGAAAAGTTATATTCTGCCAATATAGTATTGAAAACTATGGAAGTTGGAATAAAAGCTTTGATTGATAGCTATCCTCGATATATTACTCTCAAATATGGGGAGGTGTAATGAAATGATAAAATTGAATTTACAATTATTTGCTCACAAAAAAGGAGTAGGTAGTTCAAGAAACGGCCGTGACAGTCAAGCAAAGAGATTAGGCGTTAAAAGAGGAGATGGCCAATATGTTTTAGCTGGAAATATTATAGTTCGTCAAAGAGGAACTAAGATTCATCCAGGTACAAACGTAGGTAAAGGTAGCGACGACACACTATATGCAAAAGTAGATGGTGTAGTTAAGTTTGAAAGAAAAGGTAAAGATAAGAAACAAGTTAGTATTTATCCAGTTGAAGAACTAGCATAGACATAAAAGCGGCTTACCGAAAGGTAAGCTTTTCTGTTTTTTGAAACCCGTATTTTTCTATGTAGCCTAAAATTAGAGGAGGAATGGAAAGATGGAAGAGACAAAATATGTCAAATATATGAGTGATAATTTTAGGGCTCAACGTCATGATTTTATGAATTATTTTCAAATTCTTTATGGATATATACAGCTTGGGAAAATAAATGAGGCAAATGAATATATAAAGGGAATTATGGAATTAAATAAAAATATGAGTAAGGCCTATAGTATATCTTTATTGAAAGTAAGTATACTTTTAGATAAGATGGTTAGGGAGTTTAGTGATATTGATTGTATTGTAGAATTAGATATAAAAAAATATACAGATTATACTTTGAGAATGGTAGACAATGAGGATGATATAGTGAATTTATTGGGGAAAATATTTGCTTACTATATGGAAAGAGAAGAAGCTTACAAAGATAAAATACATATAAAAATTGAAGAATTTGAGGATAGAATAAGTTTTTTATTTGTGGGAGAAGATAATATTGCTGAAGTTTTGGAAGAAACAAGAGGGTTTAATTTTGAAATAGTAGAAGAAGGCACTGGTTTTACTTTCACATATGTAAATCCTATAGACATTTTAGAGGAAGAATAGTATTGACAGGTAAAATAGAATTGGTATAATTAAATTACTATTACAGAAAGGTACAATAGGGATGATATTATGTTTATAGATATAGCTAAAATACGTGTTAAGGCAGGCAAAGGCGGAGATGGAGCAGTTGCCTTTAGAAGAGAAAAATATGAACCTTCCGGTGGCCCATATGGCGGAGATGGTGGAAATGGCGGAAGTATCATACTACAAGTGGATAATAGTATAAGGACTCTTATGGATTTTAAATATAAGAGAAACTATAAAGCGGAAGATGGAGAAAATGGCAAGACAAAAAAACAATATGGGAAAAAAGGTTCTCATTTAGTATTAAAAGTTCCTTTAGGAACTCTTGTAAAGGATGGAGATTCTGAAAAGGTCATTGCAGATCTAAAAGAAGAGGGTCAAACCTTTGTCATTGCGAAGGGTGGAAAAGGGGGAAAAGGAAATGCTAAATTTGCAACTCCTACTAGACAGGCCCCTAGATTTGCTGAAGCAGGTGAAAAAGGAGAAGAGCGGTTTATAATTCTTGAATTAAAATTATTAGCTGATGTAGGATTGATTGGTTTTCCAAATGTCGGGAAATCAACTCTTTTGTCTGTGTTATCTTCTGCAAAACCTAAAATAGCTAATTATCATTTTACTACACTTACACCAAATTTGGGTGTTGTAAAAGTTGATGATGGTAAGAGCTTTGTTATTGCAGATATTCCAGGGCTTATAGAAGGTGCCCATGAAGGAGCAGGACTTGGACATGAATTTCTTCGTCATGTAGAGAGAACTAGATTGTTAGTTCATTTGGTTGATGTTTCAGGTATTGAAGGAAGAGATCCTCTAGAGGATTTTTATAAGATAAATGAGGAATTAGAAAAATATAGTTCTAAATTATCTGAAAAACCTCAAATTGTGGTAGCAAATAAAATGGATTTAAATACATCAAGTGAATACTATGAAAATTTAAAAGAAGAATTAACCAAAGAGGGTTATGAAGTTTATCTTATATCTGCTGCTACTAGAAAAGGAGTAGAAGCACTTAAATATGCTATATGGGATAGACTTGTAGATATTGAGACAAACTATGAAACATTTGATGATATAATTGAAGAATATGAAGAAGTAAAAGACATAGAAGATGGTATAATAGTTAAGTATGAAGATGGTATGTATATTGTTGAAGGGAGTTTTATTGAGAAGCTACTATACTCAACAAATTTTGAGGATATAGATTCTAGTAGATATTTTCAAAATACACTTAGAAAGAGGGGAGTAGTAGATGAGCTCAAAAAGCTAGGAGTGAGCGAAAATGATACAGTATTTATTTGTGGTTTCGAATTTGAATTTTTTGAATAAAAAATGGAGGTCAGAAAAGGAAAATGGACTGCTTGAACTGTGGAAATTGCAAGGAAAATCAACCAACTTATTATTGCCTAGCTAGGAATGAAGTTGTTATAAATGAAAATTATGTACCAGAAGATAAGGAAAGGACTGGTTGGAAAAAGGGAACTAAAAATTATGAAATTCACAGAAGAAAAACCAGAAAAGAAGTAGAAGTATAAAAGGAGTGTATTAATTGTTAACTGGAAAACAGAGGAGTTACTTAAAAGGCATTGCAAATGGTATTGATCCCATTTTTCAAATAGGTAAAAATGGAGTCAATGACAATTTAATAAAACAAGTAGATGATGCTCTTGAAGCTAGAGAGATTATTAAAATAAATGTTTTGAACAATAGTTTACTAAACACAAAAGAAGTAGCTAATCAAGTAGCTGAATTGACAAATGCAGAGTTTGTTCAAAGTATAGGAAATAAATTCGTATTATATAGGGAATCAAAGGACAAAAAAAGAATAGAACTACCATAAGATTGGCACAGCCAATCTTTTCTGTTTTGGAGGGAGGAAACAATGAAGACTAAAATAGGAATTATGGGGGGAACTTTTGACCCAATTCATTTAGGTCATTTGATATTGGCAGAAGAGACAAGAGTACATTTTAATTTAGATAAAGTGGTATTTATTCCTTCAGGTAGACCGCCACATAAAAATTGGGATGATATAACTGAGCCTTATGACAGATATGAGATGACACTACTAGCTACAAATGACAATCCATATTTTTTTGTATCTACTATGGAGATTGAAAGAGAAGGTCTTACATATACTGTAGATACAATAAAAAGATTAAAAAAAGAAAATAAAGATGCTGAGTATTATTTTATTACAGGGGCAGATTCTTTGGTTGATATATATAAATGGAAAAATCATGAGGAGCTACTTAAATTATGCAAATTCGTCACTGTCAAAAGGATAGGAATTCCAAATAGCGAATTAGAAAATTTGATAGACAAAATAAATAAAGAACATAGAGATACTGCATATTTACTTACTATACCATATATTGATATATCTTCTACAGGGATAAGAAATAGAGTCAAAAGAGGAAAATCTATCAAATATTATGTACCTGAAGAAGTTGAAAGATACATAAAAAAGAAGAAATTATATATAGAATAATATTGGAGGAATTTTAAATGGTTGAGGATTGGGCTTATGAGAAACTAAAAGAAGATATAGGGGAAAAGAGGTATATACACTCTCTTGGTGTTATGAATACAAGCATGGAACTTGCTAAGATTTATAAAGTAGATGAGGAAAAAGCTAAAATTGCAGGGTTGTTTCATGATTGTGCTAAATTTAGAGAAAAAAGAAATTTATTGAAAATGGCTGCCGAGTTTGATATAATTTTAGATAATGTTATGGAAAACAATGTAGAACTTATACATGGGCCTTTGGGTGCAGAAGTTGCAAAACATATATATAATATTTATGATGAAGAAATACTTAGTGCAATTAGATATCATACCACTGGAAAAGAAAATATGAGCATTTTAGATAAGATTGTGTTTATAGCTGATTATATTGAGCCAAATAGGAAATTTGAAGGGGTAGAGGAAGTTAGATGGTTGGCTTATAGGGATTTAGATAAGAGTTTGATAAAAGCTATGGATAATACTATTGTATTTGTAGTAAAAAGTGGAGGTCTTATCCACTTAGATACTATTAAAGCAAGAAATTATTTAAAAATAAGAGAGGATTTGGAGTGAGGTCCTGTGAAAAAGAAATTTTTTAAGACGTTTTTTATATCTTTTTTGATTTTTACTATAGCTTATGGGGGAGTAGTTTATTATTTTGTAAATGCTGAAGATGAAATAGCTGAGGGAAATGACAATTTTTCCAAAAGTACAATTGATGATGACGATGATGAGCTTACATTTCTTTTACTTGGAATAGACACAAAGGATATTTTAAAAGATAATAAACGAAGATCAGATACTATGATGCTTTGCAAAATGGATAAATCCACTGGTAGTGTATCTGTATTGTCTATACCTAGAGATACCAAAGTTTATATAAGAGGTAGGAAAAATCAAGAAAGAATAAATCATGCTCATGTCTATGGAGGCCCTGATTTGTCTATAAAGGCCGTCAAGGATTTATTGGGAGTAGATTTGGATTATTATGTAAGAGTGGACTACAAATTTGTTGAAAAATATATAGATTTAATAGGCGGAGTAGAAGTAGATGTGCCTATGGATATGGACTATGAAGATTTAGTAGCAGATCCACCTCTTAGAATACATTTAAAAGAAGGTAGACAAGTATTATATGGAGATAAATCACTACAGTTTTTGAGATATAGAAAAGGCTATAAAGGAAAAGGCTATAAAGATGCGGATTTGGGAAGAATAAGAGCACAGCAACAATTTGTCAAAGCAACTATAGAACAAACTTTAAAGCCTAGAAATATAGTTAAAATTCCTCAAATGATAAACAATTATTACAAATATGTAGATACAAATATACCATTAGATGTAATCATGAAATTTGCTATGAAGGCAAAAGATATAGATACAGAAAATATTCAGATGGCAACATTGCCAGGAGAGCCAAAAACCATAAATGGGGTAGCATATTATATACCATATGTGGATGAATCTCAGGAATTGGCAAGAAATATGTTTACAGAGCACAAGGCTGTAGAAAATAAATCTATAGATAGTATAGATGACAGTCAAAAAATAAACAATTAAATTGGGAGGTTTTGTTGTGACTGAAATTGATGAAAGACTTTCTACTATTGTGAAAGCTTGTGATGACAAAAAGGCATTTGATATAAAAGTATTAAATATACAAAAAATTAGTAGTATAGGAGATTATTTTGTTATAGCTAGTGGAAATTCTACTAGTCAAGTAACAGCTATTGCAGATGAAATTGATGAGAAAATGTCTAAAATAGGATTTGGTTTGGTACAAAAAGAAGGATACAGTTCTGCAAGATGGATACTTTTAGATTATGGCGATATTATAGTTCATGTTTTTCATAGAGAAGATAGAAGTTTTTACAATTTAGAGAGATTGTGGTCAGATAGTGAGGAAGTTGATATAAGCCTTCTCATTTCATAAGAAATGGGAAGATTTTTATATATAAAGGAGGTTTTATTATGGATAAAATAGTTGTAAATACTGATAAGGCTCCAGCAGCAATAGGACCTTATTCACAAGGTATGAAAGCAGGAAATATGATTTTTACATCTGGTCAATTGCCAATAGTTCCTGAAACAGGAGAACTTATAATAAATGACATAAAAAAAGAGACCAGACAGAGTTTAGAAAATGTTAAGGCAATACTTAAAGAAGCTGGTGCTACTCTTGAAGATGTAGTGAAAGTAACAATATTCATAAGCGATATGGACAAATTTGGAGAAATAAATGAAGTATATGGAGAATATTTTACGGATCATAAGCCAGCTAGATCTTGTGTAGAAGTAGCTAAATTGCCTAAGAATGGTGATATTGAAATTGAAGCTATAGCAATTATATAAAAGTAAATGACCCTATTTAATAGGGTCATTTACTTTTATATATGCATTTTTTCTTCTTTTTCTTCTTTTAGCTCTTTTAACTGTAGAAAGTATTCTCCAAAATGTAAATAAGATCAATAAAACTAACCACCATTCTTTAAAAATGAAACTTTCTTTTATTTTTTCTTCCACAGTTTTTTCTGGTATATTCATTGTAGAAACAATGTTTATAGTTCCTAAAGAATTTCCATTAAGAAAATATTCTATTTTTCCAAGAGCTTGTCCCTCTATTATAGGAGCTTGTAGGTTTTCGTCTAAAGAAACTATTTTTTCAATATTACTTCTACTTCCTTTGGGGATTGTAACGTATAAGTCTTCACTAGCTACACTTGAAACATAAGAACTAGAGCCATTTTCAATGCTTACGTTTTTTATAAATTCATTTTTAAATGATAAATGTGCTTTTTCAAAATTATCAAAACCATAATTGAGTAGTTTATGTGTATCTACATAGACATCTGTACCACAGGATTTCAATACGACACAAATAAGTTTCATATTGCCTTTGGCGGCAGAGGATACTAAACATTGTTGAGCAGCTGTTGTATAGCCACTTTTAACTCCAGTGGCCCATTCATATTTAATGGGTATAACTTTTCCATCCACATTGATTTTTTTGTTGCTATATAATAATCTGTTGTTTGATTTCAAATATCTAGATTCTTCTTTTTTATTAGTTGGAGGAATCACATATGTATAATTTTTTACTATTTCTCGAAAAGTTTCATTTTGCATTGCGTATTTTGCTATCATGGCTAAATCATGGGCTGTAGTCAAATGGTTTTCATCTGGGAGTCCATTAGGGTTTTTAAAGTAAGTGTTTGTAGCACCTATTTCTTTTGCTTTTTCATTCATAAGATCAGCAAAGTCTTCAACACTTCCAGAAATATGTATAGCTATTGCTACTGCGGCATCATTTGCAGATTCTATTAAAAGGGCATGTAATAAATTATTTAATGACATTTGTTCTCCCACATCTAATGCAATATGTGTTCCATCAGTTCTTTTTACAACATCTTCATCAATTGTTATAATGTCATTTAAATTTCCATATTCAATTGCAAGTATTCCAGTCATTATCTTTGTAGTACTAGCAGGGAAAAGTTGCATATTAGCATTTTTTTCATAAAGTATTTGTCCAGTTTCTGCATCTATTAAAATAGCTGCTTCTCCAGTTATATCTAAGTCATCGGCATAGGAAAAACTACAATTAAATATAAGAACAAAAACTAAAAATATAAGTCCGATTTTTTTCAAAATATACACCTTCCTTACACATTACTGATATTAGTATATCAGAAATTCATGAAAATTTTAATACCATAATTAATATTTTTATAAAAAGAGGAAAAACCTAAAATTAATAGAATAAAATAGTATGATTATTCGTCAAAATGAGGTGATAAAGGTGAAATTCTTTACAAAAAGAGAGCAAATCGTTATACTATTATTAGTTATAATAGTCGTTTTTATTATCTTTTTTAATTTATATAACAAAAATGTAACATTGAATAAAAAAACAAATTTGGAAGAAATCACTTTAGATGATTTGGAAGAAATAGATGAAGGAAAACCAAAAGATGAAAATGAAGCAGAAGAAATCATAATGGTTCATATTAGCGGACAAGTATATAAACCAGGTCTTGTTCAATTAAAAAATGGCTCAAGAGTCATTGATGCTGTAAACAGTGCTGGTGGTCTTAAGAGTGAGGCGGATTTAGATAGAATAAATTTGGCCAAAAAATTGGCAGATGAAGAAAAGATATATATTCCTAAAATTGGTGAAGATAATGACATAATAGATGAAGTTGAAATTTCTGATGGAGGAAGTTCAAGTAATAGTTCAGGAAATAAGAGCAATAAGATAAATATAAATACTTGTACAAAAGAAGAATTGATGAATCTACCAGGAATTGGGGAAGTATTAGCTACAAGAATTGTAGAATATAGGGAATCGAGGAAGTTCAATAGTATTGAAGACATTATGAATGTATCAGGGATAGGAAATAAAAAATTTGAAAATATAAAAGATTTTATTACTGTTAAATAAAATAGAAGGAAGGGATTAAGATGAACAAAAGACTTACAGAGCTTACGAAGAGTTCAGGGTGAGCAGCTAAAATAGGTCCTGATACCTTGGCACAAGTTTTGTGTCAATTACCAAAAACTTATGATGAAAATTTAATCATTGGATTAGATACTTCAGATGATGCTGCTGTATATAAAGTAAATGATGATTTGGCCATTATACAAACATTGGATTTTTTCACACCTGTAGTTGATGATCCATATACATTTGGTCAAATTGCAGCTACCAATTCTTTAAGTGATGTATATGCCATGGGTGGAAAACCTATTATGGCTATGAATATAGTTTGCTTTCCAAATTGCTTATCTCCAGATGTATTGGTTCAAATATTAAAAGGAGGTCATGACAAAGTACAAGAAGCTGGTGCAATACTAGTAGGAGGTCATACCGTTGAAGATGATGAACCTAAATATGGCCTTTCTGTAACTGGATTTGTTCATCCTGATGAAGTACTTGCCAATGGCGGTGCAAGATCAGGTGATTTGTTGGTTCTTACAAAACCTATAGGGACTGGTATCATAAATACAGCTATTAAAGGTGGTTTGGCAGACGAAAAATCTTATGATGAAGCAGTGAAAGTCATGACTACACTAAATAAATATGCTAAAGATGCTATTGATAAAGTTGGAGTGAATGGTTGTACTGATATAACTGGATTTGGACTTTTGGGTCATAGTTTAGAGATGGCTATGGCTAGTTCAGTGAGTTTAAAAATAGATCATGACAAAATATCTTTAATTGAAGGTGCACTTTATTTTGCACAAATGGGACTGGTTCCAGCAGGAGCTTATAAAAATGAAGCTTATATTGGAGATAGGGTTAAATTTTTAAGAGAAATTCCAGTAGAAAAAAAAGATATTTTGTTTGATCCTCAAACTTCTGGTGGATTGCTTATATCTGTATCAGAAGATAAAGTAGATAAATTGCTGGAAGAACTTAAAAATACACCTACTTCTTTTAGTGTTGTTGGAGAAGTGCTAGAAAAGCGAGATCATTATATTTACGTAGAATAATGAAGAGGATGGATGAAAATGGGAGAAAGTAAAAAATTATTTAGCTTTATACCTAAAGTTGATGAACTTTTAGAAAACCCTATTATAAGTGAGAAGTTGGATAAATTGCCAAGGGTTACTATATTAGATTCAATAAGAGAAGAGCTGGATATTTTAAGAGATGATATAAAAGATGGAGTTATAAAAGATGAGAATATAGAAGAAAGAATAAAAAAATTGCCACATTTTGTAGTTGAAAATGCAGAAGAAAAGAACAATTTCAAATTAAAGAGAGTTGTAAATGCTACAGGAGTTATAATTCATACAAACTTGGGAAGGTCTCTTATGAGTGAAAAAGTTATTCGAAATATAATAGAAGTATCTTCCAATTATTCTAATTTAGAGTATGATTTGGAGCTAGGCCAGAGAGGATCTAGATATAGTCATTTGGAAGAAATAATTACAAAGATTACTGGTGCAGAAAGTGCAATGGTTGTTAACAACAATGCTGCTGCAGTGTTGTTGGTTTTAAGCACATTGGCAAAAGATAAGGAAGTCATTGTATCTAGAGGAGAATTGATAGAAATTGGTGGTTCGTTTAGGGTTCCTGAAGTTATGGAACAAAGTGGAGCATATCTTGTAGATGTAGGTACGACTAATAAGACTCATATATGGGATTATGAAAATGCTATAAATGAAAATACTGCTGCTTTTTTAAAGGTTCATACAAGCAATTATAGAATACTTGGGTTTACTTCTTCGGTTTCCTTAGAAGAGTTGAAAAGTTTGAAGAAAAAATATGAAATACCTATTGTAGAAGATTTAGGCAGCGGTGTGTTGATAGATTTATCTAAATATGGATTGGAATATGAACCAACTGTACAAAACTCTATAAAAAATGGCGTAGATATTGTTACATTTAGTGGAGATAAACTTTTAGGAGGGCCTCAAGCTGGAATTATAGTTGGGAAAAAAGAGTATATTGAGAAAATGAAAAGAAATCCTTTGACTAGGGCATTTAGAGTGGATAAATTCACTATATCCGCATTGGAGGGAACTCTTAAATTATATTTAGATGAGGATTCTGCTGTGAAGAATATTCCTACACTCAATATGATGACTATCTCTCTTGATGAACTTGAAAGAAAAGCAGATAGATTAAAAAATATGTTGAACGAAGAAATAAGTGAAGAGTTAATCCAAATGCAAATAGAAGATGATTATTCTGAAGTAGGTGGAGGCTCTTTGCCCTTAGAAAAATTACCTACTAAATGTTTGACCTTGTCATCAAAAAAAATAAGTTCAGCACAGTTTGAAAAGAGATTGAGATGTTTTAGGATTCCAATCATTACTCGTGTTTCTAAAGACAAAATATATTTGGACTTGAGAACAGTTAAAAATGATGAGTTTGATATAATAGTAGAAGGCGTTAAGAATGCTTTAGAAAAGTAAGGAGAGTGCTTTAAATGAAGCATATAATCATAGGGACTGCAGGTCATATCGATCATGGAAAAACAACTTTAATTAGGGCTCTCACTGGTAGAAATACTGATAGATTGAGAGAGGAACAAGAAAGAGGTATTTCAATAGAATTAGGTTTTACATATTTTGATTTACCTAGTGGGAAAAGAGCAGGAATAATTGATGTTCCTGGTCATGAGAAGTTTATTAAAAATATGTTGGCAGGAGTTATTGGTATAGATATAGTTATATTGGTTGTTGCAGCAGACGAGGGAGTAATGCCACAAACCAAAGAGCATTTAGCTATATTGGATCTTCTTGGGATAAAAAGTGGATTTATAGTTTTAACTAAAGCAGATTTAGTAGAAGAAGAGTGGCTGGAACTTGTCAAAGAAGAAGTAAGTATGAGCGTAGAAGGAACTTTTCTTGAAGGGACTCCAATTATCCCTGTTTCATCAACCAAAGGGATTGGTATAGATGAAACTATTAAACTCATAGATGAATTGTCAGATGAAGTAGAGGAAAGGGATAGTGAGGGTATGCCTAGATTGCCCGTAGATAGAGTATTTACTATATCTGGATTTGGTACTATTGTTACAGGAACTTTGATTTCTGGAACGCTTAAAGTAGGAGAAGAAGTACAAGTTTTCCCAGGAAATAAAACAACCAGAATACGTTCACTGCAAGTGCATGACAAAGATACATCTATTGTCTATGCTGGTCAAAGAGTTGCAATAAATTTAGCAGGGCTAAAAAAATCTGAATTGGAAAGGGGGGATGTAGTAGCTTCTATTGGTTCTATGAAAGATACTATGATGCTAGATGTGAAACTTAAGATACTTAGAGATATTCCAAAGATTATTGAAAATAGATCAAGACTTAGACTTTATATAGGGACTAAAGAGGTATTATGTAGAGTAGTATTGTTAGATAATGAATTCTTGTCTCCAGGAGAAAGCGGATATGCTCAATTGAGATTAGAAGAGCCTATAGTTGCAAAGAGAGGAGATAAATTTATTTTAAGATTTTATTCTCCAATGTTTACTATTGGAGGAGGAGAAGTATTGGAATCAAATCCAGACAAGAAGAAAAGATTTGATGAAAGAGCATTAGAAGAATTGAAAATAAAAGAAACAGGGGATTTTACTGAAATAGTGGAGAAAATAATATTGGATAAAAGTAGTAGCTATCCAACAGTTAAGAATATTGTCATGTATACTGTTATGCCTGAAGATAAAGTTATAAATGAAATAAAAAAATTAGAGCAGAATGGCAAGATAAAGATTATATCCTTATTGAAAGATGTCTATATCGTTCACATAGATTATTTTAACCAATTGAAAGATGCGATTGAAAATGAGCTCAAAGAATACCACAAAAAGAAACCATTAAAAGCTGGAATGTCAAAAGAAGAAATTAGAAGCAAATATTTAAAAAGTGCTAAGCCCAAAATGGCAGATAGTTTGCTTAATTTAATAATGGATGATGGTTCTATATGCCAAAATGGTCAAGTACTATTTTTGAAAGATTTTAAAATAATTTATTCTGAGGAACAACTAAAGATTGTAGATAGTATAAAGAAAGAATTTTTAAATAGAGGTTTTATACCGCCTAAACTAGAGGAATTGTATGATATAATTAAATATGATAAAAATAATGTGGAACAAGTATTTGAATCATTGGTGGATTGTGGTGAAATAATTCAAATAAAAGAAGATACTTACTTTTTAAAAGAGTTATATACAAAAGCTTTAAGCATCTTAAAGGATTATTTAGCTGATAATGAATCTATTACGGCATCTCAATATAGAGATTTGCTGAATACAAATAGAAAAATAGCTATAGGATTGCTTGAATATTTTGATCAGTGCAAAATTACTAAGCGTATAGAAGATAAAAGGACATTATTTTAGGGAAAATAGAGGGAAAAGAAATAAAGTGTCGAAATATAATTAATATGACATTTTTGATAAAATATATGAGGTGATAAAATGGACACCAAAATATTAATTGTAGATGATGAAAAGCTTTTTGTAAAAGGTTTAAAGTACAGCTTAGAGCAGGATGGATATATTATAGATACTGCATTTGATGGATATGAAGCCTTGGAAAAAGCCAAAAATAAAAGATACGACTTGATTCTTTTGGATTTGATGTTGCCAGGCATAGACGGATTAGAAGTGTGTCAGAAATTGAGACAGGATTCACAAGTGCCAATCATCATGCTTACTGCAAAAGGTGAAGATATAAATAAAATATTAGGTTTAGAATATGGTGCGGATGATTATTTGACTAAGCCATTCAATATACTGGAATTGAAAGCAAGGATAAAAGCTATACTTAGGCGAGTAAACATGAAAAGTACCAATATTACTGATCAAGTAATTCAAATTGATGATTTTACTATAAATACTTTGGGCAGAAAATTAACTGTACGTGAAAAAGAAGTCAATCTTACTGCAAAGGAATTTGATTTATTACTACTTTTAGCTTCAAACCCTGGGAAAGTATTTACTAGAGAAGAATTATTGGAAACTATATGGGGCTATGAATATTTTGGAGATTTAAGAACCGTTGATGTTCATATCAGGAGACTTAGAGAAAAAATCGAAAGAGATTCAAGCCAAGCAGAATATATACTTACAAAATGGGGAGTTGGTTACTATTTTAGAAGTAGGCCACAATGATAAAAAAAAATTTATTAGTGTAAGGTGGAAATTAGTTTCCACCTATTTATTATTGATATTTGTCACACTGATAATAATAAATATTTTTATATCCAAGACCATTTTAAATATATACATACAACAAAAGCAAAATGATACCTTTACAAAGGCCAATATCATTTCCAATAGAACAAGATACCAGCTAGCTTCAGATAGAATGAATGAAGAATGGGTAAAAAAGGCTATAAATGAGTACAGCAAGGAGATAAATGGAAGAATTATCATTGTAGATAAAAATAATATTGTTAAGGGGGATTCAAACAATTTATTTATTGGGGATACTTTTAAGCATGATGAGATACAGAAAGCTTTGAATGGGGAAAATAGTAGAAGAGTATATAATTTTAGAGATACTGGTAGGGTTATGTATGTTTCTGTACCAGTAATACTAAATGATGAAATAGTAGGTGCTACTCTTATATCTGTATCTATTGATAATATATACTTAGAAGTTAAACATATTTCAAGAAAGGTAGCACTTATATCTGGAATAAGCATGCTTGTTACAGCTATTATAGCTTTTTTCTTTTCTGATGCTATATTTAAACCCCTAGGACAATTAAAAAATGCAATAAATAAAGTAGCTCAAGGTCATTTAGAAGAAAAGGTAAATATAGATAGTAACGATGAATTTAAAGAAGTAGCTGAAGCTTTTAATATTATGATTTTAAAATTGGATCAAGTCGATACTCAAAGAAAGGATTTTGTAGCCAATGTATCTCATGAGTTAAGAACTCCATTGACATCAATAAAAATCTTGTCAGAATCTCTTATTTCTGGAGAAGATTTTAATGTAGATGTGTATAAAGAGTTTTTGACTGATATAGATTCAGAAGTAGATAGACTAAACAATATCATAACGGATTTATTGACATTGGTGGATTTAGATAAGGAAAAGCTCACATTGGATTTAAAGATAACTTATATGAATTTTTTGCTTGAAAGGATTTATTTAAGACTAAAGCCTCTAGCTGAAAAGAAATCTATAGATTTAGAATTAGTTTTAAATGAAAAGATACAATTAAAAGTAGATAATGAGAAAATACAACAGGCTATTATAAATATTATAGACAATGCAATCAAGTATACGCAAACTGGGGGAAAAGTGAAGTTAAAATTGTATAATGAAGGGAAATATGCCATTATAGAAATAAAAGATAATGGCATAGGTATTCCAGAAGAGAACATTCAAAATATTTTTGAAAGATTTTATAGAGTAGATAAAGCTAGATCTAGGGATACGGGAGGAACAGGGTTGGGGTTGTCTATTGCATGGCAGATAGTATCACTGCATCAAGGGACTATAGAAGTAGAAAGTAAAGTTGGAGTGGGTAGTACATTTTATATTAAACTGCCTATTACGACTTGATGTTTTGGGGTGATATATATGAGTAAAAAATATTTAATCATATTATTCGTATTTATAATTTCTATAACCACTACATCATGTCAAAAATATGATGTAGTAAATGAAGAAAGCAACAATTTTCCTCCCATAAATCCCTTGCCAGAAGATAAGCTTGAAATTGTTCTTTACTATCCCAGTGAATCAATGGACTATTTAGCTCCAGAATTTAGAGTTGTACCAAGAAAAAATGCCCAAATAGAAGAGATGGTTATAGATGAATTGTTAAAGGGAACTTCTAAAAAAAACTTGAAAAGTATTGTACCAGCTAGTACTAAAGTATTATCTATTGATATAAATGATGGTGTAGCTTATGTAAGTTTTTCAAGCGATTTAGTAGGAAAAGATTATACTGAAAAAGAGGAAGCCTTTGTAATATATTCTATCGTCAATTCTTTGACTTCTATTTCTTCCATAAACAAAGTTCAGATACTTATAGATGGGAAAGCAAGAGATGTGTTGTATAAATACTATTGTATTAGAGAACCTTTTGAGTTTAGTGGCATGATAGTTTCTAAAAAATATGTAAGCCCTGTTTCAATAATAAATAATTATTATGATTCTATACTAAACCATAAGTATGATGAAAGCATATCTATGTTAAATTTAAAGGATGTGGATAAATTTAAATATAATACACTAAAGACTTATTTGATAGAGGAATTTAAGGGCATAATTAATTATGATATTAAAGATTATACAATATATGAATATTCAGATGAACTAAAAATGAGTGTTAAATATACTATAAGCTATGAAAAAGGTAGTGTAAAAAATTCTCAAAAAAATTTAAAGTTGATTTATAATGGAGAGGACTTTTTAATAGAAGGAATTATATATTAAAAAAAGCTTGAAAAATAGCATATTATGTCTTATAATAAAATATGGTTTTTAATCTGGGGGTAGATGAGTCCTGGTGGGCTCTCTGGTCTTCAAAACCAGCGCGAGGGGTTAGGAGCCTCTTGGGTGAGTTCGATTCTCACATGCTCCCGCCATTGAAAATTAGCGACTTCGGTCGCTTTTTTTGTTTTTTTGCAAATATTTGATTTATTTTGAGCTAAAAATCATGTTATCTGTCTTAAATTGTATCTTGGAAATATTAGCCTAATTTTATATAGTGTATTATAATAAATATAACTATAAAAATATACTAAAACAAATTTACTCAGATGAAGATTCCGTATTACAAAGTAGGAATATTGTTAATAATGGGAAAGGTGCATTGAGTGAGTTTATTAGCAAAGAACTTTAGAATAATTCTGCATCGGTTAAAAGTTCAAGGGCTAGTGTAACATATAATAGATTAGATGCAAGGGATTATGCTCGTGACCACAGAGAAGATAGTCTTGAATTTTATAAAAATGGGAACAGTGATTGTGCAAATTTCGTTTCAAAATGCGTAAATTATGGTGGAATTCCAGAAGATAAAATAAAAAAGTGGTAGAGAAACCTTATTAACTAGTGGCAATTATCTTAACAGGTCTAAATTCTTTATGCCATACAGTAGTATTTTGGGTGATGAATAGATAATTTTTAAAAGAGAGAAGGGTAGGATATGAAATTAAAATTACCATTGTTTATTGCTATTTTAGTAATTGTTGTAATTTTATTAAATAGATTTTACACTAATAGTAAGGTAGAATCTACGAATATAAGTTATCTTAATATCAGATTTGATGAAGAGCAGCCTATAATTGAGTACTATGATGGTTCAGAAGAAATGCTTAACCTCAAAGAAAATGTTTTTTTGTTTTTTAATGGTTCTGTAGTTGAAGGAGCTATTGTAAAAATTGTTGATGGGGAGCCTATTGTTCCTACTGAGGTTATTTCTACTCTATTTAATGCAAAGATCAAAGAAAACGATAATGAAGATATAATTTCTGTAACTCTTAAGGGCAAAAAAATTGATTTATTCATTAATGAAAAGTATGCCAGAGTAAATAATGAAAATTACACATTGGATATTGAAACACAAAAAATAGAAGATAAAATATATGTACCTTTAAAATTTATTTCTGAACAATTTGGGGCAAAATTCAATTATTATGATGGAGAAAATATTGTTGAAGGACAATTTCCTATTTTACCTAACTATAAACAGATCATGATCAATAAGTATCCAACGTTTGTAGAACCTCTTTCGAATGAAGAGGCGTTAGCCATTCTCAGAAAAGAACTTGAAAAGGCATATGAAACAGTTTATGGGAAAAAATACGAATCTTACAAAGGTAATTTATCAGATAAAAACTTGAGTGAAGAAGATGGATGGAGAAATTTTATTTCCAATAAGTTGTATATAAAGGGTGAGAATGATAGATATTATATAATACCAGTTGTATTTGATTTTTTTGTAGACAAATATACAGGTGATGTATATGTATTTTATCAAGGAGCAAATTATGTCATCTATAAATTTGATCCCTATTCGAAAGATGCCTTTTCATTTGCTGGATAATGCGACAGCGAGAGAACTGTCGCAAAAAGGTTTCCTTGATTGCTAAAAGCTTTCATTGGAAGCCTTTTTTATTTTTTGATTTTTTAATTCATTCCAAAATTTATCTGGTTTATTATATACATATTCCACTTTTGCCCATATCTGTTATAATAAATATAACAAATATGAATACAGGGGGTTTTGATAATGAAAAGAGAAAGAAAAGGTAAAAAGAATATAAAGAGACTACTAATGGGAATATTAGTTTTAGCATTTTTATCAAATAATACTTATGCAGATAATATAGACTTCAAAGATGTAACAGAACAATGGGCAAAGGAACCTGTAAGATGGGGAGTAAAAGAAGGGATAGTAGAAGGGTATCCTGATGGGACTTTTAAACCTAAAAAGCAGGTGAACGAGGCAGAATTTGCAAAGTTAATGACTGGTTATGCAAAAGTATTAGATGTAAGTAATTTAAAAGTTAAAGAAGGAGAGCATTGGGCAAAAGAGGTATATGATGCCTTAGAGGAATATGCAATACCTTTAGGAGGATATAAAAGTGATAAAGTAAAGAATACAGGATTATCAAGAGGGCAATTAGCAAGGATAGTAGCAGCTAAGAATGGATTTAATTTAAATGAAAGACAAGCCATATATTATTTATATGAAAATGATTTAAGTGATGGGAAAATAAGTGGAAGATTAGATTTTGAAAGTTATGACAAAGATTCTGCAGTAAAAAGAGCAGAGGCAGTAGCCTTTTTAAGGAGATTAGAAACAAAAGGTGTAACAACATTTAAAGGTAAGCCATCAACTGTAGGAGCAAGAGAGATGGGTGGAATAAAAGGAGTACCAAAAGATGAAACAGTAGTCACAGATGAAGATTTCAAGAAACTAGCAGAAGAAAAAGGAATAAAGTAAGTAGAAAAGAATAATAGCAGTTATGCCTTTGCAAACAAAGTAGCGGATAAGTATGGACTAAAGGTTGATGATGGTGGAGATCCTGGTACAGGGTTTGAATTAAAAGAAAAGAGTACAAATAGAACTATAATAAGTTATACTGATGATTCCACTGGGTTTAATATATTTTTTGAGGACTACAAAGAAAACAAGCCATTAATAATAGATTTATTAAAATCAACAGGAAGATTTACAGATAGTGATATAAAAGAGGTAATAAACATAATAGAAGTAAAGCATATGAAAGATAAAGTTCCACAATATTATGATTTTGGTAAATATGGTTGTGTAGAACCTGCTGGAGGATATGGAGAAATGACCTTAAGATTTGGTTTTTCAAATTGGGAATAAAAGAGGGGGAAAGGGAATGAAGAAAAAGAGATATATAAGTATAATAATGTTAATAATAATGGCACTCTCATTTACTGGGGGTGCCTTTGCAAGTGATGAAAAAGGGGATAACACAATAGATTTATCAAAGATAAAGAGTTTTGCAGAGATTAAAAAGGCTTTAAAGGCATATCCAACAAGTTTTAAAACCAAAGAAGATGCAAGAGAGTTTTGGACATATTATTGGACACATGCATTTCCACCTAAAGATAGCATATTTAATTATGACTTAAACTTTGATTCAGTATTATTAAAAAATGTAATGTATTATGGGTATGGATCATTAATACCTAAGCAAGAACAAAAGCATGATAGATATGGAAAAGCCTTATATTTAGGATACACAAAAGATGGAAGATATGTAACAAACATAGAATATAATGAAGATCCTATGTCAAATCCTCAAATAATAAAAGATACAACTAAATATAAAGATCATAAAATAAAATGGTCAGGTAAAGTAAGACCATATCAAACAGGTTATAATGATATTAAAAAAGTAGGAGAATTATATTTAGGGAAAAATGCACCTAAAGATGATAAACTGAAATGTGGTAGATATGTATTAGAACGATGGGCAAAAAATGTAGTAAATAGAACACCTGAATTTGCAGGAGGAAAAGATTTTTACACATAATTTTGGAGGAGATTTAGATAAATTTTTAAAAGCAGTAACAATAACAGTACCTCCAACATCAAGAAATAATGGACAGGCAGTAGTATGGTTTAATACAGCTAATGGTTCTACACATAGGACTTACTATATAAAACCAACAGAGCCTGTAGATATAATGGTAAAACAAGAAGGATTTAAAGGAACAACTGTAAAGCCAGATGGATCAATAAGGTTTACATTTGATTATAAAGTAAAAGGATTAGAAAGAGTAAAAGGGAAAACTTCTATATTTTATGTAGTATCAGCTCCTTCTGAATATATGAATTTAAATGATGATCTTATTTCAAATTTAAGAAAAGAATTACCAAAAGGAACACAATTAGATTATTGGTTTGCTCGAGATCGTAAGATAGGTATATTAACAATGTTGATACCTGTAGAAATAGATTGGAATTTATTAAATGATTATCAAACAATATATTTAGATTTAAAAACTTCAGTATTTAATTCTAAATATGCATCACAGAATTCTCCTTTAAGTATGTTCGTTGATGAATATGATAATCCTATAGCTGGAATGAATACAGTAGTAGGTTTAAATTTAGGGCATTTAGAGAAAAATAAAAGACAAGATATTAATGCATTATTAGGAATGTTTGATGATATTAAAGGGTTAAAAGAATATAAAGCTGGGGGATATGAAAATAATATTATATATGGAGGTTTAAGTATCCAAAGTTTAGAATTAGGAATATTGGGAAGAGAGCCTAATGATGAATATACTGAAGAAGAGAAACCTTTAGAATATAAAGTAGAAGAAAATCAAAAAGAATTAGATATTTTAATGACTGTTTTTAAAGTTTTTGATATAACAGAAGATAATAAGAAAACAAATGTAATTTTATATGATGAAAAAGGAAAGGAAATAAACAAGAAAGAAATCGAGTTAAAGGGGACTACTAATGGTGAGGAAGAGATAATTGAAGACATAGATATGAAGTTAAATTTAGAAGGTTTAAGTAAAGGTGAACATAAATTTTATGCCGTAGTAAATAGTGATTTTAATTTAACCAAACCTTATCCTATAGAATATGAACGTGCTGATCAATTAGAAAATAATATATTAGAAATTAAAGTAGTAATTCCTGGTGAAGAAGATTTTGAGATAATAGCAAATAAACATAAAATAGAAGTAGATAAAAAAGATAAAGGGGAAATAGAATTAAGTTATAATGTAAATTTAAAAGGGACAGAAAAAGAGATACCAACTGTAGTAGATCTATATAGAGGAGACAAGGTGATAGAGAGTATAAATATAAAATCCAAAGGTGGTACATCTCAAGAAGTAAAATTTAAAGTTCCTATAGTTATATTAGAAGAAGGGATAAATAATTTTTATGGTGTAGTAAATGCTGATTATAATTTAAAAGAGGCAAGACCATTTGGGATAATTAAAAAGTAGATAGATGAAAAGGAAAGGAAAAGAAAAGATAAAGTATGAGGTTACAATTTTGAATGACAAGGTTATAAAAATTCAATTAAATATAAAAGGGGATGCTAGCAATATGAAAATTGAACTTGGGAAGACACAAAAGATTATAAATTGGACTACTAGGAAAATTTGTTATGAGGATGGGAAAAAACATCAAAGGAAGTGGACGGTTAAGAGAGGAGAAGTTTATTTTGTTGATTTGGGAGAAAACATAGGGAGTGAAGAAAATAAAATTAGGCCTTGTGTAGTTCTTCAATCCAATGCTTATAACTTTAAGTCTCCAGTATTTACCTGTGCAATCATATCAAATAGTAAATTAACTATACGGGATATTCAAATTCCTATAAAAGGTAGATATGAGTACCTTAATGAAAAAAAACAATCTTCATTTTTAACAGGAATTATTGATCTAGGGCAAATAAAAACTGTTGGTAAAGAGAGAATTCTATTAAAAGTATGTACTCTAAAAGAAGAAGTTGATGAGATAGATATGAAATTGTTTAATGCTTTAGGAATGTCAGACATTTTAACGAAACAACAGAATACCATTCATTCGCTAAAAGGGAAAGTAGATTACTTAACAGATAAAATAGAAAATATGAAATAAAAATTGACAATATGCATATAATATAGTATACTGTAGATACAGTTATAGTAGGTTTGGCGACCTACTGGTACGAAATTATTCAGATATGACAAAGTTGGCACTTTGTCGGCAATAGAGCGTCCTTATTGAGGATGCTCTATTCGTTTTTTGATTTTTTGCTACAGCGGGGACGGTTCTCACTGTCGCAAAGTAGTAAAGCCCTCACTTTATGGCATGAAATCGTTACTTGTCATGAGGTGAGGGCTATTTATATGTTAAATAGTTAACAAAAATTAAGAAAACCTATGAGCTTATTCATGATATAATAATAATGGCCGTACTTTTTTAAAAGGAGGATTTTTGATGAAGAATAAAAATATCATGGTATGTGTTACTCAACAGAAAACTTGTGAAAGATTGATACTAAGTGGCTATGAGATGTTAAAGACTGATAATGATAAATTATTTGTAATACATGTAGTGAATGAAAAAGACAATTTTTTAAATAATAATAGTGATGGGGAAGCTTTAGAATATTTATTTAATGTATCAAAAAAGGTTGGGGCTAATTTAACTGTATTAAGATCGAAAGATGTGGTTAAAACTATAGAAGATTTTGCAGTGAAAAATAAGATTACCCATATACTCATGGGAGCATCGCCAGATGCAGATGGCGGAGGAAGTCAAAACTTAACTTTTAAATTAAATAAAATGTTACCAGAAGTAGAATTTGTCATATTATAAAAGTATAGATGTATGTTGTATTAGCCTTTAAAATTAATATTGAAGGAGGAATTTCGTGATAGGTATAAAGAGGATGTTTCCTGGAGGAAATACTTCAGAAGGTTTTTTTTCATATCACAAGTATATTACCAACAATATACATAAGAAAAAATTTATTTTGAAGGGTGGGCCAGGCTCAGGAAAATCTACAATCATGACTGAAATTGGAGATGAAATGCTAGAAAAAGGATATGGTATTGAATATCATCATTGCCCTTCAGATAGATATTCAGTAGATGGAATAGTTGTACAGGAACTAGATATTGCCATATTAGATGGAACAGCACCCCACATAATAGATCCAGAACTTCCTGGGATAATGGATGAGATAATTGATCTTGGAAGATATATAGATAGTGAAAAGCTTATGGAAAATAAAGATATCATAATAAATGCGAAAAGTGGCAACAAAAACTGTTATAGAAGAACCTATTCATATTTTAGAGCTGCTAGACAAATACTAAATCAAATAATAGAAGAAAATAGTGAATGTGTTGATTTTAAAAGTATGAATAGAATGATATTAGATTTAATAGCAGAAATATATTCTACAGAAGGGAATAAAAACCTATTGGGTGGTGAAAGACATCTATTTGGTAGTGCATTTACTCCCAGTGGCTTTGTAGATTATACAGATACTCTTTTAGAAGGCTTAGAAAGGGTGTATTTTGTAACTGGAGACTATGGTACTGGTAAAACTATGTTATTAGATAGAGTTTATGAAAATAGCAAAATTAGAGGCTACTATGTAGAAGTTTATCATGATCCTTTTATTCCACAAAAAATAAATACAGTCCTGATTCCAGAGCTAAGTATAGGATTTACAACTAGTGCTACAATAGGAGACAATTATTTAAAAAAAATAGATTTAAATAAATATTTTGATACTTCAAGAAAAAATGAAAATGATTATAAAGTTTATAAAGAACTAATGGATTTAGGAATATCTAATTTATTTAATGCCAAAGCAAATCATGATATTTTAGAAAAATATTATCATCTTGCTATTGACTTTGATGGAGTGAATAAGGAAAAAGAATATATCATTAGTGAAATTGAAAATTTATAAAAGATTTTCTATTGAAGAGGAGTTTAGGCATAAAATCTAAAACTCCTCTTTATTTATGAGTTTTTCACATCTGTATTTCAAGAGTTCTTTTTTAAGAGCAATGTTTTCTTTTTCTAATTCTTCTTTTTGAGTGTAAAGTTTTTCTATTTTTTCATATACATCTGTATCTTTTGTAGAAAGAAGATCAGAAATATCATTTATTTGTGAATTTATTTGTGAGTAGTTCTTTAAAGCTCTGTTTCCACAGACAAATTCAACTCTAGTATTTCCTTTGTATTTTTCCCACTTTCTTATTTTTATCATACCTATTTCTCCTGTATTTCTATGATGAGTGCCACAACAAGGAGAATAATCTATTTCATCTATTTCTACAATTCTAATATTTGAATCTACAATAGGTTTTTCTCGTAATGGTATTTTAGTCAAATCATTTTTTTGAACAATATAAGTATTTATTGAAAAGTTTGAATAGATAATTTTGTTCGCAACAATTTCTACTCGTTTTATATCTTCACGTTCTAATTTGGGTAGAGTAATGTCAATGTACACACAATCTTCTCCAATATGAAAACCTACAGTTTCTGCACTGTATAGTTTATAAAATACTGAAGAAAGGAGATGCTGACCTGTATGCTGCTGCATATGATCTAATCTGGTATCCCAATCTATAGACAACTGAACTTTGCTGTTGTCTATATTTTCGTTGATTATATGAATGATATCATTATTTTCCTCATATGTGTCTATTACTTCTATACCATTTATAGTTCCTTTATCTCTAGGTTGTCCACCGGCAAGGTTTGGATAAAATATAGTTCTATCAAGTTTTAAATGAAATTTGTTGTTATTATATTTTTTTTCTATTATTCTTGCATTTATTTCAGTTATATATGGATTTTTGAGATATATTTTTTCTGTCATATTTTCACCTCATATACCTATTAATATCTTTACTATTATATATTTTATCATTTTTTTAAGGAAAAAGTAATTTTCAAAGGAAAATAAACTTGTGATATAATAAATACACAAGGGGGCTGGGAAAATGAAACCTGATGGTTATTTGCTCGTTATGGCTGGGATGTTGCTTGTAATATGGTCTTTAAATAGAATGAATAGAAATAGAAAAGTATAAATATGCTTGTATTTATACTTAAAGAAAACATTTGCACTAAAATGCATCACAAAAATGTATAAACATACACTGCATGAATAAATATTTATTTTTGCTTGACATGAATGACAATTTAAAGTTATAATTTAACTATAAAATATCCTTTCGTTTGAAAAGTGTTTCAAATGTATATTAGTGCATAAAAAGGGGGAGTACCTTTGAAAAATCCATTGAATGTAAAATCTGAAATTGGAAAATTAAATACTGTGTTGTTACATCGTCCAGGAAAAGAACTGGAAAATTTGGTACCAGATTGTTTAGATAGGCTATTGTTTGATGACATACCTTATCTTGAAAATGCGATTAAGGAGCATGACGAATTTGCTAGAATATTTAATGAGAACGGAGTAGAAGTAATATATTTAGAGGATTTGGCAAGCGAAGCAATTGCAAATGGGAAAGTGAGAGAAAAGTTTATTGACGATTTTCTTGATGAATCAAGTGTTGTTGGTGAAGGAAGTAGGGAAACAATAAAAGAATATTTTGACAGTTTATCAAATAGTGAACTTGTTGACAAAATGATGGCAGGAATTAGAAAAACTGAAATCAAGAATCATAAAATTCATTCTTTATCTGATATGCTTGATTGCGATTATCCATTTATATTAGATCCTATGCCAAATTTGTATTTTACAAGGGATCCTTTTGCTATAGTTGGAAATGGTGTTTGCATAAATCATATGAGGACAGAGACTAGAAATCGAGAAACTCTTTTTGCAAAATATATTTTTGAATATCATCCAAAATTTAAAGACGTAGATATTCCTATTTGGTATAATAGGGATGAAAGGTATTCTATTGAAGGCGGAGACATCTTGATATTAAACAATGAAGTCATGGCAGTTGGTATCTCACAGAGAACTGATTCAGCAGCTATTGAAAAATTTGCTAGAAACATATTGTGGTCAGATAGTGGCTTTAAAACTGTTCTAGCTTTTGACATTCCTAAAAAGAGAGCTTTTATGCATCTTGATACAGTATTTACTATGATTGATTATAACAAATTTACTATACATCCAGAAATAGAAGGACCATTAACTGTATTTTCTATTACTAAAAGTGTACATGGCAAAGAAAAATTATCTATAGAAAAAGAAGAAAGCGAATTAGAAGATATACTCATGAAATATTTGAAATTGGACAAAGTATCTTTAATAAGATGTGGTGGTGGAAATATTGTAGATGCAGCCAGAGAACAATGGAATGATGGATCGAATACTTTGGCTATTGCTCCAGGAGAAGTGATTGTTTATGGAAGAAATTATATTACAAATAGGATTTTAGAGGACAATGGCATTATAGTTCATAGATTGGACAGTTCTGAATTAGTGAGGGGACGTGGAGGTCCAAGATGTATGAGTATGCCTTTTTCGAGAGAAGATATTTAATTTTTGAAAATATAGAGATTATTAAAATCTCTATTTAAATAAATAACATGATAGGAGGTTTAATATGGCTTACAATTTAAAAGGAAGAAATTTTTTGACATTAAAGGATTACACACCAGATGAGATTGATTATTTATTGAAGTTAGCAGCTGAATTGAAAAGACAAAAATATGCTGGGATTAGACCTAGAAATTTAGAAGGAAAAAGCGTAGCTTTAATTTTTGAAAAACCTTCAACTAGAACTAGATGTGCTTTTACTGTAGCAGCAATAGATGAAGGAGCTCATCCAGAGTATTTAGGAAAAGGCGATATACAATTAGGGAAAAAAGAAAGTGTAGAGGATACTGCAAAAGTATTAGGTAGAATGTTTGATGGTATAGAGTTTAGAGGATTCAAGCATGAAACTGTAGAAGCTCTTGCAGAATATTCTGGTGTTCCGGTTTGGAATGGTCTTACAGACAAATATCATCCAACCCAAATATTGGCGGATTTCTTAACTATTAGAGAACATAAAGGATATTTAAAGGGAATCAAACTTGCTTATATTGGAGATGGAAGAAACAATATGGCAAATTCTTTGATGATTGGTGCTGCAAAAATGGGTATGGACTTTAGAATAGTATCACCAAAAGAATTATTTCCAGAAGAAGAATTGGTAGCAGAAGCAAGAAAAATAGCAGAAGAAAACAAAGCAAAAATAACTATAACAAAATCAGTAGAAGAAGGAGTAAAAGACGCAGATGTCCTATATACAGATGTTTGGGTATCTATGGGAGAAGAAGCTCATTTTGAAGAGAGAATCAAATTACTTAAACCTTATCAAATAAATATGGATATGTTGAAAATGGCAGATGAAGAAGTTTTATTCTTACATTGTCTACCAGCTTTCCACGACTTGGAAACAGAAGTAGGTAAGGAAATATATGAAAAATATGGTTTAAAAGAAATGGAAGTAACAGATGAAGTATTTAGAAGTAAACATTCAGTTGTATTTGATGAAGCCGAAAATAGAATGCATACTATAAAAGCTGTAATGGTGGCTACTTTAGGAAAATAGTTATATAGATATTTTAGAAGGGGGAAATCTGTTTGGAAAAAATAGTAGTAGCATTGGGAGGAAACGCCCTACAAGCATCAGGAAAGCCAGCAACAGCTGAAGCTCAACTTGAAGTAGTTAAAGATACTACTAGATATATTGCCGATTTAATAGGCGAAGGATACAAAGTAGTTATTGCTCATGGAAATGGACCCCAAGTGGGTAGAATAGTCCTCCAAAATGAAGCGGCAAATGATATCACTCCAGCAATGCCTTTTGATGTGTGTGGCGCAATGAGTCAGGGAATGATAGGATATCATATACAACAAGCATTAAAAAATGAGTTGCAAAAAAGAGGCAATAAAAAAGCAGTTTCAACAATTGTGACTCAAGTTGTAGTAGATAAAGAAGACAGTGCTTTTAAGAATCCTACGAAACCTATTGGACCATTTTATACAGAAGAGGAAGCAAATTTACTCAAGAAAGAAAAAGGCTATGATATAGTAGAAGATGCTGGAAGAGGATTTAGAAGAGTAGTAGCTTCACCAATTCCTAAACGAATAGTTGAAATAGACACAGTTGAAACTCTTGTAGATTCTGGTGCTGTTGTCATAACTGTTGGAGGCGGTGGAATACCTGTTATAGAAGAAAATGGTGAATTAAAGGGAGTAGCTGCAGTTATAGATAAAGATTTGGCAAGTGAAAAATTAGCCGAAGATCTTGATGCAGATACGCTTTTAATACTTACGGCAGTTGATAAAATTTCTTTAAATTTTAGGAAGCCAAATCAAGTAGATTTAGATGATATAACAGTTGCTGAAGCTAAAAAATATATTGAAGAAGGTCATTTTGCAAGTGGAAGCATGCTTCCAAAAGTAGAAGCAGCTATAAAATTTGCTGAATCTAAAAAAGGCAGAGTAGCTATTATAGCTTCATTAGACAATTGCCTAGAAGCTGTAAAGGGAAAACAAGGTACAAGAATTTCTATGTAAATAATTAATAGGTGATTTTATGTATAAAAAAACTTACTTTAATCAACCTTTTGTTCAATTTACTATTCCTATAATTATAGGAATAGTTTTTTATTATTATGTAAAAATCGATTTTAAATTTATTCTTATGGGGCTAATAGTTTCTTTAGCTTTGTTTTTGGTTTGCATTTTTTTAAATAAAAAAGATTTATTAGTTATATATTTGCTATTTTTCATCATTGGAATGCTAGCTATGTATGGGAAAATTGAAAATAGTATCCTTAAGTCTTTTGTAGGCGAAAACGTAGAAATAGAAGGAAGAGTTGTGGAAGCGAGATATAAAGATGATTCTGCTAATTATGTTTTAGAGACTAAAAATATATATCATAATGGTCACATATATACTGGAAAAGAAAAGGTATTGTTAAAATGTTATGGAGAAGAAAAATATGAAATAGGTGATGCGATAAAGGTTTCTGGTATTTTAAATGAACCAAAAGCAAATACAAATCCAAAGCTTTTTAACTATAAATTGTATTTAGAGACCAATGACATATTTACTACAATTAGTACTAGAAGTCATTTTGTAAAAACTATTTCAAAAAACAATTTGAATTCAGGAGAAGTCTTCAGGAAAAAATTCAAAACAAAAGTTGAGGGTACTTTTGATGAGTATTTAAATCCAACAAATAGCCAATTGATGAAGTCAATTATGTTAGGTGAAATGTCTTATTTAGATCAAGACTATCAAATTAAATACAGAGAAATGGGATTAGCCCATTTGATGGCTGTATCAGGTTTGCATATTGGAATCATTTCATCTTTTTTAATATCAGCATTTGCGATATTGGGAATAAATAGAAAGATAAATATTGGAACAACCATAGCTATTTTGTGGATTTATGGATATCTTATTGGTTTTCCACCTTCCGTGCTTAGATCTCTTATAATGTTTACTGTACTTATGTATTCTCAAATTCAATTTAGAGCTTATGATGAAATAAATACTATAGCTTTTGCTGCATTTATACTTCTTATTTATAATCCGCTATGGCTTTTCAATGTAGGATTTCAATTATCTTTCATGGCTACACTATCATTATTGCTGTTGCTTAAAGAGATGAGAAACAAATTTTATCCTTACAAAGGAAAGGCTATGACTTCTCTTTATAGTATATTGGCAGTTCAAATAGGGGTAGCTCCTATAACCATGTATTACTTTAACAGTATTTCTCCTATGAGCATATTGGCAAATTTTTTATTGATACCTTTACTTTCAATAGGAGTCATAATAGCTTTTTTCATTTTGTTATTTTCCTTTGCAGGTGGTTTTATTTGCCGCTTTTTAGGGATTGTATTGAATGAAATTTTAAATGTGGAAAATATTGTATTAAATATGATATATGCACTACCTTTAGGAAGCATCAAAATGTTTTCGTCAAGTATTTTTGGAATTTTTCTTTATTATTTTGCTATTTTTTGTATATTCAAGATTGTTAGAGTTGATGTTTTCCCATTTGAGATAAACAGGGCAATTTTTTATTATCTTATAGTATGTATATTGTTTATATCTATTTTACCTATGGTGGAAAAGGAGTTAACTATAGAATTTATAGATGTGGGACAAGGAGATTGTATGCTCATTGAAACTAATGGTAGATATTTTTTGGTTGATACAGGTGGAAATGTATTTGGAAATTTTGACGTAGGAGAAAATATAGTTTTACCTTATCTAGTAAAAAAAGGAGTATTTTCACTAGATGGAGTTTTTATCACCCATTTTCATGAAGATCACTGCAAGTCTTTGCCACTGCTTATGGAAAATATAAAAGTAAAGAGGGTTTTTATAGCTTATGAAAATGAAAATAGTACTATTTACAATGATATAATTTCTAGTGCTAAAGAGAACAATGTAAATGTCTATAAAATTGGATACAATCAAAAACTAGATATTGGGAAAAATGTTTCTATTAGAGTTCTATGGCCTAAAGAAGAAACTAATTTAAAGCATATAGATAATGAAAATAATTTGTCACTAGTGCTTTTGTTGGATAGTTTTGATAAGAAAACACTGCTTACAGGAGACATAGAATCTGAAACAGAATCTATTTTAGTACAAGATGAAAGAGAAAATATAGATTTTTTGAAAGTTCCACACCATGGAAGTAGCACATCATCTAGTGAAGATTTCATAGATTTTTTCAATCCTAAATATGGATTTATACAAGTTGGGAAAAATAATTTTGGTCATCCCGATGAGGAAGTTCTTGAGAGATATAAGGATAGGGGGATAGATATATATAGAACTGATGAATCTGGACTTATAACATTAAATATTAGGCCAAATAAATGTGAAATTTATACTTTTATTAGAGAAAAGCCTAGTATAAATGATATAATATTAAATTATGGATTAGAAATAAGTTTTATACTCATATATATGCTATTATCATATTATATTTCTAAAAAAAATTGTTGTATATTTAGGGAGTGGGAAAATTATGAAATGTGAAGAATTGATTGTAGATATAAAGAATAACAATTTAAAAACAGTTTATATTTTTTGTGGAGAAGAACATTATTTTATAGATTATTCTCTTAATTTGATAAAAGAAAAATATATTCCTCAGGGCCTTGAATCCCTTAATTATATAAGCTTTGAAGGGAAAGATACAGAATTTAATGAAATATACAATGCCTGTGAAACCCTACCTTTTATGTCTGAAAAAAAGATTGTAGTTGTAAAAGACTTGGGAATATTTAGTAGAAGAAAAAAAGATGATGAAGAATATGAAATAGAATCTAAAAAAGATGAAGGATTAAAAGAATATCTTAAAACTTTAGAAGATTATGTAGTGATTATATTTATTGAAAAAGAAAGAAAAGTTGACAAAAATAAATCTATAGTTAAAACAATTAATAAAATTGGTGGAGTCGTGGATTTTGAAAGAATAAAGGGAAAAGATCTATATAATTGGATAGAAAAGGAGTTTAGAAAATATAACAAAAATATATCTTATCCAAGTATAAATTATCTGGTACAATATTCATCGTATTTATCTAGAGATGGGAATAAGACATTGTATGATTTGGAAAATCAAATAGCTCAAATTTCAAATTTTGCAAGGGACAAAAAAGAAATTTCCAAAGATGATATAGATAAAATTGTAGCTAAATCTTTAGATACAAATATATTTAAATTGTTAGATAGCATTGCAGCTAAAGATGTAAATGGATCCTTAAAAACATTTAATGAAATATGTATTTTAAATGAGCCATTACCTAAGATATTATTTATGATAATCAGACAATTTCGGCTTTTAAGACAATGTAAGACTTTAAAAGAAAGTGGATTTGGTCAAAAAGAATCTATGGAGAGGATGGGTATTGGATCTTATGAGTTTGGAAAGATATCTAGACAGTGTAAAAGTTTTTCTTATGAAAAATTAGATAACGCATTGGAACTTTGCTTAGAAGCAGATGAGAAACTTAAAAGCACCTCAATGAATTCTAAATTGGTATTGGAGATGCTTATAGTTACATTATGCTAATAAAAAGCAAAAAAACTTCGGGTTATAACCGAAGTTTTATATTATACAGCTTCATTTACTTTACTATTTAATCTTTTAGTCAAACGACTAACTTTTCTTGAAGCAGCATTTTTAGAAACAACATTTTTTGTAGCAGCTCTTTTTAGCTTTTTATCTATAATTTTAAGTAATTCCCTAGCTTCATCAAAACTACCATTTTCTACTGCTTCATCAAACTTTCTAATATATGTTCTAATTTCTGACTTTCTACTTTTATTTATCTCAGTTTTTTTATCAATAACACGAATTCTCTTTTCTGCTGATTTGATGTTTGCCAATAAATTCACCTCCCCATTATCTAACAAGAAATATTTTACCATGAAGGTCTATAAAATGCAAGGCAAAATAGATTTTATTTAGAATACATAAAAAAATTTATAATACTAAAAATAGTTATGACTAAGATATAGAATTTGAAAAAAGTAAGAGGAGTGATTTTAATGTTTCAAGTAAGAACAGATTTAGCTGTTGAAGCTAGAGAATTGTATAGTGAAGGGGAAAACAGAGAAGTTCCCGGAGTGGAGGTCAAAATAGAGGAAGAAAAGTACTATACTATAACAAGAGTTAAAATATTAGATAAAATTGGCGAAAAAAACATGGGAAAACCTACAGGAACATATATCACTATAGAAGTTCCCAATTTAAAAAATCCCAATGAAGATTTAAAAGATGAAATAAGTATCCAATTGGCAAAAGAAATAAAGGCAATAGCAAAGAATACTAAAAAAACTAAAACGCTTATAGTAGGGCTGGGGAATTGGAATGTGACTCCAGATGCATTGGGACCTAAAGTAGTAAAAAGAGTTCTTGTTACAAGACATTTTTTTGTTTCCTATAAAAAAGAAGATGATGAAGAGATGGCTAATGTTTCGGCATTATCTCCAGGGGTTATGGGGCTTACTGGGATTGAAACAGGAGAGATTATAAAAGGAGTTGTAGAAAAAACTAATCCAGATTTGGTTATAGCTATTGATGCGCTGGCATCAAGAAATATGAATAGAATTAGTACTACTATACAAATTTCTGATACAGGAATAAACCCAGGTAGCGGAGTGGGAAATAAAAGGCAAGGACTTAATAGTGAATATCTAGGAGTCCCTGTTATTTCAATAGGAATTCCTACTGTAGTAGATGCTGCTACTATGGTGAATGATACTATAGATTTAATCATTGACTCCATGATGAAAGAAGCAAAATTTGGTTCTGAATTTTATGAAATGTTAGTTGAATTATCCAAAGAAGAAAAATATTCTCTAATAAGAGAAGTACTAGAGCCATTTATGCCTAATACTATTGTTACTCCAAAGGAAATTGATGAGCTCATAGATAATCTCTCTATTGTAATAGCAAATGGATTAAATATAGCTCTTCATCCAGGAATTGATTTAAAAGATGTAAATAGATATATAAAATAAATAGTTTTTTCATATAAATCTTCCTTTTAGAATATATTTTTATAATGAATAGGCAAGTTCTACTTTAAATATTTTAGTATACATAGAACTTGCCACTAGTGAGTTTCATGAAAAGGAGTGCATTTATATGAATACAAAGGTTTATAGGACAAGATTTTATTATGTGTTATTTGCTCTTTTTTGTATGTTTATATTTTTTTTGGGTTCTACAATTGTGATGAAATATTTTAAAGATGATGTGAAACCTATAGCTGATTATGGAGAAAGCGTTGAGGTGTTTAGCTTTGAGAAACATGACAGAATAGATAAATCGGAAATATTGTTAAAAATCATATCTACTTCAAATTCATCTATGAGTGCTTTTTTAAAAGGAGAAAAAGGAATTGATATTAATCTATATGAGTTAATTAGAAAGAATTTGAGAGATACTTTGAATATAGACAATTATATAAAGGCTCAATTTCCAGCTATATTTACATTAACAGATGGAAAGATTTCAACACCAATATCTAAAGACAAAGATATAAAAGTATCTAAAGATGATAATTTAGATATACAACAATTAGAAGATTTGATATTTGTTGAAGATTTGATGGAAAGTGAAGAAGGAGAGTTTTTTCAGGAAAACGAAATCAAATCAGAAAATCTAAATTTAGAAGGAATACCTGTTGCTCAAAATATCAAAAAATTGGAAATAAACAAAGAGAAACCCTATGTTTTAATATACCATACTCATGGGACAGAAGCTTATTTGCCAGTTGTACAAAATACATGTCATACTATAGAAAAAAAATACAATGTATTGACTATTGGAGATATTGTTTCTGAAAGTTTAGAAAATAATGGCCATGGTGTTGTTCATATAACTACTTATCATGACTCTCCTTCTTACAATGGTTCATATACAAGATCGTTAAACACTATTAAAAATGCCATAGGGAATGATGAAAATTTAAAAGTGGTATTTGATATTCATAGGGATGGAATACCGGAAAATGCAAGTTATAAAAGCAAAGCAGTAAAGCAATCTAAAACTGTGATAGATGGAAAAGATGTAGCTACTTTTTCTATAGTTATTGGTCCAGATTCTCCAAATGTAGACGAGGTTTTGAAGTTTGCAAAATACATAAAATCAGTTTCAGATACTCTTTATCCCGGACTATGTAAAGGAATAATAATAAAGCCTAGTGGCAAGTTCAATCAATTTGTTTCTAATTATTATGCTTTAATAGAAATAGGTAGTAATTTAAATACTATAGAAGAGGCTCAAGAATCAGCAAAATTGGTGGGAAAGATATTGAGTGTGGTTATAGACAAAGTTCAGGAATGATTTTGCTTTTTTTTAATATAAAAAAGTGTTATAATAATATAAGCTCAGTATCACATTTGGAGGGATTCTCATGGAAGAAGATAAAAAAATAAAAGCAAAGAGTGAGACTATGGAATGGGTAAAAAGCATTTTTTTTGCTGTCATTGTAGCTATTTTGATAAAAACATTTATATTTAATACTACTTATGTGTTGGGAAGTTCAATGTATCCTACCTTACATGAAAAAGACAGATTGTTTACAAATAAAATATCTTTGTATTTTTCCAATCCTGGTAGGGGCGATATTGTAATACTTAAGGCTCCAGACAATCCTAGTAAAGATTATATAAAACGTGTTATAGCTTTGGCTGGAGACACGGTAGAAATAAAGGATGGAAAAGTATATTTAAATGGTGAAATTTTAGAAGAAGATTATATAGCAGAAAATGCCTATACTCATACTTATGATGAAGATACTTGGTTGGTTCCAAAAGGATATGTATTTGTTCTAGGTGACAACAGAGAAGAAGGGGCAAGTAAGGATAGCAGATATTTTGGATGTATTTCTGTGGAATCCATTAAGGGAAAAGCAAATTTTAGATACTTCCCTTTTGGAGATAGATTTGGAAAATTAGAGTAGTATATAATAGAAAAAAATGTCCATAATAATCTTGGTGATTGTTATGGAAACTAGAGTGGAACGTGTTAGAAAACAAAAAAAAGAAAAATCAAAATATCGTTTTGAGTTTTTGATAATTATAGTCGTTGTGTTTATTTTCTATTTAGGACTAAAAGCAACAGAAAAATCTATTCAAGAACTTACTTATGTGCAAGATCAACATATTTTTTTATTGAATTTGAAAGTCAAACCTTCAATTCAATTGTTTGGTAAAACTTACGACTTAAATGTTATAAATTTCATAAAAGAATTTATAAAAAGTATTAAATGACCAGTAAATCTGGTCATTTAATTTACATAAACTATTTTTTTTGCTATAATTATTTAAGATTATTCTCATACTCTAAGGAGGAAAAACATGCAAAAAGATAAACAAAAAAGGATTAGGAACTTTTCTATAATAGCTCATATAGATCATGGCAAGTCTACGTTAGCAGATAGACTCATAGAGAAAACTGGACTCTTAACTTCAAGGGAAATGCATGCTCAAATGTTGGATAGCATGGATTTGGAAAGAGAAAGAGGAATAACTATTAAGTTAAAAGCAATAAGACTTATATATAAGGCAAATGATGGGGAAGAATATATTTTAAATCTAATAGATACTCCAGGGCATGTAGACTTTAACTATGAAGTGTCAAGAAGTCTTGCAGCTTGTGAGGGAGCACTTTTAGTAGTAGATGCTACTCAAGGAATAGAAGCTCAAACGCTGGCAAATGTTTATTTAGCTCTAGATCAAAATCTTGAGATAATCCCTATTATAAATAAAATTGATTTGCCAAGTGCAAGACCTGATGAAGTAAAAAAAGAAGTTGAAGATGTGATTGGAATAGATTGCTCTGATGCACCTCTTGTTTCAGCAAAAGAAGGTACCAATATTCAAGCCGTATTAGAAAAAATAGTATCATCTGTTCCAGCACCGGTGGGCGGTATAAATGCACCTTTGAAAGCTCTTATTTTTGACTCATACTATGATAGCTATAAAGGAGTTGTTTCATATATAAGAGTATTTGAAGGCTCTATAGCACCAGGAATGGAAATACAGATGATGTCAACAGGCAAAGTATATGAAGTAGTAGAAGTGGGAGTAAATGCGTCTAAACAATTACCACTAGATAGACTTGAAGCGGGAGATGTAGGATATGTAACTGCTAGTATCAAGAATGTAAAAGATGCAAGAGTCGGGGACACTATCACTAGCTATGAGAATCCAACAGAAAAACCCCTTCCAGGATATAAAAAAGTAACTCCAATGGTCTATTGTGGTATTTATCCAGCAGAAGGAGAAGATTTCAACTCGGTTCGAGATGCTTTAGAAAAACTTCAGGTAAATGATGCAAGTTTAGTATTTGAACCTGAAACTTCTATAGCTTTAGGATTTGGTTTTAGATGTGGTTTTTTAGGACTTCTTCATATGGAAATTGTACAAGAAAGACTGGAAAGAGAATTTGATTTAAATATTATAACCACTGCACCAAGTGTTATATATAAAGTGAAAAAATCAGATGGAGAAATGCTTTATATACAAAATCCAACCAATCTTCCACCATCTACTGAAATAGAATATATGGAAGAACCTATTGTAGATGTGTCTATAATGACTCCAACAGACTATGTAGGAGCTATAATGGAGCTTTGTCAAAATCGAAGAGGTACATTTATAAATATGGAATATCTTGAAGAGACAAGGGTGGTTATGCATTATGAACTTCCACTTAATGAAGTTATATATGACTTTTTCGATGCACTTAAATCTAAAACTAGAGGTTATGCATCTCTTGATTATGATCTAAAAGGATACAAACAATCAGAATTAGTTAAATTAGATATTTTGATAAATGGAGAATTGGTAGATGCTTTCTCTATCATAGTACATGAGGAAAAGTCTTATGAGAGAGCTAGAGTTATTGTTGAAAGGCTCAAAGATGTAATACCAAGGCATCAGTTTGCTGTACCTGTACAGGCTTCCATAGGTTCAAAGATAATAGCGAGAGAGACAGTTAAAGCTTTGAGGAAGGATGTTCTTGCAAAATGCTATGGTGGAGATATATCGAGAAAGAAGAAATTGCTTGAGAAACAAAAAGAAGGAAAGAAGAGAATGAGACAAATAGGTAATGTAGAAGTTCCTCAGGAAGCATTTTTATCAGTTTTAAAATATGATGAAAAAAATTAATGCACACAATTTGTGTGCATTAATTTTAGGAGGCAAGGTATGAAAGAATTGGCTTTGTATATACACATTCCATTTTGTATAAGTAAATGTTATTATTGTGATTTCAATTCTTTTTCAAATAAAAAACTATTGATACCAGACTACATAGATCATTTAAACAATGAAATAAAGTTATATAAAGATAAATTAGAAGATTATACAATTAAAACTATTTTTTTTGGAGGAGGGACTCCTTCTTCTATAGAGGCAATATATATAGGTAAAATACTTGAAACTATTTATGAAAATTTAAATGTAGATAATTTAGAAGAGATTTCTATAGAAGTAAATCCTAAAACTATGGATAGAGAAAAAGTTAAAATATATAGGGAAATGGGAATAAATAGAGTGAGTATAGGGTGTCAATCTTTAAGAGACAATATATTAAAAAAGATTGGAAGAGTTCACAATTCAGAAGATTTCTATGAAACATACAATCTTTTAAGAAAGTATAATTTTTCAAATATAAATGTAGATTTAATGTTTGGACTGCCAGGTCAAACTTTTGATGATTTGTTTTTCACTTTGGGAGAAGTTGTTAAATTGGGTGTAGAGCATATATCTTTTTATAGTTTAATAATAGAAGAAGGAACTAAATACTATGATTGGTACCAAAATGGGAAAATAATATTGCCTGATGAGGGAGAAGAAAGAAAAATGTATCATGATGGGGTGAAATATTTGCAATCTAAGGGATATGAACATTATGAAATATCAAATTTAGCTAAAAAAGGATATGCTTGCAAACACAATTTGTTCTATTGGAAACTTAAACCCTATATAGGTGTAGGTCTTGGTTCCCATTCAAATATTTGGGGAAAGAGGTATTGGAACTATGAAAATTTTCAGGAGTATTTTGAATTTTTAAGTAAAAATAAATTTCCTATAAGTGGAGAAGAAACGATTGATAGGGAAATGGAAATAGCAGAGTATTTAATACTAGGGTTGAGACTAGTACAGGGAATAGATAAAAAAGATTTTTTTAATAGATTTGGAGTTTCAATTGATAATATATATAGGGAGATTTTTAATAAACATAAGAAAAATGGTTTAATTTATATTGATGATAAAAATATAAGATTAACTGAAAAAGGTTTAGATTTATGTAATTTAGTTTTTGTAGATTTGTTGCCATAAATAATGAATTAATTTCTTAAAAAGTATTGACAAATTTTAATAGTAGTGATAACTTTAAATCGTAAGGATTAGCACTCAATAATATAGAGTGCTAATAAAACCCTTTTATTGTAAATCAATCTACATTTATATGGGGTGATAAAATGTTAGATGAAAGAAAGCTACGGGTACTTCATGCCATCATAAACAGCTATATTTCAAGTGCAGAACCTATTGGTTCTAGAACCATTTCTAAAAAATATGATTTAGGGGTAAGCTCTGCAACTATAAGAAATGAAATGTCTGATTTGGAGGATTTAGGGTATTTAAATAAGCCCTATACTTCAGCAGGAAGAGTACCTTCAGATAAAGCCTATAGACTCTATGTGGATATGCTTTTAAAGGATCCAAGGGCTTTTATTGATATGAGAAAAAAACAAGAAATCAAAAAAAACTTATTAAAAGAAGCTGTAGAAATGGATAACCTCATTGAGAATTCAACAAAGATACTTTCAAAGATTACAAACTATACAGCTTTGGCTATAGCTCCTCAATTTAAAAGGAGTACAATTAAACATATTCAACTTATACCCATAGATGAATATGAAATATTGGTAGTCATTGTTAGTGATTCAGGAATAGTTAAAAACACTATTTTTAGGATAGATAATCAAATACCAAATGATCAATTAAATATTATTTCAAATTTCTTAAATGAAAAGCTTAAGGGTCTGACTATTGAAGAAATAGGTAATGAAATAGATACAGTAGTATTTAAAGAAATGTATGAGTATAAAAATATTATAGAAAGCATTATACCTGTTATCAATCAATCATTGGAAGAAGTAGAAAATGTAGAAGTCTTTGCTGATGGTGTTACGAATATATTCAATTTTCCTGAATATAGTGATGTCACAAAAGCCAGGTCATTTTTAAGTTTTATTGAGGATAAAGATCTAGTAGTGGATATACTGTTAAAAAACACACTAGATGATTTTGAAATAACCATAGGGGGCGAAAATTCCATAGATGAAATAAAGAATTGTAGTCTCATAACAGCTACTTATAAACTAGATGGGGATACTATTGGTAAAATAGGTGTTATAGGGCCTACTAGAATGGATTATTTCAAAGTTATAAATGCTGTAAATTTGTTGGCAATAAATTTAAATGAAATAATAGGCAAGTTTTTCATGAAATAATGGGGTGTAAGTTTTCTTACACTCTATTAAAGTGTGAATTGATGCTATGGTACCACTATGTAGCACCAAAAACAGATATAAGAGGTGATTTAATGGAGAACAAGGAAGGTAAGATTGCTGAGGAGTTTCATGGTGAAAAAATAGAGAATGAAGATTTGAAAAATGTGGAAAGTACAGAAGAGCTGGAAGAAAAAGATGTAAATGAAGTAGAAAAACTTAAAAATGAGCTGGAAAATAAGATTAGAGAAATGGAAGATCTAAATAATAGATTCTTAAGATTACAGGCAGATTTTGTTAATTTCAAAGGTAGAGCTGAAAAAGAAAAAGAAAGTATATATAGTTATGCGTCAGAAGATATCTTGAACTCTATGTTGCCAGTGTTGGATAATTTTGAAAGAGCCCTTAGTAGTTCAACAGATACTGAAGATGGATTTTATGAAGGAATGGAAATGATATACAATCAATTAATAAAAGTACTTAACGAAAATGGTTTAGAAGAAATAGAAGCATTGCATGAAAAATTTGATCCAAATTATCATCACGCTGTATTTCAAGAAGAATCAGATGAATATGAGGAAGGAACTGTTATAGAAGTTTTCCAAAAAGGGTATAAATTAAAAGATAAAGTTATCAGACCTAGTATGGTAAAGGTTGCAAAATAAAGTAAATATGTATACAAGGAGGAATTTATATGGGAAAAATAATAGGAATTGACTTAGGAACTACGAATTCTTGTGTTGCTGTAATGGAAGGTGGAGAACCTGTAGTTATACCTAATGCTGAAGGAAATAGAACTACACCTTCTATAGTAGCTTTCACTAAAGATGGAGAAAGACTAGTTGGTGAAACTGCTAAAAGGCAAGCCATCACAAACCCAGAAAGGACTATAGCATCTATTAAAAGAGAAATGGGTAGTGATTACAGTATAAATATTGATGGAAAGAAATATGCACCTCAAGATATTTCAGCTATGATTTTGCAAAAAATGAAAATGGATGCAGAAAATTATTTGGGAGAAAAAGTAACAGATGCTGTCATCACGGTGCCAGCGTATTTTACAGACAGTCAAAGACAGGCAACAAAGGATGCAGGAAAGATTGCAGGATTAAATGTTAGAAGAATCATAAATGAACCTACAGCAGCATCCCTTGCATATGGTATGGACAAAGAAGAAGAACACCATAAAATAATGGTATTTGACTTAGGTGGAGGAACTTTTGACGTATCTATTCTTGAACTCGGGGATGGAGTGTTTGAAGTAATATCTACTAGAGGAAACAATCATTTAGGTGGAGATGATTTTGATCAAGAACTTATTGACTATATGGCAGAAGAATTTAAAAAGGAAAATGGTATAGATTTAAGGCAGGATAATATGGCGCTACAAAGATTGAAAGAAGCAGCAGAAAAGGCTAAAAAAGAGTTATCAAGTACTATGACTACAAATGTAAACTTGCCATTTATTACAGCTACTCAATCAGGCCCAGTACATTTGAATATGGATATTTCAAGGGCTAAATTTGAAGAATTGACAGCTCATTTAGTAGAAAAATCTCTTGAACCAGCTAGAATGGCTTTAAAGGATGCGGGATTGTCTCCATCAGATATAGATAGAGTTATATTGGTTGGTGGTTCAACGAGAATTCCAGCTGTTCAAGAAGCAGTTAAAAGACTTATAGGAAAAGATCCACACAAGGGAGTAAATCCTGATGAATGTGTTGCTATAGGAGCAGCTATTCAAGGTGGAGTATTGAGTGGAGAAGTAAAAGATTTGTTGCTATTAGATGTAACACCACTATCTTTAGGAATTGAGACATTAGGTGGAGTTATGACAAGGTTAATTGATAGAAATACTACTATTCCAACAAAGAAGAGTCAAGTATTTTCTACAGCTGCAGATGGCCAAACTGCTGTTGACATTCATGTGTTACAAGGAGAAAGGCCAATGGCTAAGGACAATACAACTTTAGGTAGATTCCAATTAACTGGAATACCACCAGCTCCAAGAGGAATTCCACAAATTGAAGTTACTTTTGATATTGATGCCAATGGAATAGTTAATGTATCAGCAAAGGATTTGGGAACTGGAAAAGAACAAAAAATAACAATTACAGCATCTACAAATTTAAGTGATGAAGAAATTGAAAAGAAAGTAAAAGAAGCTGAAAAATTTGCAGAGGAAGACAAAAGAAAACAAGAAGAAATAGAAGTTAGGAACAATGGAGATTCATTGGTATATCAAACAGAAAAGACATTAAATGAATTGGGAGATTCAGTTTCAGATAGTGAAAAAGCTAAAGTAGAAGAAAAATTGAAAGAGTTGAAGAAGTCACTTGAAGGTGATGATATAGATGATATTAAAAAGAAAACTGAAGAATTGACAAATGAGTTTTATGCTATATCACAAAAACTATATGAACAGGCTGCACAACAACAGCAACAACAAGGCACAAGTGGAAGTACAGGAAATGATGGTGATGATGTAGTTGATGCAGATTATGAAGTAGTAGATGATGATGATAAATAATTTAAGAAAATCAAAGCTAAATGGTTTCATTTAGCTTTGATTTTTGGTAAAATGTCTTTAGTATAGCATTGAAAGTTGGTGAAATAGTGGAAAAAAGGGATTATTATGAGGTTTTGAATGTGTCCAAAGATGCAACAGAAGAAGAATTAAAGAAAGCATATAGAACTCTGGCAAAAAAATATCATCCAGATTTGAACCCAGGCGATGAAGAAGCGGAACAAAAGTTTAAAGAATTAAATGAAGCTTATGAAGTGTTGAGTGATCCTGAAAAAAGGGCTAAATATGACAGATTTGGTCATGCGGGTGTAGAAGGACAAACTGGCGGATTTACAGGTTTTTCTGATATATTTGACGATATATTTGACATTTTTGGTGGAGGATTTTCATCTCAAACTAGGAGAGCGGGACCAAGAAAAGGAGCAGATATAAGACATAATCTAAACTTAAGCTTTGAAGAAGCAGTATTTGGGGTAGAAAAAGAAATACAGATAAGAAAAGTTGATGAATGTAGTGTTTGTTCTGGTTCTGGAGTTAAGCCTGGCAGTAGCAAAACTACCTGTCCTAAATGTGGTGGAACAGGGGAAATAAAGTATGCACAAAATACAGCTTTTGGACAATTTGTAAGAGTTGCTACTTGTGATGAATGTGGCGGCACTGGTGAAATAATTAAAGACAAATGCACAACTTGTGGTGGAACAGGTAAAGTAAAAAACTCCAAAAAAATCAAAGTAAAGGTTCCGGCAGGAGTAAATACGGGCTCTATAATATCTATTAAAGGCGAAGGAGATGCAGGGGAAAGAGGGGGACCTTCAGGAGATTTATATATTTATATAAATGTCAGAGAACATGATATATTTAGAAGAGAAGGAAATGACATACATTGTGATATTCCTATTTCTTTTGTTCAAGCAGCCTTAGGATCCGAAATAGAGGTTCCTACATTGGAAGGGCCTATTAAATATGACATTCCAGAAGGTACTCAAACTGGAACAGTATTTAAACTTAAAAACAAAGGTGTACAGAATGTTAGAGGATATGGAAAAGGAGATTTTTATTTTAAAGTAGAAGTAGAAGTACCGAAGAAACTTACAGAAAAACAAAAAGAAATTTTAATCGAATTTGCTAAGGAAAGTGGAGATAGTTATAAAGGAGGAAAGAAAGGTTTCTTTGACAAAATGAAAGATGCCTTCAATTAAAGAACGATCACCTATGAAAAGGTGATTGTTTTTTAAAACCCTTTTTTTTAAGCCCAAAATGGGGTATAATAATGTGGAATTTACTTAATCTTAAAAGGATGTGAAAACATATGAAATGGATAGAAGTACAGATTAAGACAACTACTGAAGCGGAAGAAGCTGTAGCCAACATTTTGTATGAATTAGGAGTTGGAGGTCTTGCCATTGAAGATCCAAATGATGTATTAGCTTTTGCTAAAAATGAGGACGATTGGGATTATATTGATCCAAATCTTCTAAAACAAGATTTTGAAGGAGTAATAATAAAAGGATATTTTCCAGAAAGTGAAGATCTAATAGATAAAATAGAACTTATAAAGCAAAATGTTGAAAAAATCCCTCAATATAATTTAGACAAAGGATTGGGAGAAGTAACTACGACAGAGGTTTACGAAAAAGACTGGGCGGAATCTTGGAAAAAATATTATAAACCTAAAAAAATAGGAGAAAAAATAGTGGTTAAACCTACCTGGGAAAAATATAAAGAAAGCTCAGGGGAAATAATAGTGGAATTAGACCCAGGAATGGCTTTTGGAACGGGAACCCATGAAACTACTACTATGTGCATTAGAGCCTTGGAAAAACATGTAAGGCCAGAGTCCACTATATTTGATATTGGTTGTGGCAGTGGTATATTGAGTATTGCAGCAGCAAAATTGGGCGGGAAAAAGGTTATTGGAGTAGATTTAGATGAACTTCCCGTAAAAGTTTCAAAAGAAAATGTTCAACTAAACAAAGTTTCTGATGTAGTTGAAATAAGAAGAGGAAATTTGTTAGATGTGGTAGATGAAAAAGCTGATATAATAGTATCAAATATTATTGCAGAAATAATTGTGGATTTAACATCTGATATAACTCCATATTTAAAAGGAGATAGTATATTTATATCCTCAGGAATTATAATAGAAAAAATAGATATGGTAGTGGATGCTCTTTCAAAAGAGGGATTCAAAGTTTTAGAAATATCTAAAATGAACGGTTGGGCTTGCATAGTATCAAAGCTTGAAAAGGATGAGTAATATGAATAGATTTTTTGTACAAGAAAATCAAGTCAATAAAAATCTTATAACAATTGTAGGGGAAGATGTAAAACATATAAAAGATGTTCTTAGATTAAAAGTAGGAGATAGTATAGAGGTAGTATCTAAAGGCATATTGTATTTATGTCAAATACATAGTATAGAAAAGAACATTATACTTGCGAATATAGAAGAAAAGTTTAAAAGTAAAAATGAACCTCCAATTCATATAGTTCTCTATCAAGGACTTCCTAAAAGTAGCAAAATGGATTTTATAGTTCAAAAAGCTACTGAATTGGGAGCTGCGGAGATATATCCTTTGATTACTGATAGAACTGTCGTAAAAATAAATGATATAAAAAAGGAAAATAAAAAGGTAGAACGTTGGAATAAAATAGCTTTAGAAGCAGCTAAACAGAGCAAGAGAGATTGCATACCAATAGTTAAAAACATTATTTCATTTAATGACATGCTATCTTCCCTAAAAGATGAAAAAAACATTCTGGTGCCCTATGAGGATGAAGAAACAGTTCATTTAAAGGATGTTATGAAAAATATTGAGGGAGAAAAAATTCATATCATTATTGGTCCAGAAGGTGGATTTGAAGAAAGAGAAATTGAAGAACTTAGAAGTATTGGTAGCAATATAGTTTCTTTAGGGCCCAGAATACTCAGAACAGAAACTGCAGGATTGGTGGCTATGTCAATATTATTATATGAATTAGGAGATATTTAGGAGTGGTTAAATGAAAAAAGTTGCATTTCACACACTAGGTTGTAAAGTAAACCAATATGAAACAGAAGCTATGGAAGAGCTATTTGAAAAACGTGGATACCAGATAGTCGGTGAGAATGAGTATGCAGATGTATATGTTATAAATACATGTACTGTAACCAATTTAGGAGATAGAAAATCTAGGCAATTTATTAGAAGAGCAAAGAAGCTCAATCATGATTCTATCATAGCTGTGGTAGGATGTTATGCTCAAGTAGCTCCAAAAGAAATAGAAAAAATGAATGATGTAGACGTTATAATTGGTACAAGTGATAAAAGAAAAATTGTAGAGTCGTGTGAAGAAGCAAAAGAAGAAAAGAAAAAGATAAATATGGTCAAGGATTTTAGAATGCTTAACAATTTCGAGGAATTAGAGATTGAAGAAATTAAATCAAGGACTAGAGCGTATATGAAAATACAAGATGGCTGCAATCAGTATTGTTCATATTGTATCATACCTTATGCTAGGGGGCCTATTAGAAGTAGAACACTTGAGAATATAATAAGTGAAGCGGAAAGGCTTTCACAAGCTGGGTTTAAAGAGGTAGTCCTTACAGGTATTCATGTAGCCAGTTATGGAAAAGATCTAGGAGACATCAGTTTACTAGATGTTATAAAAGAAGTAAATAAAATTGAAGGTATTGAAAGAATAAGACTTAGTTCTATTGAACCAACACTCATAGATAGAGAGTTTATGGAAAGTGTAATTAAGATGCCAAAAGTTTGTGATCATTTCCATTTATCCCTACAAAGTGGTTCAGATACCATTCTAAAGAGGATGAATAGAAAATATACAACGGAAGAGTATAGAAATATTGTAAAACTCATAAGAGAGTATATGCCTTATGCTGGAATTACTACGGATGTCATAGTGGGATTTCCTGGAGAAGGGCAAAAAGAATTTGAAGAGACCTGTGATTTTGTCAAGGAAATAAATTTTTCTAGAATTCATGTGTTTAAATATTCTCCGAGAAAGGGGACCCCTGCTAGTAAATATATAAATCAAGTAGATGGCAATATAAAACACGAGAGAAGTGAAAAATTAATTAATTTGGGAGAAGAACTTTCTATTAAATTTAACAAGAATTTATTAGGAAAGACTATGGAAGTATTGTTTGAAGAAGAATCAAAAGATCCAAGTTTTATAGAAGGCTATACTACAAACTATGTAAGGGTTAAAGCTCCTTTTAAAGAGGAATATAAGGGAAGGATATTAACTGTGAAAATAACTGAGCTAGATGATGAAAATTTAATTGGAGAAATAGAGGAATTTTAATTTTCACGTAGAATATAATAATTAGAATGGTATTAGGAGGTGAATGGGATGAATGATTGCATATTTTGTAAAATTGCACATGGAGAAATACCAACAGATAAGATTTATGAAGATGACAAAGTCATAGTTTTTAATGACATAAACCCACAATCTCCTGTCCACTTTTTGGTTATTCCTAAAGAGCATATTTCTTCTATAAAAGAAATTGATGAAAACAATGTATCTATTATTAGTCATATTGTATTGATTATAAAGAAAATAGCTAAGGAAAAAGGACTAGATGAAAAAGGATACAGGATTATAAATAATTGTGGTGAATATGGAGGACAAACAGTAGAACATCTTCATTTCCACGTATTAGGTGGAAGACAATTGTTATGGCCACCAGGTTAAAATCTAGTTGCATAAATTCCACATATAATGTATAATAATCTAGTGCCGAATTCCGCTTACTGCATATAGTGTAGTAGGTACTCTTGCAGTGGATGAGGGGAGGGAGAAATAGATGGCAGAAATTAGAGTCGGAGAAAACGAATCACTAGACAATGCACTTAAAAGATTTAAAAGACAATGTGCTCGTTCAGGTGTTATGGCTGAAGTTAGAAAAAGAGAACACTATGAAAAGCCTAGCGTGAAACGTAAGAAAAAATCTGAAGCAGCTAGAAGAAAAAACAAAGGTAGATACTAAGAAGGTGGAAGTATGTCTCTAAAAGAGAAACTTATGGAAGATATGAAATCTTCAATGAAAAATAAAGACACCTTGAGGAAAAATACTATCACAATGGTGCGAGCAAGTATCAAGCAAAGAGAAGTCGATGAAAGAATTGAACTAACTGATGAAGATATTATAGATATTATAGCTAAGCAAGTAAAAGAAAAAAGAGATGTTATACAGGATTTTGAAAAAGGTGGACGAGAAGATTTAGTTGAACAGACAAAAAAAGAAATGGAAATTTTACTTGAATATTTGCCTAAACAATTGACAGAAGAAGAAGTTGAAGAAATAGTCAAGGAAACAATAAAAGAAGTAGATGCTAAATCCATAAAAGATATTGGACTTATTATGAAATCAGTTATGCCTAAGATCAAAGGTAAAGCTGATGGTAGCATGGTGAATAGTATTGCAAGAAAATACTTGAAATGAACCTAGGTTTAATTACCTAGGTTTTTTATTGTATTTTTAGTTATTAGATAATATAATAATAGTAACGAGGAGGTGATAATATGAAAAAGAGAAAAGTGTGGAAAATTTTATTGACAGTATTTATTATCTTGATTTTTGTTAGTTCACTATCTTATTGTGAAGGAAATACAAATTCTACAGAAACAGAAATGAAAATAGTCAAAATAATCACCAATCCTTATGTCAGTACAATTTTATTAACTCTTGGTTTCATTGGAATGATGATAGAAATATTTACTCCTGGATTTGGAATTGGTGGCATCATAAGTATTATTTCATTTGGATTATTTTTTGGTGGCAATATGATGGCAGGGAATACAGAATGGACTTCTATAATTTTATTTGTTGCAGGTATGATACTTTTAATAGTTGAAGGAATGGTTCCAGGGTTTGGATTACCTGGGATAAGCGGCATAATTCTTGTGGTCATAGGATTAGTATTGGCTATGAATTCCCTACAAAACGCTTTAATGGCTGTAAGTATTTCTATTATTATCACCGCTATTATCACAGTTATATTGGTAAAATATGGTCATAAGAAACCCTATTTTGACAAAATAGTACTTTCTACAGAGCAGAAAAATCAGGAAGGATATACAAGTGCAAATTCTAAAATTGAATATTTAGGAAAAGAAGGTATAGCTATAACAGAATTGAGACCAAGTGGAATAATAGAGGTAGAAGGAAAAAGAATGGATGCACTATCAGAGGGAAACTATATAAGTAAAGGTTCAAAGATAAAAATAGGAAAAGTGGAAGGCTCAAAAATTATTGTGAGGAGGTTAGAAAATGACAGGTAGTTTAGGATTTACTATAGGAATTACAATTCTTATTGTTTTACTGGTAATATTGTTTTTTACTTTTGTTCCTGTAGGATTGTGGATAACGGCTTTCTTTTCAGGTGTAAAAGTAGGCATTTCGAATTTGATAGGTATGAGACTTAGAAGAGTTGTACCTTCAAGAATTGTTAATCCAATGATTAAAGCAACAAAAGCTGGATTAGATATAAGCGTAAATGAGTTGGAAGCACATTATTTAGCTGGTGGGAATGTAAATGTTTTAGTAGATGCATTGATAGCAGCTCAAAGAGCAGAAATTCCATTGGAATTTGAGAGGGCAGCTGCTATAGATTTAGCTGGAAGAAATGTATTAGAAGCAGTGCAAGTAAGTGTAAACCCTAAGGTCATTGAAACACCAGTGATATCTGCGGTAGCAAAAGATGGTATTGAAGTTATGGTTAAAGCTAGAGTTACTGTGAGAGCTAATATTGAAAGGTTAGTAGGAGGCGCTGGTGAAGAAACTATTATTGCCAGAGTTGGAGAGGGTATTGTTACAACAGTAGGTAGTTCAAGCAGCCATAAAGAAGTGCTTGAAAACCCTGACAGTATATCCAAAACTGTATTAGATAAAGGACTAGATTCAGGCACAGCATTTGAGATACTTTCCATTGATATAGCTGATGTAGATGTAGGAAGAAATATTGGAGCTAAATTGCAGACGGATCAGGCAGAAGCTGATAAAAGAATTGCTCAAGCTAAGGCAGAAGAAAGAAGAGCTATGGCTGTAGCAAGAGAACAAGAAATGAAAGCAGAAGTTCAAGCTATGAAAGCAAAAGTAGTAGAATCAGAGGCAGAAGTACCACTTGCATTGGCAGTTTCACTTAAAGAAGGAAAAATTGGTTTTATGGATTATTACAATATGAAAAATTTATTAGCTGATACAGATATGAGAAGTTCTATTTCTAAAATGACTAAAGAAGATGAGTATAAAGAATAAATTTTGAGGATGTGTTAATATGGACATTTCCGATATTTTAGCTATATTTTTTATTTTTCTACTACCTATAATAATCAAAAGTATTCAAGAAAAAAGCAAAATAGAAATGGCTAAGGGTACTAAATCAAATACTTTATCTAAGTCTGACATGAAAAAATACAATACAAAGAAAAAAGAAAAAAAAGTACCTTTAACTGCAGAAAAAGAAAAACAAAGAAAATCTTTATTTGAAGAAAGAAGAGAAACTAATGAAAATTACAGATATCTAGACTCGGAATATGAGCTTGATGAAGTTAAAGTACAAAATATTGATGTAGAAAAAGAAAGCAAAGAAGCCAAAGAAAAATCACAAGTATTAGGTGAATTTACTAAAAATGATATTGTTAAAGGGATAGTAATGAAAGAAATATTATCAGAACCAAAATGTAGACAAAATAAAGTTTATTAAAAATAAAGAGTATGTTAGTCAAGTACAAAGACTACATACTCTTTATTTTGTAATACCTCTTTTATTTTAAGCATAAATTTAAATAAGAAGGAGGGCTTTTTAAGTGAAAAATAAAGTTGATAATATAAAATCAAATATTTCAGATATATTTGAGCTACCGAAAGAAATAGTCATGGATTTGCCCAAGATAACCATGATAGGGAATATGCAAATACTTGTTACTAATCACAAAGGTATTATTGAATATACAAAAGAAACTATAAGAATCAATACAAATTCTGGAGTAATTAAAATGACTGGTTCTGACATGTGTCTAAAAACTATTCTTTCAGAAGAGATAATTATTTCGGGGCTTATAGAAAAGCTTGAATTTTTATACTAAGGGGTGTATATATGCTAGCTATAAAAATATGGAATTATTTTAGAGGATATGTTATTATTAGAGTGGAAGGACTTACTCTTGAGAAATTTTTAAACTTAGCTTTAAACAAGGATATATACCTTTGGGATATAGAAAGAATTGAATATACTGTTATTGAAGGAAAGGTAAGTTTAGAGGGATTTAAAGCCTTAAAAGAGGTTGTAAAGGCTGTAGGCTGTAGGGTTTATATAGTTGATAAAAGGGGTTTTCCTTTTCTGTTAGGGAAAATTAAAAAGAGAAAAATGTTTGGAATTGGGTTTATAATATTTATAGCACTCATAATATTTTTATCCTCATTTATATGGAGTATTGAAATATCAGGAAATGAAAAGATTAAGGATGAGGAGATCATAAATTTTTTAAATAGCATAGATATTTCTTCAGGCAAAATGAAGTATAATATAGACTTTGAAAATATAAGGAACCAAATTTTTGATGAGTTTGGTGAGTTTTCTTTTGTTTCAGTTGAAATGAAGGGAACTAAACTTTTTATAGATGTAAAAGAGCAAGACTTACCACCTGAAAAAATAGACACCAAAACTCCTTGCAATATTGTAGCTAAGAAAAAAGGAGTTATAAAAAAGGTTATTGCAAGAAATGGGAAAAATATTGTAGAAGAAGGACAGGTAGTAGAAAAAGGTCAAGTATTAATAACTGGAATTATAAAAGATGAGTCTATGGAAGAAAATATACTTGTTCATTCAGATGGAGAAGTATTAGCTCTCACTAGATATGCATATACGATGGAAGAAACTATCGAAAAAGAAATAAAAGAGGAGACTGGTGAGGTTTATACAAGAAAAGAGTTGAAATTTGGAGAAAAAGGAATACAAATTATAGAAGGAGAAATTCCTTTTAGAGAGTATATAGTATTTGAGAATACAAAGAGTATAATAGATTTTTTACCTATACAAATTGTAAGCTATGAATATAGAGAGGTTGAAATAAAGAAGATAAAACAAAATATAGATTCACTGAAACGTTCAACTCAAGTATTGGGAGTACAAGAAATAAATAAGGTATTACCTAAAGACAGTCAAGTAATATCTAAAGATGTAAAATACGATATAGATGGTAATAAATTGATAACACAAGTGATTATAGAAGTTATTGAAGACATCGGAGAAAAGCAAATAATTTATAATAGGGAGGATTAGTTTTGAGCAAAGACATCACGGAGAAAATCATTGCTATAGAGGATGAAAATGTTATGTTTGAGCTATTTGGCAAATTTGATGAAAATATAAAGATAATTGAAAGTGAATTTGGTGTAGAAATTCTCTTGAGAAGTGGAGAAATAAAAATAATAGGTGAAGAAATTCCAGTTATGCTGGTAGATAGACTTATATATAAATTAATTGAAATAATAAAAGCACAAGGTAAACTTGCAAAACAAGAGCTAATGTATACTATTCAACTTATTTATGAAGGAAAAGAAGAAAAGGTAAAGGAATTGATGGATGAAACTATATGTATCACTGCATCTGGAAAGAGTATAAAACCTAAAACTCTAGGTCAGAAAAGATATATTGATTCTATGAAAAATAATGATATAGTATTTGGAATTGGTCCAGCAGGTACTGGAAAGACTTATCTTGCTATGGCTATGGCAGTAAATGCTTTTAAGAATAAGGAAGTTAATAGAATAATTTTGACGAGGCCTGCAGTAGAAGCTGGAGAAAATCTAGGATTTTTGCCAGGTGATTTACAAGAAAAAGTAGATCCATATTTACGACCTGTATATGATGCACTATTTGATATAATGGGTTTTGAAACTTATGGAAAGTTTGTTGAAAAAGGGCTTATAGAAGTAGCACCACTAGCGTATATGAGAGGAAGAACATTGGATTCTGCTTACGTGATACTTGATGAAGCACAAAACACTACAAATGAGCAGATGAAAATGTTTTTAACAAGATTAGGATTTGGTTCAAAAGCTATAATTACTGGGGACATAACTCAAATTGACTTACCTCGTGGAAAATCCTCAGGTCTTAAGACTGTAACCAAAATACTTTCTGGAATAAATGGTATAGATTTTGTGTATTTAACAAAATTAGATATTGTAAGACATCCATTGGTACAAAAAATAATAGAAGCTTATGATAAATATGAAAAAAATGTTGAGTAGATATTTTGTTGGGGGGGTTATCCCATGATGAAACAGAAAATTAAAGACAAGGGAAGAAAAAAACCTAAAATTAAAAGAATGTTTTCATATTTTTCTGAACACAAGAAGGTCGGTATTGTAGTATTGCAGATTGTTTTTACATTGATTTTGTTCTTTACAATTATTGACAATATAGAACCAAAGAAAGTAAAGGTGAGAGTAGGAGATGTATCTCCTTATGAAATTAGAGCCACTAAAGATATAGAAGATAAAAGTGCTACGCAAAGGTTAAAAAACGAGGCAATGGAAAGGATTGACCCTAGATTTAGAGTCAATCCATCTGTTCAGATGAAAATGAAAAATGATATTAGAGTTTTTTTTGGTCTTGTAAAAGATGTAAAAGCTTATGACAATATGAGCAACACAAAGAAAGCTAATTTGCTTGAAGAACAATCAAATATAAAATTGCAGCCAAAATATTTTAATATAGCTGTGAGAATAGACAATAAAGAATTAAATTCTTTAGAAAATGCTATATATGATATTATAAATCAAATAATGAGTGCAGGTATAAAAGAAGAAGAATTAGAATATGAAATGGAAAATGTAAAAAGTATTTTTAAAACATTAGATATGTCCAAAGAAGAAAAGGAACTAGGTATGGTTCTTATAGAATCTACTATAGAACCAAATAAGTTTTTAGACATGGAGGCTACTCAAAGAGAAAAATTAGAGGTAGCTGAAAGTGTAGAGCCGGTTATAGTGAAAGAAGATCAAATAATTGTAAGAAAAGGCGATAGAATCGATGCAAATGCATATGAACTTATAAAGGATTCTGGTCTTTTAAAAGAAAAAGAAGGATATGATTTAAGTACTATAATAGGTACATTGATCATCATTCTATTGGTAGAATTTGTAATTGGTCTATATTTGTATCATTTTAACAGGGAAGTTTTCACAAGTTCAAAGTTAATCATACTAGATATTATAATTATAAGTATAGTTCTTATATCTGAAGGAGTATATAGTATTTCACCATATATAATGCCTGTTTCTACAGCTGCTATGCTCATTACTCTTATTATAAATCCAAAATTGGCTTTAATAATAAATGCTATATTAGCTTTTTTAATTGGAATTATTTTAAAGGTTGATGAAAGCGTAGTAGCTATGTTATTAATTGGAGGAAGCATAGGGGCCTTTAGTGTTATAAATGCTTCCCAAAGATATAATATTTTTTTCAATGGATTAGTAGTTGGAATTGTAAATGTTTTGACTATAGTATCTTTTGGTCTTGTAAAAAAAGCAGATATTTTAGATACTCTCATAAAGAGTGGATATGGCATATTAAATGGGATTTTTTGTGCAGTTTTAACTATAGGTACATTGCCTTTATGGGAAAATGTATTTCAAATATTAACTCCCCTTAAATTGTTAGAGCTTTCTAATCCAAACCAGCCCCTTCTAAAAAAATTGCTTATGGAGGCTCCTGGGACATATCATCACAGTGTGCTGGTAGGAAATTTAAGTGAGGCAGCTGCAGAAGAAGTTGGAGCAAATCCACTTATAGCAAGAGTTGGAGCATATTATCATGATATAGGAAAACTAAAAAGGCCTTATTTATTTAAAGAAAATCAGTTTGGATTTGAAAATCCTCACGATAAATTAAATCCAAGCCTTAGTACACTTATTATAACAAATCATACTAAAGATGGACTAGCAATGGCAGAAGAGTACGATTTGCCTAAAGAAATAAAGGATATAATAATCCAGCATCATGGGGATACAATAGTAGCTTATTTTTATTATAAAGCACTAAAAGGTGAGAATAATGAAAATGTAAAAATTGAGGATTTCAGATATAAAGGTCCTAAGCCTCAGACCAAAGAAGCAGCTATAATAATGTTAGCGGATTCAGTGGAGGCTGCAGTTAGATCTATAAAGGAACCTAACAAAGGGAAAATAGAAGAAATGGTCAGAAATATTATAAAAGGGAAATTAGAAGATGGACAACTTGAAGAATGCGATTTGACTTTGAAAGATTTAAATACAATCGCCAATATTTTTTGTACTGTACTCTTGGGAATATTTCATGATAGAATAGAATATCCCAAGCTTGATATAAATGAAGTAAAAGGGGAAATTAAAGGAGAGATATAGATGGATATATATATAGACAATAGACAGGATAAAATAGAAATAGACGAAAAAATTGAAGCTATTGAAGGTATTATAAATCAGGTCATAGAAGAATGTTTAAAAGAAGAGGGATATTCTATAGATGTGGAAGTGAGTGTTTCTTTTGTGGACAATGAAGAAATCAGAGAATTAAATAGAGAGTATAGAAATGTAGATTCTCCTACGGATGTGCTTTCTTTTCCTATGGAAGAAGATTCTTTGGGACTTTTTACACCTCTTTTAGGTGATATTGTTATATCTCTTGAACGTGCTCTAGAGCAATCAAAAGAATATGGACATTCTTTTGAAAGAGAAATAGCATATTTAACCGCTCATAGTATGTTTCATCTTCTTGGATATGATCATATGACAAATGAAGATAAAAAAGTTATGAGAGAAAAAGAAAAGAGTGTCATGAAAACTTTAAAAATATTTAAAAACGAATAAAACAAGGTGGTTAAATGAAATCTAGAAGTCTTATAGATAGTTTTAATTATGCGGTAGACGGAATAATTTACACATTGAAAACTCAAAGAAATATGAGGATACATTTTAGCTTAGCTATTATAGTTCTTGTTTTAAGTCTATTTTTAAATTTTAGTAGACTTGAATTCTTAATATTATTTTTAACGGTAAGTTTTGTCATAGCCTCAGAAATGATAAATACATCTATAGAAAAATCCATAGATCTTTTTACGAAAGATTATCATCCTTTAGCAAAAATTGCAAAAGATGTAGCAGCAGGGGCAGTTCTCGTATCAGCTATAAATGCTATAGTAGTGGGTTATTTATTGTTTTTTGATAGATTAAATCCTTATTCCCATGTACTATTATTTAAAATCAAAAATTCACCAATTCATTTGACTTTTATATCTATATTTTTAGTTATAATTATAATTGTAGTTATAAAAACAATAGCTCAAACAGGTACTCCTTTTAAGGGAGGAATAGTTAGTGGACATTCAGCTATTGGATTTTTAATAGCAACAATCATAAGTTTCTTAGCAGGAAACGTGTTGATTACAACATTGGCTTATTTTATGGCTATACTATTAGGGGAAAGTAGAGTGGAAGGAAAAATTCATAGCACTTTTGAAGTCATTACAGGTGCTATATTGGGAACTTTAATAGGAATTTTAGTTTTTCAAATCATAGGTTAACAGGAGGAATTTATGAAAAAAATACTATTTATATTATTAGTATTTTCTATAAGTTTAGTTTCTGTAGGTTGTAAAAAAGATGATGTGGAGATAGAAGATAATGAAGAAATAGTGATCATTGGCGATGAAGAAGATGAAAAGAAAGGCGAAGATTTGAAGGAAGGGATTTCTTCACCTTTAAGTGGGATTTATGCATCTGAGGAGAAAATAAATAGAAGACCAGTAGCAGTTATGTTTGATAATCATCCAAGAGCTAGATGGCAAGCGGGCCTTTCAGAAGCGGAAGTAGTTTATGAATTTATGGTAGAAGCACCTTATACAAGATATATGGGAATATTTCTTCTAAATGATCCACAGGAACTGGGGCCAATTAGAAGTTCAAGACCTTATTTTGTTACTACTCTATTGGAGTATGATCCCATATATGTAAGGGTTGGTGGAAGCGAGGAAGCTAAAAAAGATATAAAAATTTTAGGTATTGCAGATATTGATGGATTATCAAGTTCACCAAGTGTTTTTTATAGAAATACAAAGAATGGTAAAAAAAAGCCTCATAATCTTTATACCAGTATGAATATTATACGAAAAACTCAAGCTGAAAGAGGATATAAATTAGAAGGAAATTTTGAAGGATTTAAATTTTTCACTGAAGATACTGAAATAAATGGTTTTTCTGCAAAAGACGTAAGTATTATTTATAACAATGAAAATAATACTCAATATGTGTATGATGAGATTGAAAAAAATTATAAAAGATATAAAGATGGTAAGTTACATATTGATGAGTGCTACAATGTGCCAATTGTAGTTAAAAATATTATAATACAAGAGGCTAATACAAAAGTTATTGATAAAGAAGGTAGACTTAAAATTGATTTGATAGGTAGTGGAAATGGTATATATATAACCAATGGACAGGGGCAAAATATTACTTGGACTAAAAGTTCTAGAAACGCTAAAACTAAATATTATGATGAAAGTGGAAAGGAAATAAAATTAAATTCTGGAGTCACTTGGATTCAAGTGACAAATATAAAACCAAATTTAATTATCAAATAGGAGTGATTACTGTGAATGAAAGAGAACTTATAGAAAAAGCGTTTGAAGCTAAAAAAATGGCTTATGTACCTTATTCGAATTTTCATGTAGGAGCAGCAGTACTTATGGAAGATGGGAGTATATATGGAGGGTGCAATATTGAGTCGGCCTCATATAGCCCTACAAACTGTGCTGAAAGAACTGCTATTTTCAAAGCAATTTCAGAAGGGAAGAGAAATATAAAAGCTATAGCTATAGTAGGAGATGCAGGATTTACTTATCCATGTGGAGTTTGTAGACAAGTCATAAGAGAATTTGGGGAAAATGCCAAAATAATTATTGCTAAATCAATAGATGAATACAAAGAATATACTTTAGAAGAATTGTTGCCATATAGTTTTGGACCAGAAGACTTAGAAAATTCAGAAAAATAGGAGTGATGCTATGTATAAATCAGGTTTTGTGACTATAATAGGTAGACCCAATGTAGGAAAATCAACACTTTTAAATTTTATAATTGGAGAAAAGGTTTCAATTATTTCAGATAAACCTCAGACTACAAGAAATAAAATTCAATGTGTATATACTCAAAATGATTTTCAAATAGTTTTTATTGATACCCCAGGTATTCATAAACCTAAAAACAAATTAGATGAATATATGATGAATGTGTCTAAGAGTACGTTAAATGAAGTTGATGTTGTTACTTTTATAGTAGACAATAGCAAAAAAATAGGACCATTAGATGAAAATATTATTGTGCAATTGAAGGGTGTTAGAACACCTAAAATATTAGTTATAAATAAAATAGATAAGCTTTCAAAAGAGGATATAGCTGAAATAATGGATACATATAGACGATTAAATATGTTTGATGATATAATACCTGTTTCTGCAATGAATGGAACCAACGTGTCACTTTATATAGATGTATTAAAAAAGATGATGCCAGAAGGGCCACAATATTTTCCAGAAGATATGATAACAGATCAACCTGAGAGGTTTATCATAGCTGAAATTATAAGGGAAAAAGCTCTTAATTATCTGGAAGAAGAAGTTCCTCATGGGGTATTTATAGCAATTGATATGATTAATACAAGAGATGACAAAGATATAATAGATGTTCATGCTACAATTTATTGCGAAAAGGAATCTCACAAGGGAATTATCATTGGCAAGAATGGAAGAAAACTAAAAGGTATAGGCAAAAGCGCTAGAATTGATATAGAAAATCTTTTGGGAAGTCAAGTTAATTTACAGCTATGGGTGAAAGTAGAAAAAAATTGGAGAGATAAGGAAAACAAGGTAAAGTATTTTGGATATGAATAGTATTGGAGTGACTAAATGCTTGTAAAATCTGAAGGAATAGTTTTAAGAGAAACAAAGTTTGAAGAAACAGATAAGATATTGAATATATTTTCTTTAAAATATGGGAAAATTCATGCTATTGCTAGAGGAGCATTGAGACCAAGAAGCCCCTTTATTGCTAGTAGTCAAGTTTTTTCTTATAGTGAATATACTTTTTATAAAGGCAAAAATTTTTACCACATAAGCCAAGGTGATATTTTAGATTCTTTCTATGACATAAGAGAAGATATGAACAGACTTCTATACGGTACATATCTTTTAGAACTTATTGATTCTTCTATTGTCGAAGAAGAACCAAATGAAAAACTTTTTAAGCTTCTGATAAAAGCTTTGAGTATACTGTCTAATATGGATGATGATTTTTTGAAATTTGTAATTAGTTTTGAAATAAAATATATATCATTTTTAGGCTTTAGACCATTTTTAGATAATTGTGTTATGTGTGGAAAGGATGTAATAAATGATAAGCTAAGATTTAGTATAAAGCAAGGCGGGATTATATGTGAAAATTGTTCTAATTTAGAAAAGACTAGCCGATATATGGATGGAGCTATGCTTAAATATTTAAAACTTCTTTTATATACTTCCCTTGACAATTTAGATGAAATCAAGATGCCTAAAGATGTCATGATTAAATTGCAGGATATTTTGGTACAATATATATTGACATGCATAGAAAAAGATCATTTTAATTCATTAAATTTTATTAAATCAATTGAAAAGAATGGAGGTGCCTAATATGGATATATCTTTAGATGATATTGATAAAGTAGTTGCAAGAACTAATGCTAGTTATAAAGAAGCAAAGGAAGCATTGGAAGCTTGTGATGGAGATGTAGTTGAGGCTATTGTCTATATTGAAAGCAAGGATAAAACCTTTGCACAAAATTTAGGAAATACAGGTGAGCAAATATTTGAAAAATTGAAGGAATCTTTAAAAAAAGGTAATGTGACAAAGATAATTATAAGAAAAGATGGAGAAATAATCATGAATATACCAGTTACTGCTGGGGCAATAGGTACAGTATTATCTCCTCAAATTGCACTATTAGGTTTTAGCACAGCTTTATTTTCAAAATGCACCTTTGAAATAGTAAAAGAAAATGGAGAAGTTGTAAATATTAATGAAGCTGTAGAAAAGAAAATGTCAGGCAGTAAGCAATCTTCAGATTCAGAAGATAATAATGCATAGTATTGACAATCTTAAATTTTTTTGCTAGATTATTAATTATAGATAAACTAAAGAAACTATGCAATGAAGAAGACAATAGTCAATATATATTATATAAGCGAGCTAGGGATGGTGAGAGCCTGGTATAATGAATTGATGAAGGGCACTTCTGAGCATATATTATGAGAGAATACCTTTTAAAGGTATTAAGTAGGGTGGAACCGCGGAAGTTACCTTTCGTCCCTATAGGGATGTAAAGGTTTTTTTATGTCAAAATATTTTTAATCCACAAATTAAGGAGGTAACAAAGATGTATTTTCAGGAATTAATGCTGAAATTACTTGAATACTGGGGAAGTAAGGGGTGCATTATTCTAGAGCCTTATGATGTAGAAAAAGGTGCTGGGACAATGAATCCACATACTTTTTTAAGGGCATTAGGTCCAGAACCCTGGAAGGTAGTATATGTAGAACCATCAAGGAGACCTGCAGATGCAAGGTATGGAGAAAATCCAAACAGGGTTTATCAACATCATCAACTACAAGTTATTTTAAAACCTTCTCCAGAAGATGTGCAAGATCTTTACTTGGAAAGTTTGAAAGCGATAGGTATAGAACCTTTAAAACATGATATAAGATTTGTTGAAGATAATTGGGAGGCTCCTACTTTAGGTGCTTGGGGTCTAGGCTGGGAAGTATGGTTAGATGGAATGGAAATCACTCAATTTACATATTTTCAACAAATAGGTAGTGTAAACTGCGATTTGGAATCAGCGGAACTTACTTATGGTCTAGAGAGGATAGCAATGTATCTTCAAGATGTAGACAATATATTTGATATTCAGTGGAATGATAGAATTAAATATGGGGAAATATTCAAGCAAGCGGAATATGAACAGTCTGTATACAGTTTTGAAAAAGCTAATATAGAAAGTTTAATTACATTATTCAATATGTATGAAGAAGAAGCAAGAAGAGCTATTGAAGAAGGTCTAGTGCTTCCTAGTTATGATTATGTACTTAAGTGTTCTCATGCGTTCAATGTATTAGATGCTAGAGGTGCTATTTCTGTCACGGAGAGAACTCATTATATAAGTAGAGTTAGAAATCTAGCTAAACTTGTAGCGCAAAGATATTTAGAGGAAAGAGAAGAACTTGGGTATCCCCTCTTAAATAAGGGAGGTGTGTCTAATGAGTAATAAATACTTATTAGAAATTGGAGTAGAAGAAATGCCTGCAAGGTTTGTAAAAAACACTTTAGAGCAGATGAAAAATTATACTACAAAATTACTTAAAAATGAGAGAATTGAATTTCAAGAAATAAAGTTGAATTCAACACCAAGAAGATTGGTACTTCTAATAGACGGTTTGGCAGAAAATCAAGAGGATCTAAAAGAAGTAGTTAAGGGACCATCAAAAAAAATAGCTTTTGATAAAGACGGAAACCCAACAAAAGCCTTAGAAGGTTTTGTGAGGGGCCAAGGAGCTAGTTTGGATGATGTATTTTTACAAGAACATAATGGAGAAGAATATGTATATGTAAATAAGGTTAAAGAAGGAAAACTCGTAGAAGATATATTAAAAGAAAATATGGCTAATATGATAAAATCTATATCTTTTCCTAAATCTATGAAATGGGGAGGCAAAAATTTACGTTTTGCAAGGCCTATTAGATGGATATTATCAATGTTGAATGATAAAGTTGTAGAATTTGATTTGGAAGGAATAGTTGCTTCAAATATAACTAGGGGTCACAGATTTTTAGGTAGTAGTCATATAGAAATAGGAAATGTAGATGAGTATATTTCAAAACTAAAAGAAAATTATGTAATAGTTGATGCAAATACAAGAAAAGAAAAAATAAAATATGGTTGTGAGAAACTAGCTAGAGAAAAAGGCGGGAATATATTGCAAGATGAAGGGCTACTAGATGAAATAACTAATATAGTAGAATATCCAACACCAATTATAGGTAGAATAAAAGAGGAATATTTGGAACTACCTAAAGAAGTAGTCATTACTCCTATGAAAGAACATCAGAGATATTTTCCGGTGATAGATGACAAAAAAAGATTGCTGCCATATTTTATAACTGTAAGAAATGGAAATGAAGATCATATAGATATGGTTATAAAGGGAAATGAAAAAGTAATAGGTGCAAGGTTAGAAGATGCAAAGTTTTTCTTTAATGAAGATAAGAAAGAGCCTCTAGAAAATTGTGTAGAAAGTTTAAAAGATATTGTATTTCAAGAAAAATTGGGAACTCTCTATGACAAAACTATTAGAATTCAAAAGTTAGCAGTTAAAATTGGCAATTATCTTGAGGTAGGAGAAGAAACAGCAAAAAATATTGAAAGAGCAGGATATTTATCAAAAGCCGATTTAGTGACTAAAATGGTAGATGAATTTACTGAACTTCAAGGAGTCATGGGTAGGGAATATGCAAAGATATCAGGAGAAAATGAGATAACAAGCTTAGCCATATATGAGCAATATCTTCCTAGATATGCTGGAGATGAACTTCCAACAACTACAGCAGGAGCTGTTTTAAGCATTGCTGATAAGTTAGATACCATTGCCGGATGTTTTGCCATAGGAATTCAGCCGACGGGTTCTCAAGACCCTTATGGACTAAGAAGGCAGGCTTTAGGTATAATAAATATAATATTAGATAAAAAATTGAATCTTTCATTAGGAGAACTAATAGATTTTGCACTATATATTTATGTAGAAGAAAATGGATTAGCTTTTGATTACAATCAAGTAAAAGGGGACATATTGGAGTTTTTCAATGGAAGGATAAAAAATATGTTTATAGATATGGGCTTTAGATATGATATAGTAGATGCTATATTAGCTACAGGAATAGATGATGTATTCGATATGAAACTTAGAGCAGATAAGTTAAATACATGGTTAAATAAAGAAGAATTAAATGATATACTTCAGGCTTTCAATAGAGTAAAGACATTAGCTGATAAATCAGAAACTAATGAAGTTAAAAGAGATTTATTAGTGGAGAAAGAAGAAATAAGACTTTATGAGACATTTAATATTGTTGAAGAGAAAGTAATAGCCTCTCTTAACAAAAAAGAATATGATAGAGCACTAGATTATATGATTTCTCTCAAAGAACCTATTGATAGTTTCTTTGACAATGTAATGGTAATGGTTGAGGATGAAAAAATAAAGCACAATAGATTAGGACTTGTAAGAAAAATATCTGATACCATGCTTATGATTTGTGATTTATCAAAAATAGTAAACAAGTAAATATAAGCCCACATTTGTGGGCTTATTTGAAATGAACCATCATGTGAGGGGTGGTGATTTTTATCCAATTAAGTGAGAGACAAGAAAAAATAATAGATATTGTTAAAGAAAATGAACCTATTACTGGAGAAGCTATTGCCCAAAGACTGAAGCTTACAAGATCTACATTGAGGCCAGATTTAGCCATACTTACTATGTCTGGAATTTTAGATGCTAGGCCTAAAGTAGGATATTTTTATACTGGAAAGACAGCTTTTAGCTTTGTTTCTGAAAGTATAAGAAAAATAAAAGTATCTGAAGTAAAATCTGTTCCAATAGTGGTTGACGAAGAATCAAGTATTTACGATTCTATAGTTACACTTTTTTTAGAAGATGTGAGTTCAATATTTGTTACATCTAATGGTTTTTTAACAGGAGTAGTTTCAAGAAAGGATTTTTTAAAAAATGCTATAGGGGGACTAGATTTAAACAAAACGCCTATAGGAGTCATTATGACAAGAATGCCAAATATTGTTGTTACAAAACCAGAAGAAACTATATTAGATGCAGCTATGAAAATTATAGATCATGAAGTAGATAGTATTCCAGTAGTAGAAGAAGTTGAAATAAAAGATGGGAAAAGTGAATACAGAATCATAGGAAAAATTTCCAAAACTACTATTACCCGATTGTTTGTAGAGCTTGGGAAGAATGATTAAGGGGGTAAATTTATGGATGGAAATGTAGTAGTTTATATTTTGTCAGATTCCATTGGAGAAACAGGTGAACAGGTTGCAAAAGCTGCTGTGAGTCAATTCAATACAGAAAAATATGAAGTCAGAAGATTTCCATATGTGACTGAAGAAGAACAAATAATAGAAATACTTGAAGAAGCTAAAGAAGAAAGAAGCATTATAGTTTTTACTATTGTTATAGAGAGGCTAAAAAAATTCATTGTGGAAAAATCAAAAGAATATAACATACCAGCTGTAGATTTGATGAGCCCCATATTAGATGCTATAGAAACTGTAGTTGGATTTGAGCCAAAAAGAGAATCAGGTCTTATAAGAAAATTAGATGAACAATATTTTAAAAAAGTTGAGGCGGTTGAATTTGCAGTTAAATATGATGATGGAAAAGACACAAGAGGTATAAAAAAGGCAGATATAGTTTTAGTTGGTGTATCTAGGACTTCTAAAACGCCACTTAGTATGTATCTAGCGCATAAAAATTTTAAAGTAGCTAATGTGCCACTGGTACCTGAAGTGCCTGCACCAGCAGAACTTTTTGAAAAGGATACGAAAAGAGTTTTTGGGTTGATTGCAAATTCCCAAAAACTCAATGAAATAAGACAAGAAAGATTAAAAGCTCTTGGACTTAGCAATAATGCCAATTATGCAAGTATTTCGAGGATAGAAGAAGAACTTGAATATTCGAAAAAGATAATGGAGAAGTTGCAATGTAAAGTCATAGATGTTTCCAATAAGGCGGTAGAAGAAACAGCAGGGATAATATTGGAAATAATGAAACACAATTTTGGAGATGATTATGGAAAATAGAAGTGTTGTATATACAACACTTCTATTTTCCTTTTAAAGTAATCATAAAAATATTACAAAAATAAAGGATTATAAATAGTTTTGTTGTATATATAATAGCAAGAATACTTTTAAGCATTTATGTAAAAGGAGTATATATAATATGAATATACGATTTAAAACTGAAGAAATTGAAAGAACAATTCTTTCTCAATATGCTACTTTGAGTTCAGAAACAAAGGGGAGAATGACTTTAGAAGACAAATGTGAAATTAGAACAGATTTTCAACGAGATAGAGATAGAATTATACATTCAAAAGCCTTTAGAAGGTTAAAACACAAGACGCAAGTATTTATATCTCCTGGAGGCGATCATTACAGAACAAGGCTTACTCATACATTGGAAGTAGCTCAAATTTCCAGAACAATATCTAGAGCCCTTAGATTAAACGAAGATTTAACTGAAGCTATAGCACTAGGACATGATTTAGGGCATACACCATTTGGCCACACAGGAGAAAAAGTACTAAATGAGCTTCATCCCGGAGGATTTAGGCACAATGAGCAAAGTTTGAGGGTAGTGGATTATTTAGAACATGATGACCATAGGGTTGGATTAAATCTAACATATGAGGTAAGGGATGGTATACTTAATCATACGGGAAAAAATTTTCCTCATACTTTAGAAGGCATAGTAGTTAGAAGAGCAGATAGAATAGCTTATATAAATCATGATATAGATGATGCTATTAGGGCAAATATTATAAGAAATGAAGATTTACCTAAGGACTGCATAAAGATATTAGGGAAAAGTCATGGGGAAAGAATCAATACTATGATATTGGATATAATAGAATGTAGCATAGATAGCCCACAAATTTCTACTAGTGATGAGGTAGAGTATTATACAAAAAAACTTAGGGAATTTATGTTTGAAAAAGTTTATTTAAATAAAAATGCAAAATCTGAAGAAGAAAAGGCCAAGTATGTCATAACAGAATTGTATGACTATTATTTGAGTTATCCAGACAAATTATCTGTTATTGATAAAAAATTTTATGAAGAAAAAAAATTATCTAAAGAAGATATGATTTGTGATTATATTGCAGGAATGACGGATAGATATGCAATAAATTTGTTTTACAATATTTTCATACCTAAACCGTGGGAAAAATATTAAAAAAAAGAAGGAAAACAAAAAGATATGTCGAATATATTTTAAGTGTTTAGTAAATGCATACTGTATTTACTATTAAGGTGGTTGTTATGAGTTATTTAATAAATGATGAAATAATAGAAAGGGTTCGTTCAAGTAGTGATATTGTTGAGATAATATCTCAATATATAAATTTAAAAAGGACAGGCTCGAATTATGTGGGATTGTGTCCATTTCACGATGAAAAGACACCATCATTTTCAGTATCACCTACAAAACAATTTTATCATTGCTTTGGTTGTGGAGAAAGTGGAGATGTTATTTCTTTTATTATGAAAGAAGAAAATTTATCTTTTCCTGAAGCAGTGAAATTTTTAGCAGATAAATCAGGAATAATTATAGAGGAAAATGAAAACAAAACAAATGTTGAATTTATGAAGAAAAAGAAGCTTTTATATAGTATAAATAGGGAAACTGCTAGGTTTTTTTATTATAGTTTAAAATCTAATGCGAAGGCTTTATCTTATTTAAAAAAGAGAGCTGTAAGTGAAAAATCTATAAAGACTTATGGACTGGGTTTTGCAGATGGCAGATGGGATAGCTTGCATAATTATTTAGTAAAAAAAGGATTTAAAGAAGAAAATTTAGAAATGGCTGGATTAATAATCAAGAAAAAAGGTAAAAATGGTTATTATGACAGGTTCAGAAATAGAATTATGTTCCCTATTATGGATACTAGAGGCAATGTTATAGCGTTTGGTGGAAGATCTATTGATTCTTCAAATCCTAAATACTTAAATTCTCCTGAAACAATTGTTTTTTCTAAAAGGAATAATTTATATGGATTAAATATTTTAAATAAGGAATCTGATAGAAAAAAAGTGGTTCTTGTAGAAGGCTATATGGATGTAGTTTCACTATATAATAGCGGAGTAGATTATGCAGTAGCCAGTCTTGGAACGGCTTTTACACCTGAGCAAGGGAAGATGCTTGCTAGATATAAAGATGAAATTTATATATGTTATGATTCTGATACAGCTGGAATCAATGCTGCAAATAGAGCCTTAGATTTGTTAAAAGAAGAAGGAATAAATGCTAAAGTGTTGATATTACCTACGGGTTTTGATCCTGATGATTTCATAAAGGAGTATGGAAGAGAAAAGTTTGAAAACTTATTTCAAAATGGTTTAAATTATATTGATTTTAAAATATATTTCTATAAAAAAAAATATAATCTAGATGATTCTAATGAAAAGATTATGTTTACAAAAGATATGGGAAAGTTTTTGAAGGGAATTAAAAGCCCTGTAGAAAGAGATGTATATTTAGACAAGATTGCCAAGGAAACAGGAATATCAAGTGAAGTAATAAAAAGTGAATACAAAATGATTCCAAAGGACAAGTATATAAATGCTAATTATAGAAATAATAAAGATAAAATAATTCCCGTAAAAAATATTTTAGAGCCTGCTCATCTTAAAGCAGAAAAGAGTATTATATTTTTAATATTAAAAGACAAGAAGAAATTTTTAAAAATTAAAAACAGATTGAACTCAGAAGATTTTATGAATTTTGAATGCAGAGAGTTAGCCAAGTTTATTTTTGACTTTTATGAAAAAAATGAAGATATGAATATATATAGTATTTATGAACATTTTGATGGGAGAGATGACATAGATAGTGAAAAGATAAAAGAAATTTTAAACTTGGATATAAATATAGAAGAAGGGGAAATGGATAAAGTTATAGAAGATTTAATAGAAACTATTCTTTATTCTAAATTGAAAATAAAAAGAAAAGAAATATCGGAAGAAATAAATGAAATTGATAAAAAAACAGATAAAACTGAAAGGGATGTTGAAAAATTCAGACAATTATGTTTACAAATATTAGAAATAGACAGAGAGTTGAACTTGCACCAATAGCTTTACTGAAAGGAGGGAGTGCTGGTGGACCATATGGAAAAAGATAAAAATAAAAAAGAAAAAATAGATGCTGTAAAAGCTTTGATAAGCAAAGGGAAAAAACAAGGGATGCTTACCTATAAAGAAATAATGGATAGTTTAGAAGAAATAGATATGGATTCTGAACAAATAGATGAAGTATATCAAAGCTTGGAAGATATGGGGATAGATATAGTTGGTGAAAAAGATGATGAGATTTTATTGGAAAATGATGAGGAAAATGATGAAGATGTTCCAGATATAAAAGAAGAGGATTTGTCAGTTCCAAAAGGAGTTAGTGTAGACGATCCAGTTAGAATGTATTTAAAGGAAATAGGGAAAATACCACTTCTTACAGCTGAAGAAGAGATAGAATTGGCAAAGAGGATGGAAGCTGGAGATGAAGAAGCTAAAAAGCGACTTGCTGAAGCAAATTTAAGACTTGTAGTTAGCATTGCCAAGAGATATGTAGGAAGGGGTATGTTGTTCCTTGATTTAATACAAGAAGGCAATCTAGGACTTATGAAAGCTGTAGAGAAATTTGACTATAAAAAGGGATATAAATTTAGCACATATGCTACTTGGTGGATACGACAGGCTATCACTAGAGCTATTGCTGATCAGGCAAGGACTATAAGGATACCAGTTCATATGGTAGAAACAATAAATAAGCTTATGAGAGTATCCAGACAATTAGTGCAAGAATTGGGTAGGGATCCTACTCCAGAAGAAGTTGCTAAAGAAATGAACATGGATGTGGAAAAAGTAAGAGAAATTATGAAGATAGCACAAGAACCAGTTTCGTTGGAAACACCTATTGGCGAAGAAGAAGATAGCCATTTAGGAGATTTTATACCTGATGATGAAGCACAAGCACCAGCAGAAGCTGCTACTTATACTCTCTTAAAAGAACAATTGCTAGATGTATTAGATACTCTTACACCAAGGGAACAAAAAGTTTTGAGACTTAGATTTGGTTTAGATGATGGAAGAGCAAGAACTCTAGAAGAAGTAGGAAAAGAATTTGATGTAACAAGAGAGAGAATTAGACAAATAGAGGCTAAAGCATTGAGAAAACTTAGGCATCCAAGTAGAAGTAAAAAATTAAAAGATTTTTTAGAATAAATTAGGGATTCGCCAATGCGAATCTTTAATTTTTACATTACAAAAAAAGGAAGGAAAGACATATGAAGCTATCTCCAAGACTTTTAGGTATTGCGACTTTTGTTAAAAATCATTCTATAGTAGCCGATATAGGTACAGATCATGGGTATATACCAGCATATTTAATTGAGAAAAATATAAGTAAAAAGGTTATAGCTAATGATATAAGTAAAGGTTCTTTAAAAAAAGCAGAAGAAATTATTGAAGAATTGGGATATGAAGAAAATATAGAAGCTAGATTAGGTAATGGCTTAGAGGTTTTAAAACCTTTTGAAGCGGATACTGTCATAATTGCTGGAATGGGAGGACCACTCATCATAGATATAATCAAGTCTAATGCACAAATAGCTGAAACTATAAATGATTTTATTTTACAGCCTATGATTGCTGCTGATGAACTGAGAAGATATTTATATAACAACAATTTTAAGATAATAGATGAAAAAATAATTAAAGAGGGAGATAAACATTATGAGATAATATATGCAAAGCATGGAAAGGATTGTATAGAAGATGAGATATATTATGAATTAAGTAAGATATTAGTTGATAAAAGAGATTTACAAATGAAGGAATACATACAATATAAAATTAAAAAGACTGAAAACATTCTTGAAAAATTAGATAGTGAAGAATCAGAAAAAGCTGTGGAAAGAAAAAAAGAGCTTATTGAAAAATTGGGGAAATATAAAGAGGTGTTAAGATGCTATGAAAGCTTTTGATATAATGAATATTATGAATAAGTGGGCACCATCTTATTTAGTGGATAGTTGGGATCATACGGGATTTCAGATAGGAAATTGTGATAAAGAGGTAGAAAGAATACTTGTATCTTTGGATTTAGATGTAAATACATACGAAAAAGCTGTAAAAGAAAATGTAGACATGATCATTACTCATCATCCAATTTTATTTAACCCTATTTATGAAATAACTACAAATAATTATAAAGGAAAACTTATATGTGATCTTATAAAAAAAGATATAGTGGTATATAATGCTCATACAAATTTGGATGTAGCAATTGGAGGAATAAATGATGTATTAGCAGAACTATTGGGGCTAGAAGATGTGGAAGTACTGGAGACATCTTATGAAGGATTAGATGGCATTCTGTATGGCTATGGAAGAGTAGGAAATATAGAAGAAATAGATCTTTATGAGTTTTTAGATATTGTAAAAGAAAAGTTAGATGCTGAGAATTTATTGGTATATGGAGAAACAGATAAGAACATTGGAAGAATTGCTTTATGCAGTGGAAGTGGAGGAGATTTTATATCTGCTGCTTACAAGAGTGGAGCAGATTTATATTTGACTAGTGATATAAAATATCATGAAGCACAATTAGCCAATGAATTAGGTATTATACTTATAGATGGAAATCACTTCAATACTGAAAAAGTTATACTACCTATTATTAAGAAAAAAATTTTGAAAGAAAGCAACAAAAATGTAGAGGTGTTTATACACGAAAAAAGTACCGCTCCATTCAAAATATATTGAAAATGGGGGTAAAAATTATGGATCAATTAGAATTGTTGTGGGAACTTCAAAAACACGATGAAAAATTAAAAAAAATAAAAGCGAAGTTAGAGGAATTGGCTAAAAAAGGTCATATAGAAAATATGACTATTAAAATTCAAAATTTAGAATTACAGTTAGAGCGTAGAAAAAAAAGCATAGATGAAAGTGATAAAAAGTTAAATAAAAACAGTGAAATATTGAGGGATTTAAATTTTCAATTGGATGAAATTGAGAAAGAGCTATATAGTGGAACTATTACAGATTTAAAACAATTAGATTATATGGACAAAGAAAGCAAAAATATAAGAAAAGACATAAATGATGTAGAAATTGAGATAATATCTTTAATGGAAGAAATAGAAAATTTTAAAATTGACATAGGAAAGATAGAAGTTGAATACGAAAATATTAAAGAAGAATTTAAAAGATATGCTGAAGAATACAAGAAGGTTACCGATGAACTAAGGCAAAATGCAAAAGAAGAAATTGATTATATATATGAAATATCTTCAAAGCTAGAAAAGGGTATATATGAAAAATATAAAAATATTAAAAATAACAAGGAAAAGGTTATGGCAGAAATCATAGGAGATGAATGCAGTGGATGTCATATGATATTGCCAACTTACTTAATAAATAAAGTAAAAGAGAGTCATGAAATAGTTCAATGTGAAAATTGTGGTAGAATTTTATACTTTGTAGATAATTCACAAAAATTACCTTTGCAATAGTTTAATATATGTGTTATAGTATTTATGCTGAAAAACTGAAGAAATGAGTAGATCGGATGGTCACGTGCATTTTGCATGAGGAAAGTCCGAGCTCCATAGGGCAGGATGCTGGGTAATACCCAGTGGGGGTGACCCCAAGGATAGTGCAACAGAAATATACCGCCTAGCAATAGGTAAGGGTGGAAAGGTGAGGTAAGAGCTCACCAGCAACTAGGCGACTAGTTGGCTCTGTAAACCCCATCTGGAGCAAGACCAAGTAGGGACATAAAAAGACAGCTGCTCGTTGTCGTCCCGTAGGTAGGTCGCAAGAACCTATTGGCAACAATAGGTCTTAGATAGATGACCGTCTAAGACAGAACTCGGCTTACAGATCTACTCATTATATATAAGTCAATGGATGTGACCTTTGGCTGGTTTTATAAATAATTAAAGCCTACAATTTTTTGTAGGCTTTATCTAATTCATATGCATCCATGTGAAGTATTCATTAATCCATACTTGATTGTCTAAATTTTTACCATTTTTAGTATCTATCTTTTTTTCTATAATTTGAATTTTTTTGGTCATATTTTTTTGATAGTAGTTCATATTATTTTCCATATTATTTACTTCATCTGTCAGTTCAGCTAAGGCTGATACAATATCATTTAATAGTGCTTCAGCCATGTCGGCCGCCTCCTTATTGAGTTGTTTATATATATTATATCATATTTTTAACATTTAGACTTTATTGTTTTTGTCAATAAGATAAATACCTAAACCTATCAATGCAAATGGAGCTAACAATTTTGCAAACAGACTAAATGTTATAGTCACTCCTACAAATAAAAATATCATAAGTATAAAAGCAAATACAAATACTGTAATCAACAATCCAAGTACCATTTCTAACCTCCTGATATAATATTTTCACTTTCCAATATATTCTTAAATTGATTATATCATTTTGTATCAATAATACAAAAGCTACATTTTTCTAAAAATTAGTTGAATTTAATGATATAATGATATTTATAGGAAGAAAATAAGGGGTGATTCTGATGAATTTCTTTGATTTTGTTCCTGGTTTTAGAAGTAATACTCTTTGGAAAGAAATAATTGCTATTTTATATTATATATTATCTATATATTATTTTATACATACATGGGGTGCAATTGTATTTTTACTTTCTTTTCCATTTGCGTTTTTTTCATTCGTAGATATTTTGAAGGCAAATATCGCGGGCATAAGTGTAGGAAATATCAAATATATTTTTTTAATTTCAATTATTTTAATGCTTGTCAGTGGCTTTGGAGTGTTTCATTCGTTTTTTAATGTAGGGATTTTTAAAAAGAGATCAAAAATTAATTTAGCTAATACTAAAGCAGGCAAGGATATATTGAGAATACATTTTTTGAATGTTGGTCAAGGTGATTCTATTTTAATAGAACAATCTGGTAAAAATATGCTAATTGATGGGGGATATAGAATAAATTCAAGGAACATAATTAAATATTTGAAGAAAATTGGTATAAAAAAATTAGATTATATTATAGCTACACATCCTCACCCAGATCACATAGGAGGATTTCCCAAAATACTCAAAAATATGTCTGTAGAAAATGTTGTTCTTTTAAAAACCAATCCTTTTTCAAAAGAAAGGTATCAAAAGAAACACAATGATTTTTTAAATATGATACAAGAAAAAAACATAAATATTATACATCCAGATCCAGAAAAAATAATTAGATTGGGAGAGAGTTATTTAGAAATACTTGCTCCAAATGGAGGAGAATATAAAAGAGTAAACAATTATTCTATAGTTACTAAATTAGTTTATGAAGGTACTTCTTTTCTATTTACAGGAGATGCAGAAACTTATTCTGAATCTGAAATGATAAAGAATGGTTTTAACATAAAAGCCGATGTATTGAAGGTTGGTCATCATGGTAGTTGTACATCATCAAGTAGGCAATTTTTAAAAGCCGTTTCTCCTAAATATGCAGTTATAAGTGTAGGTTTTCATAGTTTTTATGGTCAGCCTGACAAATGCGTATTAGATAGATTGAAAGAAGTAGGGGCAAAACTATATCGTACAGATAAGCTAGGCACTATAGTGGTAGAGTCTGATGGGGAGGAACTTTCGTTTAATGTAGAAAGTTGTCAATATCCAAAATCAAGTATTTCTTATATATCTATGCGTGAAAAATATAGGGTACTACATAAAAGGAGCAATATAAATTAAATAAGTAAGAAAATATCGTCCATACCCATCAATTTGAGTATGGACGATATTTTCTTGCAACGAATATAAAAGTTCTATTTTGATAATATATGAAAATAATGATAAAAGATTTTCTAGAAAAAATAAAAAACACAAATAAAATCCATATTTATATCATAAAGATATACAAGGGACTAAAATTAGGAGGTGATTGTGTAAAACCCCCGATAAATAAATGAAAAACAGAAGAATAATAAGGTAAAGTTATCTAAAATTTAAAAGGGGGAATTATAAATGTCGAATATGGCTATGTATTTAGGCGAATTTTTTGGTACACTTATATTGATATTGTTGGGTAGTGGTGTTTGTTGTAATGTATCTTTGAAAAAATCAAAAGGACAGAATTCAGGTTGGATTGTTATAGCAGCTGGTTGGGGATTTGCAGTAGCAATAGCTGCATATACCACTGGATGGGTAAGTGGAGCTCATTTAAATCCAGCAGTTTCTATTGCTATGGCTATTTTAGGTAATCTTTCATGGAAATTGGTACCAGGATATATAATATCGCAAATATTAGGAGCTATAGTAGGTGCAATGCTTGCTTATGCTGCATTTAAAGATCATTTTGCTGAAACTGATGACAAAGATGCAAAATTAGGTGTATTTTGTACTGCGCCAGCCATAAGAAACTTTGGAAGGAATTTTATTACAGAAGTTATAGGAACTGCAATGTTAGTGGTTGGAATTTTAGGGACGGGAAATGCAAATAATGCAATAGGACCATTGGGACCAATGTTGGCAGGTATTGTGGTTTTCTCAATAGGGTTAAGCTTAGGAGGACCTACAGGATATGCGATAAATCCTGCTAGAGATCTTGGCCCAAGAATAGCTCATGCAATACTTCCAATACCAAATAAGAGAGATTCAGATTGGGAATATGCTTGGGTTCCAATCTTTGGCCCAGTAGTGGGCGGAATAGTTGGAGCTTTAATATACAATTTAATTTTTAATATTTGGATTTAGATGTTTCAAATACAATTAATTAAGGGGGAAAGTACAGTGGAAAAAAAGTATATAATGGCACTAGACCAAGGCACTACAAGTTCGAGGGCTATATTGTTTAATAAAAATGCAGAAATAGTTCAAGTAGCTCAAAAAGAGTTCAAACAAATATACCCAAAACCAGGTTGGGTAGAGCACGATCCAATGGAAATATGGGGTAGCCAAATGGGAGTAGCGAGAGAAGTATTAGAAACTGCCGGGGTTAGACCTCAAGAAGTAGCTGCTATAGGCATTACAAACCAAAGAGAAACTACTGTAGTATGGGATAAAAACACAGGAAGACCTATATACAATGCTATAGTATGGCAATGTAGAAGAACAGCTCCAATATGTGATGAATTGAAAAAAAGAGGATTAGAAGAATATATAAAAGATAATACAGGATTAGTAATAGATGCATATTTCTCAGGTACCAAAATCAAATGGATTCTTGACAATGTAGAAGGGGCTAGGGAAAAAGCAGAGAATGGAGAGCTCCTCTTTGGAAATATTGACACTTGGCTACTTTGGAATTTGACCAGAGGCAAAGTTCATGTAACTGATTATTCAAACGCATCAAGGACTATGTTATTTAATATAAAAGATCTATGTTGGGATGAAAAAATATTAAAAGAATTAGAAATTCCAATTTCGATGTTGCCAGAAGCAAGGCCATCCAGTGAAGTATATGGTGTAACAGACGAAAAAACTTTTGGAGGAGCTGAAATTCCTATAGCAGGAATAGCAGGAGATCAACAAGCAGCACTATTTGGTCAGGCTTGCTATGGAGAAGGAATGGCTAAAAGCACCTATGGCACAGGTTGCTTCATGCTCATGAATACAGGTGAAGTAGCAGTGCCATCAAAAAATGGATTACTTACAACAATTGCTTGGGGTCTTGATGGGAAAGTCAATTATGCGCTAGAAGGTAGTATATTTATAGCAGGAGCACTTATTCAGTGGTTAAGAGATGAATTGAGACTCATATCAGATTCAGCAGACAGTGAATATTTTGCTTCAAAGGTTGAGGATACAAACGGAGTATATATAGTGCCAGCATTTGTGGGTCTTGGAGCTCCATATTGGGATATGTATGCAAGGGGGACTATCGTAGGGCTTACTAGAGGGGCAAATAGGAATCATATCATAAGAGCTGCTCTTGAAGCTATAGCCTATCAAACCAAAGATGTATTACAGGCAATGGAAGAAGATTCAGGAATAGCTCTAAAAGAATTAAAAGTAGATGGCGGTGCTGTGGCGAACAATTTTCTAATGCAATTCCAGTCAGATATATTAGGAGTACCTGTTCACAGACCAAAAGTAATAGAAACTACAGCATTAGGAGCATCATATTTGGCAGGATTAGCAGTAGATTTCTGGAAAGACACAGAAGAAATATCTACAAAATGGAATGTAGACAGAGTATTTAATTCAGAAATGAATGAAGAGCATAGAGAAAAGATATATGCAGGATGGAAGAAAGCAATAAATAGATCATTAGCATGGGAAGAAGAATAAAAAGATGAGTAATTACTCATCTTTTTATCTTTATTTAGGGCTAAATTATTTGTAAGGGATACTTTATGATATACTTATAGTAAGAGGTGTTATTTTTATGAAAAACTCAAAAATGGATTTTGAAAAACTTTCAGAGGAACAAAAAAATATTATAGGAAAAGAAAAAGTTCATATGCTTATAAATGGTGTAGCGGGGAATGGTAAAAGTACTACTCTGCTATATAAAATGATAAAAATTATGATGAGTGAAAAGAAAAGACAGAAAATGCTATATATAACTTTTGACAATATCTTGGTATCAGATACTAAAAGAAGAGCTTTAATGTCTCCAGAATTTATTGAATATAAAGATTGTCATGATATAAATATTTGCACTTTTCACAGTATAGCCTATGAAATTTTGAGCAAAATAGGATTTAAGGGTTTGCAAAAGATGGATTCGAATATTGATACTATTGGTAAATTAAACGATAGTATATATGCTAAACTATATTCTGTGTGGGAAAAATATACAAATGAACAAAGCGATACTTACAAAGAGTTAAAAGAAGATGAAAGACTCTCTTCATTTCATGATGTAAATTTTTTAAGGGATGAAATTCTTTGGATGAAAGCAAATGGCTATATAAAAAAAGAAGATTATTTAAAATCTAAAAGAAATGGTAGGCCCAATGCACCCAAAGTTTTAGAATCTCAAATGAACACAATATACAATATATTTTTAGAGCATGAAGAAAAGAAAACAACTAAATATAATGAAAACATGGATTTGGAGGACTATGCACTAAAATTATTTGAAAATTTTTCTTATATTTCAAAGGAAAATTTTTTTGATTATGTTTTTGTAGATGAAGCCCAAGATATGCAAGTTATGCAGTTAAGAGTACTTGCAAAGTTGGCAAAAAAATCCATAATTATTGCTGGAGATTTAAAAGAAAGAATTTTTGAGAAAAATGTACATTCATATGAAAGATTAGGATTTCACATAGAAGATTGGCAAGTTGGAAGCCTTACAAAGATTTTTCGTTCCACAAAAGAGATAGCAAAGTTAGCTAATTCTTTGAAGTTTACTGACATTGAGAATAAAACCATTGCAGATATAGAAAACATGGTTAATGGAGATAGACCTGAAATTAGATATTATAGATATAGAAAAGATGAAATACTATTTTTAATAGATAAGATAAAAGACATACATATGAAAGAAAAAGGAGCAACCATAGCAGTTATTCATAGAGAAGAAAAAAAAGTATTGAAAGGTCAAAAGACTATTATTCAAGCTCAACTGGAAGCTGAATTTAATTTAATAGGAGTTAAGAATTATAGCAAAAACATTAAAAAACGAAAAAATCCTATATTTTATATAGATATTTATAGTGCAAAAGGTCTTGAATTTGATTATGTTTTTATTGTAGACTTTGACAAAGAACACTATCCTTTAAAAGAAAAAATTGATGCTTTATGTGAGCACTATAAAAAACAAAATGTAGCTTCTAATGATTATTATGACAAAGATTTTGGAAATATTATAAATGAAGAAAAGAGACTTTTGTATTTAGCTATTACAAGAGCAAAGAAGAATGTGTTTTTCTTATATTCTGGGGGAAATGAAAAGAATTCTTCTCCGTTCATAAAAGAATTTGATATGAATGATTATGAAGCTTATGGATTCAATAAAGAAGATGATGCAGAAGAAAAGAGTAAGGCAGAAAAAAATTTATTGAACCTTTTTTCTTAATAATGTACTTAAGTAAGGTCCTATTAAACGCTAGTTTTTGAACATTTCATTTTTCTCTTTATTATATATAATACGGGAAGGCAAAAGCATATAAAGAATAAATGTGTTGACTTATTTTAGCAACACATTTATAATGAATAGTAACTTTTAAAAATAAAGCCACTTTAAAATTTAAATCAACAAATAATTATATGATTGAGAAGGGAGATGATGATATGGGACATATAAGTGGGTTTGTAGTGTTTTCGGAAGGATTGCTTTCGTTTTTTTCGCCTTGTGTACTTTCAATTTTGCCAATATATTTGGCTATTTTATCAGGTAGCAATGTGAAGAGTATAAAAGAAGGTGATGATAATTTGAAAGATAGCCCTCTGCTTAAAAATACTATTTTATTTGTATTAGGAGTATCTACAACTTTTTTTATACTGGGAACTTCAATAAATGCAATTAGTCAATTTTTCACAAAGAATAAAGAAACTATGAATTTAATAGGTGGAATTATCATAATGATTATGGGACTTTTATATTCAGGATATTTAAATTTGCCATTTCTCCAAAAAGGAAAAAGACTAAATGTAGATACTCGCCAAATGAAACCCTGGACAGCTTACTTGTTAGGATTTTCTTTTAGCTTTGGATGGAGTCCTTGTGTTGGACCTATGCTAGCTTCTGTATTAATAATAGCTTCAAATTCTAAAAGTGTATTGGCAGGGAACTTGTTGATATTAGTATATACTATTGGATTTACATTACCTTTTATTCTAATTGCTATTTTTTATGACAAACTATTTAAATATGTAGATAAAATAAAACTTCATATGAGTACAATACAAAAAATTGGAGGAATTATTCTTTTGCTAACAGGTTTAGTTATGACATTAGGTGGAACTGATAAAGTAATAGGATACTTTAAAAATTCAAATAAAAATGTAGTGGAGTACAATGAAGAGATTTCTGATGAGTATGATGAGGAAGATACAAAAATTCCAGCAATTGATTTTACACTAGTTGATCAATATGGAAATACTCATACTATAAGTGAGTATAAAGGGAAAGTGATATTTTTGAATTTCTGGGCTACATGGTGTCCGCCTTGTAGAATGGAAATGCCAGACATAGAAGCTATATATGAGGAATATGAAAAAAATTCTGGAGATGTTATAATACTAGGTGTAGCTGCTCCAAATTTAGGAAAAGAAGGCTCTGAAGAGCATATAAAAAAATTTTTAAAGGACAATGGATACACATATCCAGTGGTGTTCGATCAAACTGGAGATATATTAGGACAATACTCTATACAAGCTTTTCCTACAACTTTTGTAATAGACAAGGATGGAAATTTAGTTAGTTATGTGCCAGGAGCTGTGGATAAAGAATTTATGAAAATGCTTATAGATGGTGGATTAGAAAGGAAGTGATATGTTGAAGAATACTTATGATTTTGATTGTAATTTAGCTCAAACTTTAAATATTTTAGGAGATAGATGGACTATGTTGGTTCTTCACAGAATATCTAAAGGCAAAAATACTTTTAAAGAACTGGAAGAAGCATTAGAACCAATACCTACAAATATCCTTTCAGATAGGATAAAAATCCTTGAGGAAAATGAGATCATATATTTGGAACTATACAATGAACATCCTCCTAGATATAAATATATGATGACGGAGAAAGGAAAGGATTTTAATTATGTATTTAATGCTATGATATTATGGGCAAGTAGGTATCTAGATAATTGTAATAAAACAGTTTGCCATAAAGATTGTGGAACTGAAGTGGAGATTAGATATTATTGCAAAAATTGTGATAAATATGTTGATGAATTGGAAGTGAAATAGCCATTCCACTTCCTAATCCCATTTTGGTTCATTGAAATTTTCAGGAGTTTTTATTCGTTTAGCCTCATCTTCAGATACTATATATCCATCTATTCCCTTTTTATCATATTCTTTAACCATTTTTATAGCATTTTCTCTAGACATAGGCTGGGAAAAATTATTATTAGTTATGACTACAAATCTTTGTTCCATACCAATCTTCCTTTCATTTTAAAGTAATATTAGTATTTGCTAAAGGGTAGAAAATATACTGCTACTCCTTTTATTGGTAATAGAACTCATTATCAATTGATAATGAGTTCTATTTGTGTAAAATGCTAGATTTTTGAGATTAATGGGTATATAATATTATCAATTGAAATAAATTATGCATATAATAATATAATATTATATATTTTGGAGGTAATATTATGGATGATTTCAAATTGGGAGTTAAAACTTCAGTCATCACAATAATAGTAAATGTAATTTTGTCTATTTTTAAAATAATTTCTGGAGTTGTAGGGAAAAGTAGTGCTATGCTTGCTGACGGTGTTCATACTTTGTCAGATGTCTTAACTACTGTTGTGGTAATTTTGGGGTTAAAGGTATCGTCAAAAGATGCAGACAAAGAGCACCCTTATGGTCACGAGAAGTATGAAGCTGTATTTGCAAAAATTTTAAGTGTCATGCTTATATTAACAGGTTTCTTTATTGGATATGAAGGAGTAAAGACATTAATATATGGAAATATTAAAACACCTGGTCTAATAGCCTTGATAGCTGCTTTAGTTTCTATTATAGCTAAGGAAGGCATGTATTGGTATACAGTTAAAGTAGCAAAAAAGATAAAAAGTTTATCCCTTGAAGCTGATGCATGGCATCATAGATCTGACGCATTTTCTTCTATTGGAACTTTTGCTGGAATACTTGGTGCTAGGATGGGCTTAAAGGTATTAGATCCTATAGCCGGTATAACGGTTAGTTTGTTTGTAATTAAGGTAGGAGTTGACTTATATATAAGAGCTACTAAGGAATTAGTAGATGAGTCTGCAGATGATGAAACTGTAGACAAGATAAAAAAATTGGCTCAATCTATAGATGGGGTTGAAAATATAAATTTATTAAAGACTAGAATGTTTGGAAACAAACTGTATGTAGATATTGAGATTTCTGTTGAGGGAGCTCTTACTGTGGAAAGAGGTCATGAAATAGCAGAAGAAGTTCATGATTCTATTGAGGGTGGAGTTTCGAATGTAAAACATTGCATGGTTCATGTAGAACCAATTGGGACCCAAGATGACTAATTTTCTTGGGTTTTTTTATGATGCTTAAAAAATTCATAAAATTCTTGCAATAAAAATCAATTATAATATTGATACATTATATAATATAATATATAATATCAAATATAATAAGTTTTTTTAGAGAGGACTAATAAAAAAAGGATGTGTTGGTGGTGGGGAAAAAGAGGAGATCTTTTATAGCTACTATTTTAATATTAGTCATGTTTTCATCTATAGGATTTGCTGATACAGGAATATTTATAAAAAATTTTAGTTTATCCGATAAAAATGGAATCAAAGAGAATTTTAGTCAAGAAGAAGTAGTTGATATAGAAGAAGAATCTAAGGGTTTATATACAATAAAAAAAGATTCAAATTTTTACGAAGTACCCAAAGAATACATTTTAAAAACTAAAAAAATCAATAAAAATTATAAGGCTATAGATAAAACAAATTTGTTGGACAAACCGAATTCAGATGGAAGAGTTATAGGAGAATTAAAGTCTGGAGAAATTGTTACTTTAATTAGCTCTTCTGGAGAGTATGGATTATTTGCAGGGAAAAATTTCAATAAAGGTTATGCAAAAATGAAATTTTTTAAAGATGAGTCGTTTAAAGAAGATTACATAAGCTGTGGAATTTCTACAGTCAATAAAACTATAAATAATGGCGGTAAATGCTTTTATATATTAGTTAAAGGTGATATAGTACCCATTAAGGAATTTAGAAACAATAAATTTATTGTCATAGATGAATTTGAGAATGAATTCCAAGTACCAAAGGATTATATAAAACTTGATAGAGGAAGAGAATTTGCTTCAAGAAATATGTTTTCAAGAAGAACTTCTAGCTTAAATAAGCTTATATCGAGTGCTCATGCTGTGGTTGGCAGTCCCTATGTATCTGGAGATATAGGGGAAAAAGGATATGATTGCTCAGGGCTCACATTTTCAATCTATAAAAATAGTTTAGGAATTAAACTTCCAAGATCATCGAGAGATCAAGTAGGAGTAGGTGTTCCTGTTAAAAAATCAGAACTTTTACCTGGAGATTTGGTCTTTTTCAATACTTCTGGAAAGGGAATTTCTCATGTAGGCCTTTATATAGGAGATCAGCAGATGATTCATGCATCTTCTGGTTCTAAAAAAGTAGAAAGGGCAAATATAAATTCAAAATATTATGCCTCTAGATATGTGACGGCGAGAAGAATTGTGACTAATAAATAGTTTTTAGGGGGTAATTATTTGAAAGAAAAAATAGCCAAATTCATTAGTATTTTGACGGTAGTTCCAATTGTAGCACTATTTTCAATTACATTGCTATACTTTAATTTTAGGGAAGATTTTAAAAGCTGTGGGTGGTATTTTTATTCAATTTTTTTTCTAACCATAATGCCATTGTTGGCATATCCACTTAAAAGAATTTTACCAGGGTTTAAGGACAAGGGAAGAGATGGAGAGAGAAAGCTTGCTTTTGTTTTAGCAGTTTCAAGTTATATATTGGGAACAGCTCTTGTTTTTATATTGAAAGCACCAGTTATTGTAGAAAAGATTTTTAGTGCATATATTGCATCGGGGGGTATGTTAGCTTTTATCAATAAGATTGTCAAAGTAAAAGCTAGTGGACATGCTTGTGGGGTATCTGGTCCGATAACACTTTTGTATCATTTTTTAGGAGTACCAGCACTTTGGTTGTTTTTATTATTACCTATAGTGTTTTGGGCAAGGATAAATTTAAAGAGGCATTCTTTTAAGGACTTAGTGACTGGAACTCTAGTAGGAATATTGTCAACAGTTATTGCTCTTGGCTTCTTTTAATATTTTTTAAATAAATTATTTAAAGGAAGAGGTTCTAATATTTTAGGAAAGGGGGTTAGTATAGCAGGCATTGTTAAAAAACAAACAAAGGAGGATTATTAATGAACAGGAAAGTGTTTATAGCTGTACTATTAATCTTGACTTTGATATTAACAATTCCAGTATTTGCAGAAAATGATGAAGAAATTGACTTTGGCTGGTTATCAATTTTACCACCACTTGTTGCAATTGTATTAGCTTTCGTTACTAAACAGGTGTTATTATCTTTATTTTTAGGAGTGTTTCTTGGAGCTACAATGCTAAATGGATGGAATCCAGGATTTGGTTTTTTGAGATCATTAGATCAGTATATTCTTGGTTCACTTGCTGATCCGGATTCTGCTAGTGTAATTATATTTTTGTTGGCTATTGGAGGAATGATTGGTGTAGTAAACAAAATGGGAGGGACTTTAGCTGTTGCAGAGGGATTAGGGAAAAAAGTCAAGAGCCCTAAGACTGCTCAACTTTTTACTTGGGTTTTAGGTATATTAGTATTTTTTGATGATTATGCTAATACATTGATAGTTGGACCTACAATGCGACCTTTAACCGATAAAAACAATGTATCAAAAGAAAAATTATCATATATTATAGATTCAACTGCAGCACCAATTACAGGCCTTGCCCTTGTATCAACTTGGGTTGGATATATGATTGGAGTTATAAGTGATTCATATAAGGGAATGGGAATGGAAGTTAATGGTTATAGTGTTTTTTTAAAGACTATCCCATATATGTATTATTGCATTTTCACTTTGTTTATGGTTTTGATGATCATATTGACTCAAAGGGATTTTGGACCGATGTATGAAGCGGAAAAAAGAGCTCGACTTACGGGAAAACTTGTTGCAGATGGTTCCAATCCAATGAGTAGTGACGAAATAGGGAAAATGGAAATAAGAAGTGATATTAAGCTTAAAGCTTCAAATGCCGTTGTACCTATATTGACTTTGATAATAGTTGTATTTGTAGGTATTTGGTATACTGGTTCAGAAGGTGCTACAAGCTTTAGGGAAGCTTTTGGAAATGGAGATTCATTTAAAGCTTTACTATGGGGATCTCTTATTTCTAGTATGGTTGCTATGATCATGGGAGTATCACAAAGAATTTTCACAGTTGGGGAGGCATTTGATACTTGGGTAGAGGGAGCTAAATCCATGGTTATGGCTTGTATTATATTGGTACTTGCCTGGTCAATTGGCAGTGTGACAAAAGATGTAGGAGCTGCTAAATTTTTGGTAGGAGCTGTGTCTGGTTCTTTGCCAATTGCATTGTTGCCAGTGATAGTATTTATAATATCTTCTCTTATTTCTATTGCTACTGGTACTGCTTGGGGAACAATGGCTATAGTTGTACCATTAGCTTTGCCATTGGCAGAAAGTTATGTAGAAATGGGAGCGGATCCTAATATGTTGATTGTCACTATAAGCACAGTTTTAAGTGGGGCAATATTGGGAGATCATATTTCACCTATTTCAGATACAACTATTATGTCATCTATGGCTGCTGGTGCCGATCATTTAGATCATGTAAGTACTCAAATGCCCTATGCCATGATAGTTGCAGCTGTTTCAATAATATGTTATTTAATAAAAGGAATTACTGGTGCACCTGCGGCATTGGTTTTGATTCTTGGCTTAGCTTTAATTTATATCATAGTTAGATTTAGAGGAAAATCTGTGCTTGAAGAGGATTTAAAACGAGAAACTGTTAAAATTAAATAGGATGATGTATACTTTATAAAATGTAGCGAGAATTATTCTCTGCTACATTTTTTTTGGTTCTTTATGTTATAATAAAATTATTACATATATATTGGGAGGTTTTTATATGGCTGACATTTTAAGTGGAAAAGAAGTAGCTAAAAATATAAAAGAAAATATAAAAAAGGAGGTAGTTGAATTAAACAATGTAGGGATAAGTCCTACATTAGGGATTTTAAGAGTAGGTCAAAATTCTGATGATATTGCTTATGAAAAGAGTATCTTGAAAAATTGTGATAGTGTAGGAATTGTAGCAAAAGTATATGAATTGGAAGAATCTATTTCTACTGAAGGTTTGTTAGAGATTATAGAAAAATTAAATCAGGATATGGATATTCATGGGATACTTATCTTTAGGCCTCTTCCCAAACATATAGATGAAGAACAAATAAATAATACTATTAGTTCACTAAAAGACGTTGATTGTATGAATCCACTAAATTTAGAAAAGGTATTTGAAGGAGATATGGATGGATTTGCTCCATGTACTCCAAAAGCAGCAATGAAGATTATGGAGTTTTATGATATACCTCTAGAAGGCGCAAAAGTTTCAGTTGTAAATAGGAGCATGGTCGTTGGGAAACCTTTGAGTATGATGCTTTTAGGTAAAAATGCTACAGTGACTATTTGTCATTCAAGAACAAAAGATTTAAAGAAAGTTACAAAAAGTTCTGACATAGTAGTTACTGCTCTTGGAAGAGCTAAATATTTTGATGAAGGATATTTCAATGAAAATTCAGTGATAATTGATGTGGGGATTAGTTTAGATAAAGGTGGAAATATTTCTGGTGATGTAGATTTTGACAATGTAAATACAAAAGTAAAGAGTATAACTCCTGTACCTGGAGGTGTAGGCAGTGTGACAACTTCTATACTATTGGGTCATGTTGTAGTTGCATGTAAACATTTAAAATAGAGTCCTTTGACTCTATTTTTCTTTTTTTTACAAAACTAGTCATTTTTCATTGAAGGAATATTCATAAGCTTTGTAGAATAGTTAATTTAAAATTCAAGGTCAGGAGGCGGTATTTTGCGACTTATTTTAGATACCATTGAGGATATTTTGATAGTTAAGTTTAAGGGGGAATTAGATCATCATAGTACAGAAGAGGCAAGAGAGAAAATTGACATTTGGTATTTGGATGAAGGAAAGAAAAATATTGTATTTGATTTAAGAGAGTTAAATTTTATGGACAGCTCAGGAATTGGACTTATCATGGGAAGGTATAAGATGTGTGAAGAAAATGGTGGAAAAGTTTCTATTGTTAGTTCTAGTTCGAATGTGATTAGAATATTACGTATGTCTGGAATTCTAAAAATAATTGAGCTATACGATTCTATAGAAAATGCTATAAATAATAGTTTAGAGGGGTGAGAATACTATGAATAATAAAAATTATATGAAACTTGATTTTTTGAGCAAATCAACAAATGAGGCCTTTGCAAGAGTGGTTGTGGCTGCTTTTGCCTCCCAATTAGATCCTACCATTGAAGAAATATCTGATATAAAAACAGCTGTGTCAGAGGCAGTGACTAATGCTATTATACATGGATATGAAGATACAGAAGGAATTGTCACTATAGAGTCTAAAATAGAAAATCAAGAAATAGAGATATTAGTTTATGATAAAGGGAAGGGTATAGAGGACTTAGAAAAAGCTATGGAGCCTTTTTATACGTCAAAGCCTGAATTGGAGAGATCAGGTATGGGATTTACTGTCATGGAAACTTTTATGGATAAATTAGAAGTTGCTAGCCATATAGGAGAAGGAACAGTGGTCAAAATGAGGAAAAAGTTCCAAAGCCTTTCCAATAAGGAGTAGATAATATGGAGAATAGAGAATCTTATGAAAGCAATCTTTTGAGTCACGAAGAGACCATGAAATTGATTAAATTGGCTCAACAGGGAGATGAGGAAGCAAAAGAAAAATTGGTTTGTAGCAATCTAGGCCTTGTAAAAAGTGTTTTGAGAGGGTTTGCCAACAGGGGTTATGATATTGAAGATTTATTTCAAATAGGGTGCATTGGGTTGTTGAAAGCTATTGACAAATTTGATTCAAGCTATGATGTTAGATTTTCAACCTATGCTGTTCCCATGATTATGGGTGAGATAAAAAGATTTCTGAGAGATGATGGAATGATAAAAGTTAGTAGATCTCTAAAGCAAACGGCTACTAAAGCTAAATATGCTAAGGAAAAATTAACTAAAGAATTGGGTAGGGAACCTACAATACAAGAGATAGCTGATGAAGTTGATGTAGATAAAGAAGAAATAGTTGTAGCATTAGATTCAAGTTATCAGCCAGACTATCTGTACGATGTTATTAATCAAAGTGATGGTTCTCCATTGTATCTTATAGATAAGTTAAGCAATAAAGAAGACGAGATAGATGTTATTGATAGTATACTTTTAAAGGAACTCTTAAATCAGTTGAAACCTAGAGATAGACAAGTGATAGTCATGAGATATTTTAGGGATAAAACTCAAGTTGAAGTGGCAGAAATGCTGGGAATATCTCAAGTTCAAGTGTCTAGAATAGAAAAAAGAATATTGGAAGATATAAGAAATATGTTAGTTAAGGCATGAATACATGCCTTTTTTTTTGAATGAAAATTAAATAAGTGCAAATACTAAAATTAGAATTTTTAAATTGGAGTGATAGGGTGAAAAAATTTGCAACTAAAAAAATAATTATAGTTTTAGTTTTAGTATTATCTTTTTCAATTGGTTTAATATTTTATAGAACTAACAATTCTAACAAATATGTTCCTAAAAAAGCAAAATTCGTAAGTAAAATTACATATATAATTTAGGGAGTGAAAGACATGGATAAAGATCAAATATACATAAAATTAGAATCTAGGTATTCTGCTGAACCCAATAGTAATGTATTGCTAACAGATGTAGCTGAAATCTATTGCAAGAATTCTAATGTTCAAAAATATCTTGAAAATCTAAAAATATATAAAGCAAAAGAAGAAGAAATTTCGGATTTTGTTTCTGCCATAGATATTATCAATAAAATTGAAAATGAGAGAGATGATGTTGAAGTAAATATGGTGGGTAAAGAAGAAATACTTATTGAAGTAAAATCTTCAAAGAAAAAAAGCAATTTTTTTAAAATACTGAAGATGTTATTTGTATGTATAGCATTATTTTTAGGTGCAGGATTGGCGATAGTAAACTTTCATGAAGATGTAAATATGAAAGGTTCTATGGAAAAATTATATTTTATTGTGACTGGTGAAGGAAAGCACAATCCCCTCATAATGCTCATTCCTTATTCTATAGGAATAGGAATAGGAATGACAGCATTTTTTAGCTCCAATTTTAGCAATAGAACTAGAAGAAAAGAACCAGGACCACTGGAAGTGGAAATGGACTTGTACAATAAAAACGTAGATGAGTTTATCATACAAAAGATTAAAGATACAAATAATCCTCTTTAGAAGGTGGTAGGAAAATGCTAAAAAAGTTTTTCCTTATAGTTCTTTCTGTATCAGGGGGCATTGTTGTAGGAAATGCAGCAGCAGCTTTTATTACATTGCTTGGTATTATACCTAGACTTGCACAAATTTCAGATACTGACAAACATGTGGTATTGTATCAGAGAATGTTTACGTTGGGAATGTTTTTGTTTAGTTTAATTTTTTCATTAAACATTTCTTTTAAATTAAATAAATATATGTCAGTGTTCTTTGGATTGTTTTTTGGTATATTTGTTGGATTATTTGCATCCGCACTGGCAGAAGTGTTGAATGTAGTTCCTGTAGTAGCTAGAAAATTAGATTTAAGAGATTATGTTACTTATTTGATATTGGCAATAGTCATGGGAAAAGTGGTAGGTTCCCTTGCACATTGGCTAATACTTATAAAATGATATAGAAAGGAGTAAAATATGGATAAATTAAATAAAAAGGATTATCAAGAATATGCAGAAAGAAAAGTACCAAGACCTACTTATTTTAAAAATATATTTTGGGCTTTTGTAGTAGGTGGGCTTATATGTATATTAGGTCAAGTAATTAAAAATTGGCTTATAGGGAGAGGCTTGGATGAAAATGAAGTTGCAGCTGGAACATCTGTACTTTTAGTTTTTTTAGGTTCATTTTTAACAGGTATAGGGATTTATGATAAGATATCAAAGGTAGGAGGAGCTGGAGCTGCTGTACCTATAACAGGGTTTGCCAATTCCATAGTATCTCCTGCAATGGAATTTAAAAGAGAAGGATATGTATTTGGAGTTGCAGCAAAGATGTTCACTATAGCAGGACCAGTGCTTGTTTATGGTGTGGGAAGTTCTATAATGGTTGGAATTATCTATCTTTTGTTGGGAGGAGGTAAGTAATATGGCACTAAAAAAAATAGGAGAACAAACTATTAAATTTGAGAATCCTCCTTCTATTGTCAGCACAGCCACTATAGTAGGTCCCAAAGAAGGTGAAGGACCACTGAAAAATTATTTTGATTTAATTTTAGAAGATGATAAATGGGGACAAGAATCTTGGGAAAAATGTGAAAGTAAAATGCAAGAAGAGGCCGTCAAACTTGCTATTTCAAAAGGCAATTTGTCAGAGCAAGATATAGAATACCTTTTTTCTGGTGATTTGCTAAATCAAATCACAACATCTTCTTATTGTGCTAGGCAATTGGGTGTTCCCTATTTTGGATTATATGGGGCTTGTTCTACAATGTCTGAATCTTTGAGCTTAGGGGCTATGATTATAGACGGTGGTTTTGCTGACAAGGTAGCTTGTGCTACTTCCAGTCATTTTAGTACAGCTGAAAGACAATATAGATATCCTTTAGAATTTGGAACTCAAAGACCGTTTTCAGCTCAATGGACAGTTACAGGTGCTGGAGCTTCTATTTTGTCTTCAGAAGGTGGTGGCCCTTATATTACATATATTACTACTGGAAAGATTATAGATCCGGGAATAAAAGATGTAAACAATATGGGGGCAGCTATGGCACCAGCAGCGATAGATACTATTTCTATTCATTTTAAGGATACAGGCCATACACCAGATGACTATGATTTAATCATCACGGGAGATTTAGGGCATGTAGGAAAAGATATAGTCGTAGATTTTATGAAAGAGCAGGGATATGATATTTCCAAAGTATATACTGACTGTGGAATAAAAATATTTGATAGCAAAAAGCAGGATACCCATGCTGGTGGAAGTGGTTGCGGGTGTTCCGCCGTTGTATTCAATGGCTATATATACAATGAAATGTTGAATGGAAATTTAAATAAAGTGTTGCTCATTTCTACAGGGGCTTTACATTCACCAACTATGACACAGCAAGGTGAATCTATACCAGGGATAGCCCATGCAGTTACTATTTCCAATGAAAAATAATAGGAGGTAGAAATATGGAGTATTTGAGAGCTTTTATAGTTGGAGGACTTATTTGTGTTGTAGCTCAAATCATTATGGATACGACAAAATTGACTCCAGCTCATATTTTAGTCATATATGTCACATCAGGAGTAATTCTCACTGCTGTTGGAATTTATGAACCACTGATTAATTTTGCAGGTGCAGGGGCGTCTGTACCTCTCACAGGATTTGGGTATGCTTTGTGTAAGGGAGTATTTAAAGGGGTTGATAAAAGTGGGCTTATAGGAGCTTTTACAGGAGGATTGGAAGCTACAGCAGGCGGAATAGCGGCAGCTATTATTTTTGGATATATAATGGCTGTGGTATCTAACCCAAAAACAAAAAACTAAGGAAGAATATCTTCCTTAGTTTCCATTTCCATTATCATTTCCGTTATTTCCTGGAGTTTGGTCATTTTGATTGTTTCCATTTCCATTGTTTGGATTTTCCACATCGTTTTCTGGATTTTCTTCAATGGGTGGTTCTTCTTCACCATTGTTTTCTTCATTGAATTGCTCATCTATCCATTCATCTATAGCATTTTCTTGATTGTGTACAGGACAAATTTCCCATGGCGCAGTGTATTGATAATCTTTTGGCATAATGCCATTGTGATCTGCAGGATTGTATGGTGGTTCTCTCTTTATGAATACTTTACTTTGAATAAGCTCTTTAGGACAGTATTCATTTGCGATTTTTCCTGTAGTTGTGTCAATATCTAGTACTACATGAGTATTGCAATGTTCTCTAGGTTCAGTACCTTTGGCAAAGATTTCACTTATAATTGTATTTCCTCTAGGATCTCTGCTACATATTTCTGAAGGTAATTTTCCAGATTGACTACATATACTTACTTTTACTATATTTGGTGGCATTTCAAAATTTTGGGGCTCTAGATTTTCATGGACTTTTATCATTATATTTTTCCAAAGTTCAGCGGCCATGGCACTTCCTTTTGTTAACTTTATCGTAGGTGAGTCATTTCCTATCCATACAGCAGATACATAATATGGAGTGAATCCTACAAACCATGCATCTGCATTTTCTTGAGTAGTGCCAGTTTTACCTGCTGTAGGCATTTTGGGAATCTGCGCTCTTCCAGCAATTCCGTTAGCTACTGTAGTTCTTAAAATATCAGACATTATATAAGCTATTTCTGGTGATACCACCATATTTTGTTTAGGGTTGTTTTCAATAAGGACATTGCCATCTTTATCTAATATTTTTGTAAAAGTTATAGGTTCTGTGTAAGTTCCACTATTTGCAATTGCACCATAAGCTGCTGTCATTTCTAGTGGCGTTAATCCTTTAGTCATACCACCAAGGCCTAGTGCAGCTAAATTTTCATCATTATTTGCTTTATTTTCAGCTCTTGATATAAAATTGTCTTTTTCGGGATGTTCCTCATTAATTATCCCAAGGCGCTTTAAATATTCTAAAGAAGTATTTATTCCTATGGATTCTAGTACTTTTACTGAATTTACATTTATAGATTGTTCTACGCTATTCCTTAAAGTAGTAAGACCTCTATAGCCACTGTACCAGTTTTTTGGCCATAATTCTCCATTTTCGTTGTAGTGTGGAATATCATCTATGATTGAAGCTGCAGTAAATCCATTATCAAGAGCTGGAAGATATACAGCAATTGGTTTTATAGATGAACCTGGTTGCCTTTGAGAGGAAGTAGCTCTATTTAAAAGTTTGTTTCCTTTTATATCTCTTCCACCTACCAAGGCTTTTATTGCTCCGGTTCTATAGTCCATAATTACAGTTGCGGATTGTGGTTGCACAATTCCATCTTTACTCCTATAGAAATAATTTGAATTAATAATCAGATTGCCATTTTCATCAATTCTATGAAAATCTTCTTTTTGTGATAAAAAAGTATTTAGTATTAATACTTCACCGTTTTCTTCCATTCTAAATCCATCTTCAGGCAAAGTTAAACTGCCTACAGAATGAGTAACTAAATTTTTCTTATCATCAATAGCATAATAATCCCCAATATCTATATTATTTTTATATGGAGTAATTTTTTTATTGTTTATAGCTATATTTCCATCTCGAATTTCAAAAGTTCCCTTTTCTATTACAAGATTGAAATTTTCATCAAATAGATTTTCTTGTCTATAGTATATGATTTTTTTTCTTTCATCTACTATATTTTTGTTCTTGTCCAAAGACCAGTCAATAAGAACTGGACCTTTCAATTTTTGGGGATTTCCAAATAATATTTCAGTAAAATTCGTATAGATATCTTCTATCTTGTGTTGCATGTTTACATCCATAGTGGAATAGATTTTGAGTCCACCTGTGTACAATTCTTTTTCAGCTTGTTCTCTAGTATATCCCAATTTTCCCATCATTGCTTCTATTGCTTGTACTTTTACATAGTCTGTGAAATAAGAAGATATACCATTTATTTTCTTTTGTCCAGGTTTTAGAATTGTTTTAATATCTTCGTTTATTGCTTCGTTATATTCTTTATCAGTAATATATCCAAGTTCTTTCATTTTGCCTAAAACTACATGCTGTCTTTTAATAGCATTGCTATTACTTATGACAATGAATTTTTCTCCAAATTTATCTACTTGCCCAATTTCTTCTTGTGTATCACCATTAAAATCTTCAGGTCTAACTGTAAAATATGGTGAATACTTCGAAGGACTCTTTACTATTCCAGCCAAAAGAGCGCTTTCTGCAATGGTTAGTTCATCTACATTTTTTGAAAAGTATGTTTGAGCTGCCTCTTGAACCCCAAAGGCACCTTGACCTAAATCTATCCTATTTAAATAGGCCTCTAATATTTGATCTTTAGTCAAAGCTTTTTCCATTTGCATAGCAAGATAGGCTTCTTTTATTTTTCTATCTAATTTTTTGTCATTGTTTAAATATAAGTTTCTTGCTAATTGTTGTGTTATAGTACTAGCACCTCTGACAGTTGCACCGGCTTTTATATTATCAAACACGGCACTCATTATGCCCTTTGGGTCTACTCCAATATGTTTTCTAAATCTTTCATCCTCTATTGATATGAAAGCATTTTGTAAATGAGGTGGCATTTTTTCTAAGCTGACAATAGTTCTATATTCTTCTGTTTGAACTTTTTCTATTGTATTGCCATTTTCATCTAATATAAATGAAGTTTGACTAAGCAATGAACCAATATTAGTTGGATCTATTTGTGGGGCATCTTTTGCAATGGCTATGACCATACCAGTTACTGCACCAATTCCAACTACAAGAATCATCAACAATATCAATAAAAAGATTTTAAGTCCATTTTTTTTCTTCTTTTTCTTTTTCTTTTTTTCACTTTCTTGCTTTCTAGTATTATCTTCAGACATCAATATACCTCCTTAAATGAGAGATAGGTAAAATAATAGTTTAATTATACCACATAAAAAAAGCCTTGTTAACTCATAGAGTAGTTTCAATATTATTATAATATAAAATTAAAAAATACACACTATTAACTTTCGCTGCATATATTATATATAGGGGGGACTTTTTTTGAAATATAAAAACAAAAATAAAAGATTTATTTTATGGATAGTTTTGCCAGTTGTGATTATAGTATACATGTTCATCTATATAAATAACAATATAAAGGCTACTTTGATTGCTGTTTCTGAAATAAGGGCTAAGGCAGTTGCCACTCAAGCAATAAATGATGCAGTATCTCTAAAACTTGATGATAGGATAGATTATACAGATCTTATCTATGTAAAATATGATACAAAAGGGAAAGTGACTCTTATGCAAGCTAATACAATACTTATGAATAGCATAGCATCGGAAGTAGCTGTAGAAGTACAAAATCAACTTAAAAATATTTCAAAATCAGACATAAAAATTCCCTTAAATAATGCTTTTGACATTCAAATAGTGAAGCTTCCCAGTATAAAACTTCAAATAGTACCACAGGGTGCGGTATCTGTAGATTTTGCCACTGAATTTCAGGAGTCAGGAATAAATCAAACTAGGCATAGGATTTACTTGATAGTTGTGGCTGAAATAAAAATTATAGTTCCACTGGTATCAGAAAATATAAAAGTTACTTCCAATATTCCCATTGCTGAAACCATAATCATAGGAGATGTACCAAATCAATATGTAAATGTACCTAAAGATGATATACTAAATATTGTTAGATAATATTAGAAAAAAATGTTTAAATGTAATATAATAGTATATAATCTAATATAAAAATGGATGGTGATATTGTGGATTTTACACAAGATAAACTTGAAAGAGTGCTTGTTGTAGGTGTGGATTTGAAAAATGCTAAGTATGATATAGATAATTCCATGGATGAGTTGGAGGAACTTGTAAAGGCAGCTAATGGTGAAGTTATTGAAAGAATTATTCAAAAGAAAGACAGAATAGATGCAACTTTTTACATAGGTAAGGGTAAGGCAGAAGAAATAAAAAATTATTGCTATGAATTAGATATAGATACTGTTGTATTTAATGATGAACTTTCTCCTGCTCAAATTAGGAACTTAGAAAATATCATTGAAAAGAAAATAATCGATAGAACTAATTTGATATTGGATATTTTTGCAAAAAGAGCTACTTCGAAAGAAGGAAAACTTCAAGTGGAACTTGCTCAGCTTAAGTATAGGCTTCCAAGGCTCATAGGGCTTAGAGATTATTTGTCAAGAGAAGGTGGAGGAATAGGTACTAGGGGCCCTGGTGAGATGAAATTGGAAACTGATAGACGTCATATATTAAGAGAGATTGGGAATATTGAAAAACAACTAGATGAAATTGAAAAGGTAAGAGAAGTCAAGAGAAAAAAAAGAATAGATTCAAATTTGCCTGTTGTAGCATTGGTTGGATATACAAATGCAGGAAAATCTACTCTTATGAATAAAATACTAGAGTATAGTGAAGATTTTGATGAAGGAAAAGAAGTATTTGTCTATGATATGCTTTTTGCTACTCTAGATACTACTCTACGCAGAGGAAAATTATTAAATGGACAAGATTTTCTTATAACAGATACAGTTGGATTTGTGAGTAAATTGCCTACTCATTTAATTGAAGCCTTTAAGGGAACATTAGAGGAAGTTAAATATGCAGACTTGCTTCTTCATATAGTAGATGCTTCAAATAGTGATTTAGATATTCAAATAAAAACTACCTATGACATTTTAAAGGATTTAGATGTTTTAGATAAACCAATTGTCACTGTCTTTAACAAGATCGATATAGCGGAAATAGATAAATTAGTGTATGATAGTAAATTTGTAGATAAAAAAGTATTTATATCTGCTAGGGAAGGGCAAAATATGGATACCTTGCTTAAAATGATTGAAGAAAATTTGCCTTTTGAATATAGAAAAGTGACTATGCTAATTCCTTATGATAAGCAAAATATATTATCTTATATTCTTGACAATTACAATGTAGAAAAAATTTCACATAAAGAAGAAGGAACAGAAGTTATTGTTAGCTTAAATAGTATAGATTTTACTAAGTATTCTGATTATACATTGGAATAGGTGATATTATGCATGAAGATTTTTGGAAAAACATATCTAATGTAGACGATCATTATATAAGCTATTTTTTGTACAAAGAAGGAAAGTCATTAGAAACTATAGCTATTATCAGAAGAATGTCAAAGGGAGAAGTAGAGAAGGATATTATTAGATGTAAGATAGAGCAGGCAAACAAACAAAATAAAAAAGAAGAAAAAGAAGATGAACTGATAAAAATAATAAGTTTGCCTAAGAAAGAGAGATTATGTTATTTGAATAGTATGACCGATAAAGAAAAAGAATTTCTTTCCAAAGATATATATAAAAGGTATATAAAGTTTAAAAATCCAGAAGATAGAATTATACTCATATGGTTAATAGGAGAATTAAAAGATGAAAGCTTGATTCCTTTTTTGAAGATGGAGTTAAATAGCAAAAATGTCAACTATAGAAGGCTTTCTTGTTCAGCATTAGGAAAGATAAATAAAAAAGAGACAAAATCTTTGCTAGAGGAAAAGTTAAAAGATGAAAATTCTCAAGTTAGGCAATATGCTATAAAGGCACTGGCTTCAATTGGAGATAATAAAACTATAGAGTTACTTAAAAAAATAGTATTAAATGATGAGAAGGAGTATGTGAGAAGGAGTGCTTTAGATACTATAAACGAGATAAAAAATAATATATAAATATGATTAAAAACGTATTTATTACATAAGATATTATTAGAAGAATAATTTTCAGAAAAATATTGCAATTCTTTCTATTTTGGGGTATGATTATAATAATAAGAAAAAGGAGGCTGATTGCCAATGATAGTGAGAAGCTGTGCTGGCGGGATAGTTTTCCACAATGATAAGGTATTTATCTTAAAAAATGGAAAAGGCGAATGGGTTTTGCCAAAAGGTAAAATTCGTAACAATTCTCTACCTACGGATACTGCTTTAAACCGTATCAAGTTTGAAGCAGGGATAGATGCGAAAATTGTATCTACTGCAGGCGAGACTAGTTACGAATTTTATTCTTTATCGAGAAAACAGCCAGTATGCAATGTGATTACATGGTACATCATGGAGGCTCCTAGCAAAAAATATGAAGTGAATGAAGATGAAGGATTTTTGGATGGGGGATTTTTTAGTATAAAAGAAGCAATGGAAAGAATAACCTATAGTCAAGATAAATCTCTTGTAAATCTTTCTTTTAAAAAGTATTTAGTCTTTAAAGAATTCGAGAAAATGGAAGAAGTTTATGTTTAGGGCAGATATCTGCCCTTCTATTTTTTGGGGTTTTAAACACATGATACTAGAGGTACAAAATTATTTACATTGACTTTTTCTAAGACAAGTGGAACTAAATATGGATGAAATCATTGGTGAAAATTGAAGGCCCTAGGAATAATATTTTAGAAAACTCTTATGTATATTCTCATTATATAATCTATTAGTTTTACTAAATATTAATAAGCTTTATGCTATTAATATAAGTAGGACATGGCTGGAGGTGAAAATTATAATATATATTAGGGCAAAACCAAAGAAATTATAGGTATAATACTAGTGAAAGAATGTCTAAAAATTAAGGCGTAGGTGTCTAAATATATATTTGTATTTGACACTATAATTATGGAAAGGAGGAAGTTTTCTATGAGAGGTAAAAAAATATTATTGATGGTATTAGCTTTGATACTTACAACCATCACCGCTGCTAGTGCAACCAATATACCAAATAAAGAAAGTCCAGAAAATCAGCCAAAAGAAGCACTATATACATTGACAAATGATATGGGACATACAATAGAAGTTTATAATGGAATAGTTTATGAAGATGAGGAATTAGATACCAAGAAAGAAGAACGGATAAAATATATATTAAGAAATAAACAAACAGGACAATTTGTAAATGTCTATACTGGAACGGTAGATACTGAAGAAGTAAAAGATAATTTTGAAGTTATAATTCCAAGTGCACCTAGCAAACCTACAGAAATCAAATGGGAAGAATATACTTCCGATTGGAGTGGAACTGTTAATTTTACCTACACTAAATATGCATTTCCTAGTGGGGATTTTATAGCATGGGCTGATCAACCATTTTCTGTTGTTTTATATGATTACAAATATGATACTTCTTTTCCAAGGGTATATGCAAGACATACTAACGGACGCTATGAAGTAGAAACTGGTGGAGGAGATTTTACGTATTATTGCACACTTTCCAATACAAATAAAGGTGTGCCTATGACTAATGCGATTTATAAATCAATTCCATATTGTTGGCACAATAATTAATCATAGGAATAAAAATAGAGGCATGATTTGAATTTCAAATTATCCCCCTACTGAAATTGTTCATTTATAGTATAATATATTTAGCTTAAACATGAAAGGGGATTTAAATGAACATACGATATAAAACTATTCATAATATAGGAAAAGATGAAATAATTATAAATAAGTCTAGATTTATTGGATATGCTAAACCTATTGAAAATGAAGGAGAGGCTTTAGCTTTTATCGAAGAAATAAAATCTTTACATAAAGACGCAACCCATAATGTATATGCCTATGTAGTAGGAGATGACAACAATATTCAAAGATATAGTGATGATGGAGAGCCTAGTGGTACAGCTGGTATTCCTGCATTGGAAGTCATAAAGAAAGAGGATTTGAGAAATGTAGTGGTAGTAGTCACTAGATATTTTGGTGGAATAAAATTGGGAACAGGTGGGCTTATAAGGGCTTATACAAAAGGAGCAAAAATTGGATTGGAAGCAGGAAATATTATAGAAAAAGTACTTTTTAGGAAGGTTAAAATAAGGTTAGACTATACTCTATATGGAAAGGTTGAAAATTATCTAAAAACTAATGGAATCATAACAATAAATACTATTTATGATGACGCAGTAAATTTGTTTGTCTATGCAGATTATGATGATTACAATTCGTTTATAGGAATTATGGCGGATTTAACCAATGGTACAGTTATAGTTGATGATATTGGAGAAGAATATCTTTCTTTAAAAAATGGAGTAAAAATAGATTAGTCAAAAAAATGGGCTTTTATAGCCTATTTTTTTTGACTGAAAAATTCATATATTCCTATGATTAATAGAAATACACTGAATAACTTTTTAAGTGTATATGAATTTATATTGGTAGCTAATGTTGAGCCGATAAATGCTCCTACAATGCCGCCCATGATGAGATTAATTGCTAGCTTTAATTCTATATTTTTGTTTTTCAAATGAGTGATTAGAGCTACAAGTGCTATAGGGATAAATACAATTAAATTTATGCCTTGGGCTTCTTTTTGTGATAGTGTTGTAAAAAGCAGTAAGGAAGGTATAAGTATAGTTCCGCCACCAATTCCCATTCCACTGATTATTCCGGATAAAAAGCCAATGATGAGTAGTTTCATTTCATCAACAACCTTATTGCTGCAAATATCATAAATGAACCAAAAATTTTTCTTAAAATATTGGTAGGAACTTTGTTGAGTAAGTTAGAACCTATAAAACTCCCTGCAATTCCACCTATAGCTACTGTAAATGCCACATCATATTTTATAATGTTTTGCCTATAATATATTATAGTACTTATGATAGTTAAAGGAAGTATTACAGCTATAGCTGTTGCATGAGCTTTATGATCATCTATTCCTAATAAAAATATCATTGTGGGAACTATAATAGTACCACCCCCGGAACCAAAAAGTCCATTTATAAGTCCAGTTATAAGGCCTATGCTTATTATTTTAAGATTGTTTTTTTTCATATTTTCTCCTTTTAGAAACTTTATGATATAATATTATAAAAGTTATGTATTATATTTAATCTTGCCTAAATAAATTGACCTTATTCAAAATATTCAAATAAAAATTCTGGAGGTAAAAAATGAAAGTTGTAAACAATATTATAGAGCTCATTGGAAATACTCCTATGTTGAAAATTTCTCACATGACAGAAGAAAATTGGGCAGATGTATATTTAAAATTGGAATATTTTAATCCAGGAGGTAGCGTGAAGGATAGACCAGCGCTATATATGATAGAAGAAGCAGAAAAATGTGGAAAATTAAAAAGTGGTTCTGTAATCGTGGAACCCACTAGTGGAAATACTGGGATAGGTCTTGCAATGGTTGGAGCTTCTAAAGGATACCAAGTAATATTGGTTATGCCAGAAACTATGAGTATAGAGAGAAGAAATTTGTTAAAGGCCTATGGTGCAGAAGTATTTTTGACGCCAGGTGCTAGTGGAATGAGTGGTGCAGTAGAAAAAGCAGAAGAATTGGTTAGAGAAAATGAGAACTACTTCATGCCTTATCAATTTAAGAACAAAGACAATCCAAAGGCACATGAAAAGACTACTGCATTGGAAATAATAAATCAAATGGATGGTTCCATAGATGCTTTTGTTGCAGGCATAGGAACAGGTGGTACTATTACAGGTATAGGAAAAGTTTTAAAAAATGAAATACCAGATGCAAAAATAATAGGTATAGAACCAAAGTCTTCACCAATTATTTCTGGTGGCAAGCCAGGGCCTCATAAAATTCAAGGAATAGGGGCAAATTTCATACCTGAAATATTAGATGTTGAAATATTAGATGAGGTAGAAACTGTTTCAGATGAAGATGCGATAAATACTACAATTATGCTAGCTAAAAAAGAAGGATTGCTAGTAGGAATTTCTTCTGGTGCAGCAGCTTTTGCTGCTTTAAAGTGGGCTAAAAAAATGGGGAAAGGTAAAAAAATTGTAGCTATAGCTCCAGATACTGGGGAAAGATATTTAAGCACAGGTATTTATGAATGATATGGGGAGGAAAATACATGGAAAATGTTGAAAAAATATGTGATGAAATAGTTAAATGGATAAAAGAAAGAGTAGAGGAGTCAGGAAGCAAGGGTGTTGTATTTGGATTAAGTGGTGGAATAGATTCAGCAGTAGTAGCTGGTCTTTCTAAAAGGGCATTTCCAGAAGATAGTTTAGGAATCATCATGCCTTGCCATAGCAATCCAATAGACGAAAAACATGGCATACTAGTAGCTGAAAGTTTAAGTTTAAAGACTATTAAAGTTGATTTGACAGATACTTATGATGTTTTTATGAAAACTTTAATTGACAGTGGAGAAAATAAATTGGCAAAAGCTAATGTAAAACCAAGACTTAGGATGACTACTCTATATTATTTTGCTCAATTAAATAATTATTTAGTAGTAGGTCCAAGTAATAAAAGTGAATTGACTGTGGGCTATTTTACAAAGCATGGAGATAGTGGAGTGGATATACTTCCCATTGCTTCATTTGTGAAAAGCGAAGTGAGGGAAATGGCTAAATTTTTAAACATTCCAGAAATAATCATCACAAAGGCACCTACAGCAGGACTTTGGGAAGACCAGACAGATGAAAGGGAAATGGGATTTGGATATGATGTGTTGGATAATTATATAAAGACTGGTCGTGCAGAAGATGAATTAAAAGAAAAAATTGAGAGACTAAATAAAAGAAGTGAGCATAAGAGAAAATATCCTCCAATTTTCAAATTTTAGATGAAATAAATTGAAGTATATGTTAAAATATTTATGCTAGTAATTTAAGGAGGTAGAAACGACTATGTCAGGACATTCTAAATGGTCAAATATAAAACATAAAAAAGGTAAAGAAGATGCTAGAAGAGGAAAAGTGTTTACTAAACTAACAAGGTATATAATGGTGGCTGTGAGAGAAGGTGGAACTGATCCAGAATATAATACTGCACTCAAAGCTGCTATTGAAAAAGCAAAAGCAGAAAATCTACCAAATGACAATATAGAAAGAGCCATAAAGAAAGCTGCTGGAGATTTAGATGCAAACAATTTTGAAGAAATTGTATATGAAGGATATGGTCCTGCAGGCATAGCAGTGCTAGTATCTTGTTTAACTGACAACAGAAATAGAACTGCTTCAGATGTAAGACATGCCTTTGATAAATTTGGTGGAAATTTAGGTCAAACTGGCTGTGTTTCATTTATGTTTGACAGAAAAGGTGTACTTGCTATTGAAAGAGATGATAGTATAGACGAAGAAGAATTTATGATGGAAGCCATAGAACTAGGAGCTGAGGATTTTACAAGCGATGAAAATGGATATGAGATCATTACTTCACCAGAAGATTTCAATGGTATAAGGGATGCACTAAAAGAAAAAGGATTCAATTTTGTGACAGCTGAAATTTCACAAATACCACAAAACACAATTAGTTTGACAGAAGAAAAAGACATAAAAAACATGGTGAAACTCATAGATATCCTTGAAGATAACGATGATGTCCAAGAAGTTTACCACAATTGGGATATTCCTGATGATTTAGAAATTGAATAATCTTAAATATTTTTGTTAAAAAAGACTAACTTTAGAATTAAAGTTGGTTCTTTTTTTATTGAATAAAAAACGCTTTACTAAACATACTAAAAACATATAAATATATTTGCAGAGGAGTGTTGAAATGGAAAATGTGACTAATTTTGAGGAAATAAAAGAAAGGTTCAAAAATGCTAGCGTAGATGAGAAGATTGAAATATATACAACTGTTCAGGGGCTTACTGTAGAACAATATAAGGATCTACTCAGAATGTTTCCCATAAAATACTTAGACAAATTAGAACAGGCCATGTCTTAGACCCGATTTTTCGGGTCTTATTATTTATAACTTATTATTAGGAGGCATGTATGAAAAAAGGATTCTCAATAATGTTAGGAATATTTTTACCTATATCCATTTTTTTTATATGTATAAATTTTTTTGCATTCAATAAAAAATATTACGAAACCAAATATTTACAATACAACATTCCTAGTAGTACAGATTTAGAAATAAGTGAATTGATGAAATTGACCAATGAATTATTTGATTATTTTAGAGGACATAAAGACGAAGAATATTTAAGAATTTATTTCAATGAAAGAGAATTAGCTCATATAAAAGATGTGAAACTATTATTTAATAAGGGATTTTTAATTAGAGATATTTCAATAACTATATTTTTGACAAGTTTCACTTATTTATATTTAGTAGATTTTAATGTATTTATAAAGACTTTAAATTATTCTATTTGTAGTTCTTTTTTAGGTATAGGGATTCTATTTTTATTTTTAATTTTAGATTTTGATAAGTATTTTACCTATTTTCATTTGATGTTATTTAACAATGATTTATGGCTTTTAGATCCAAGTACAGATATTATGATTAGAATTTTTCCTGAAGAATTTTTTATTAGTATTGCAAGGAATATAGGGTTATTATTTATAACTTTCATGTCAATAATGCTAATAGTTATAAATTCATTGAAAGTGAGGATGAATAATAAAATTGAATGATGACTTATTAGATAAAATAAGTAGTTATATAAAAAAATTGAATAGGGATAAAAAAATCAAAAATTATTATTTGAAAAAAATGAAAGGTGGAAAAGGATATAATGCCGTTGTACTTGACAGTGTTTTGATTGAATTCATATTTTCCATTGTATTGCTTATTTATTTGTTTATACAAACTAATAATATTGTTTTTTCTATAATCATTTCAATATCAATGTTTATTTTTATTTTATATATAAGTTACTTTTTTAAAATGCAAAAATTCACGAAAAAAATATTCGATATAAATAATGACCTTAGCAAAAAGAAAATAATGAAAGAAATAAATACTTTTACCAATTATGAATTTGTCTTGTATGTAAAAAAAGCACTGGAGAAGTATTACAATGTATCTTTTATTGAATATGAAAATGATATTGATTTGATAGGGCAGATACATGACAAAATATATGCTGTCAAGTGTATAAGAATTGCACAAGATGAAAGGGTTACAACAAGGGACATTAAAAGTCTTAGGTATCATATGTCAATGATGGGGGTGGAAGAAGGAATTTGTATTACTAGTTCTTATTTTGTTGAAGGGCTAAAGGAGGAATATAAAAATATAAAGTTTATTGATTTTAAGAAATTACTTTCTATTTTAAAAGAAGTAGATATGTATCCATCAAAAGATGAGATAGAAGAGATAATTATAAGTAAATATGAAGAGGATAAAAACAAGTTTATGAATGTCAAAACTCATATTTTTAGCAGCGAAAAAGTATTTAGGTATTTATTTTTAAGTATGACTTTATATATTTTATCTAAAACTACGTCTTTCGGCTTATACTACAGGATTATGGCAATTTTTTCTTTGGCTTTTGGACTGATTTCAATATTTTATGGGGTAATTTATGAAATGATAATTAAAAAGTATATATATTGATTGTAATTTACAAAACAGGATTTTTCATGTATAATTCATATGAGAATAGACAGAGTAGATAGAGAGCGTTAAGTGTTAAGGGATGGGAAGTAGCCCTTAAACGAAAGATATTTTCTGCGGTTCTCTATTGCGTCCGCTGTCCATTAAAGAGCTTCCTTTTCTTTAGTGTGATAGTATGTCTATCACTAAAAAGAAGGGAGGTGTAGTCGTGGATAGAGCAAGAAAAAATATAACTACAAGAAAATTGGTAATGGCTAGTTTTTTGACAGCTTTAAGTGTAGTATTCACTAGATTTCTTTATTTTATGGTTCCCTTAGGAGGACTGCCAGCCATAAGGCTTAGTTTTGGTGAATCTCCTCTAATGCTTAGTGGTATATTGTTTGGGCCATTGGTTGGAGGTTTAAGCGGACTTGCAGCTGATTTGATAGGAGTAGTTGTGAATCCTCAAGGAGCATATTTTCCTGGAATTACATTGAGTTCTGTATTGTGGGGGGTTATACCAGGGCTTATTTCAAATTTCTTTAAGAAAAATAAAATTGAAAAAGATTATAGCATTGTCAATTCTGTCATTATTTTTCTTTTAGTTTTGGGTATGATAGGAGCTTTCTTTGAAGAAAAACTTCTATCAATAAATGAAGGTAAACTTTATCTTTATGAAAAACCTGTGTCATTATTGATTTCAATATTATTCATAATAATATTTGGAGCACTTGTATTTTTGCCAATATTTTTGAGAGGAAAAGAAAGTGGAAACAAGTTTTTTTCTTTTGACAAAGTAGTTTTCATGGTCAGTATTTCATATATTGTCATTTCCCTTGGATTAAATACTTATTGGCTATCTATAATGTTCAAGAAAGGTTTCTTGGTTCTTTTTCCTGGTAGATTACTAAGTAGTTTAGCAGCTATACCAATTCATTCTATGCTTATTTCAACCTTGCTTAGATATACCAAATATGCAATGAATGATTAGGAGGATTTTATGAAAAAAGTGATAGCCCTTATGGGGAGTCCAAGAAAAGGGCAAAATACAGATTTTATTTTGGACACTCTTTTAAAAGGCATGAGTGAAAATGATTATATTATAGATAAATTGTATTTAAAAGATTTAAAAGTATCTCCTTGTATTGCATGTGGATATTGTGAAAAGACTGGAGAATGTGCAATAAAAGATGATATGCAAATAGTTTATAAACATTTTGATGAGAGTGATATATTTATATTGGCTTCTCCACTATATTTTAATACAGTCAGTAGTTTGTCTAAAACAATTATAGATAGATGTCAAAAATATTTTTCATTAAAATATTCATTGAACAAGAAATATAGGAAAGATAAAGACAGGATAGGCGTTTTTTTGTCTGTAGGAGGAGCAACTTTTTCACATGATCAATTTGATGCTCCTGTGAAAACTGTTGATTTATTTTTTAAAGCTATTGATGTAAAATATTTAGGTAATTATTTTGTTTCTGAGACGGATGATTTACCTGTTCAAAGTAGAGAAGAAGTATTAAAAGAGGTATATAATATAGGAAAGAATATTGAAAGCATGAAAAACTTCTACCTTCATAGGTAGAAGTTTTTTGGTAAAATATATATAAGGGTGGTGAAAATATGATTCGTTTTTTGACATCAGGTGAATCCCATGGAGTTCAACTGACAGGCATAGTTGAGGGAATACCTGCAAATCTAGAAATAGATTTAGATTTTATAAACAATGAATTGAAAAGAAGACAAAAGGGTTTTGGTAGAAGCGAAAGAATGAGTATAGAAATGGATGAAGTAAATATATTATCTGGAGTATACAATGGTTTGACTACTGGAAATCCCATTGGCCTTTCTATAGCAAATAGAGGGCAGTTAAGAGGATCAACTGAAATAACAAGACCAAGACCGGGTCATGCAGATTTTTCAGGAGCTATTAAATACAATCAGACTAATATTAGAAATATATTAGAAAGAGCTAGTGCTAGAGAAACAGCTATGAGAGTAGCCATAGGAAGTATTTGTAAACTCTTCCTTAGAAGATTTAATATTGAGATATATAGCCATGTTATAGAAATAGGAGGTATTAAATCAAAGAAAACTTTGTATTCAGGAACATTTTTGGATGAAATAAAAAATGCTGACGCCTCTCCTGTGCGAGTCATAGATAAGAAAGCAGAAAGTGATATTTTAGGGGAAATACAGAAGACAAGTGAAACTGGAGATACTTTGGGAGGAAGTATTGAGATTGTAGCTAATGGAGTTCCGATAGGACTAGGAAGTCATATAAGTTGGAATGGAAAATTGGATGGGAAAATAGCTCAGGCAATCATGAGTATACCAGGAATTAAGAGTGTAGAGATAGGATTAGGATATGAATCTTGTGAAAGATATGGTTCGGAAGTTCATGATGAAATTTTTTATGATGGCAATGGATATTATAGAATTACTAACAATGCTGGAGGTATAGAAGGAGGAATATCAAATGGAGAAGATATCATAGTCAGATGTGCTATGAAACCTATACCAACATTGAAAAAGCCACTAAATAGTGTAGATATGTTGACTAAAAAAGTAGCATTGGCTCAAGTGGAACGTTCTGATGTATGTGCTGTGCCTTCTGCAAGTATAGTAGGTGAGCATATGCTTGGAATCGTACTAGCCAATGAAATGGTAGAAAAATTTGGTGGTGACAGTATAGAAGAGATGGATAGAAATTTTAAAGCATATATAAATTATTTATCTAGTAGGTGATGAGATGGAAAATGTTATTGGAGTTTCTTTATTTAAAGATATAAGACAATTTTTAAAAGAAAAAAACAAGAAGAATATTTTTCTCATAACTGATGAGAATGTGAGCAAATATTACTTAGAGGAGATACTTTATTATCTAGTACCCTTTAAAACTAGAGTGTATATTTTAGAGCCAGGAGAAAAAAGCAAGTGTCTAAAAGTTGTGGAAAATATTTATATGGAGCTCATAAATTATAATTATGACAGGTCTACTACAATCATAAGTTTTGGTGGTGGTGTAGTAGGAGACATTTCGGGTTTTGTGGCTGCTACTTATTTGAGGGGAGTTGACTATATTCAAATTCCGACTACTCTTTTAGCTCAAGTAGATAGCAGTATTGGAGGAAAAGTAGGTATAGATTTTGGTAAATATAAAAATATGATAGGTTCCTTTTATTTCCCTATAAAAACTTTTATAGATATTGATTTCTTAAAAACTTTAGATAGAAGGGAAATGACTTCAGGATTGGCAGAAGTTTTAAAATATGGACTAATAAAGGATTATGATTTTTTTAGATATATAAGAGATAATATTCAAGGTATCTATGATTTTGATGAGGAAATTTTAATAGAAGTTGTAGAGAAATGTGTATCTATAAAAACTGAAGTTGTAGCCATGGATGAGAAAGATAGAGGAATTAGAAAAATTTTAAATTTTGGTCATACTATAGGTCATGGAATTGAATCACTTTATGATTTTAGCAAATATAAACATGGAGAAGCTATTATATTGGGTATGATGTATGAAAGCTTTATTTCTAAAGAAATGGGTTTAATAGATGAAGAATATTTCTGTGAAATAATTGAAACATTGAAAGATTTAGTTGTACCAGTACATTTTTCTAATGAGGATATAACAAAGATATTGTCTAAAATGTCTCACGATAAGAAAAACCTAGATGAAAGAATAGTATTTGTTCTTCCTACAGGGAAAAACAAGGTAGATATATTTGACAATGTAAGTAAAGAAAATATGAGAAAATCTTTAAAGGGTGATTGGCTATGTTGAAAGGAGAAATAAGAGTACCAGGAGATAAATCTATATCTCATAGAAGTATAATGCTTGGTTCTATTGCTGAAGGCAAAACAGAAATAAAAAATTTTTTAGTTTCAGAGGATACCTTGGCTACTATGGAATGTTTTAGAAAAATGGGCGTTCATATAGATACAAGAAAGGACAATGTAGTAGTAGAAGGTGTCGGTAAAAGTGGACTAAAAAATCCAGAGAAAATATTATATTGTGGAAATTCTGGGACGACCATGAGACTTACAAGTGGAATACTTGTAGGACAAGATTTTCCTTCAATTCTTGTAGGAGACAGTTCTTTAAATAGTAGACCTATGAAGAGAATTATTTCTCCTCTTAGACAAATGAATGGGAATATTAAGGGAGTGGAAGATGAATATCCTCCCCTTGAAATTTATCCATCTGAAAAATTAAAAGGAATCCACTATAAAATGCCAATAGACAGTGCTCAAGTTAAATCAGCGATATTGTTAGCTTCTATTTATGCTCACGGCCAGACTTGTATTGAAGAAAAAGGCTTTTCTAGAGATCATACTGAAAGGATGCTAAAATGTTTTGGTGCTGACATATGTAAGACAGATAAATTGACTTGTATAAAAGATAATGCTAAATTAAAAGGACAAAATTTGTTTATTCCAGGGGATATTTCATCAGCTGCATTTTTTATAGTTGGAGCTTTGACATTAAAAGGTTCAGATATCTTGATTAGAGACGTAGGAATAAACGAAAGTAGGATAGGTATTTTGGAAGCCTTAAAGGAAATGGGTGGAGATATTGAAATTCAAAATAAAAGAATAGTAAATTATGAACCAATAGGAGATATAAGAGTGAGATATTCAAAACTAAAAGGTATAAATATAAATGGAAGTAGAATAATCACTTTAATAGATGAAATACCTGTTTTAGCTGTAGCAGCAGCTCTTGCAGAAGGAACAACTACTATAAGAGATGCCGAGGAGTTGAAATATAAAGAGAGCAATAGGCTAAATGCAATGGCAGTTGAATTAAATAAAATGGGAGCAAAAGTAGAAGAACTTGAAGATGGTCTTGTTATTGAAGGGGTCTCCTTTTTAAAACCAGCAACTTTAAACAGCCACAATGATCATAGAATAGCTATGGCCTTAAATATTGCAGCACTCAATGCAGATGGCAAGTCTCATATACAAAGAGGTGAATGTGTAAAGATATCTTTTCCTGGTTTTTTTGATGAATTGTACAAACTTTTAATCTGATGGTTTGATTTTTATATTGTAAAGTCATATAATAATTACGGTAATCAATAAGAAAAAACATTTTACATAAACATGAGGAGGAATTTTTATATGAGAACAGAATTGCCAGCAGCCATGTCTAATAAACACATACATCTATCTCAAAGTGATTTAGATGCACTATTTGGAGCAGGATATGAGTTAACTAAGAAAAAAGATTTATCACAGCCAGGTCAGTTTGCAGCTGAGGAAAAGGTTGACATAGTTGGACCAAAAGGAACCTTAAAAGGTGTAAGAGTATTGGGACCAGTTAGAAAAAATACTCAAGTAGAAGTTTCAATTTCAGATGCTTTCACTCTTGGAATAGAACCAATGGTTAAAAATTCAGGAGATATTTTAGGGACACCTGGAGTTAAAATAGTTGGACCAAAAGCTGAGATTGAAATAAAAGAAGGGGTCATTGTAGCAGCTAGACATATTCATATGCATCCAGAAGAAGCAAAAGAATTTGATGTTGAAAATGGAGATATTGTCAGTGTAAAAGTCAAAGGATTTAGAGGACTAGTGTTTAACAATGTACTTATACGTTCTGGAGAAGGACATAGACTAGAAATGCATATGGACATGGAAGAAGGAAATGCTGCAGGATTAAAAAATGGTGACCTCGTAGAAATAATAAAATAATGGAGGTTAGAAATTTATGAAAAACATAGCAAATATGATTGATCATACACTACTTAAGCCAGATGCTACAGCTGAGATGATTGTGGATCTTTGCAATGAGGCAAAGGAATACAAATTCTTTTCAGTTTGCGTAAATCCTTATTATGTGAAATTGGCTAAAGATGAATTAAAAGGAAGTAGTGTTAAAGTAGCTACCGTTATAGGTTTTCCTTTGGGAAGCACTCCAAAGGAAGTAAAAGCTTTTGAAGCTGTGGAAGCTATGGAAAATGGTGCTGATGAATTAGATATGGTCATAAATATAGGAGCACTAAAAAGTAAAGACTATGATACTGTGAAGGAAGATATAAAGGCAGTAGTTGATGCAGCTAAAGGAAAGGCGCTAGTTAAAGTAATCATTGAAACTTGTCTTTTAAATGATGAGGAAAAAGTAAAAGCTTGTGAAATTTCAGAAGAAGCTGGAGCAGACTTTGTGAAGACTTCTACAGGATTTAGTACAGGTGGAGCAACAGTAGAGGATGTAAAATTGATGAGAAAAACAGTTGGAGATAGATTAGGAGTCAAAGCTTCAGGTGGCATAAGAGATTATGATACTGTGAAAAAAATGATCGAAGCAGGGGCAAGTAGAATTGGAGCTAGTGCTTCCGTTAAAATAGTACAATCTATAGAAGAATAAAAAAACCATAGTTAACTATGGTTTTTTTATATATCGAATGAAAGTATATATTGTCGAGAGGATTAGATTGACAAAGGATATAGATAATCATAAAATAGTAATGAATGGATATATAGGTAAAATAAGGAAAATGATCATATAATTTTCTGCAAATTTCTCATCTAATAGTTTTGTTTACGTTTCATTTATTATGTTCAATGTAAAAACACTTCAAAGATATCCATTAATAATTAATGCAATCATAAAAATTTTTCATATTAAAAAAATATAAAATTTTCATTTAAAATTGAGCGAAAATTGCGATTATTGCGTTAAAAACAGAGACATGAAATTGGACTAGTTCTATAGTTTTCAAACAATAATAATGACTAAAGGTGGTTGATATTTATGTTTGTCGTTCATGCAATTCAAAAAAATGCTTTAAGGCACAAGAAGAAAAGCTTTCTGTCCATTCTGATTTCAGGTATGATTGTTTTATTTTTGCTATTGTATATTTCAAACATTGAGAAAAATCAAGCCCAGCTTATAAAGCTTGGAAGGACCATTCCCATTACAGGAAGCATATGCAATATTGACGGCAGTCAAGATGTAGGGCTTCAGATTGATCTTGAGATGCTGAACAAAATGCGTGATACAGGACTTATAAAAGACGAAGTTACTGCAATGGAAATATGTGCTGCTATGCCAAACACATATGATGAATCTGCACTTGGCTGCTTATGTCGTTTTGTTGGTACAAATTCTTTTTCTATATTTTCATCTTTTACGCCTAAGGATGTTTCATATATTGATGGTTATGATGAAAGTTTTTTAAAGGGAAAGGAAGCCGTGTGTATTGTAAGGGACAGGTTCATGAGGGAGCAGAATATTAAATTGGGAGACGAATTAGAAGTTGAAGCCTATGCACAGAAATATGATAAAGAAGGAGGACTGATAGATGATTTTGAAAGAATAAGATCTGTGAAGATGAAAGTGATAGGGAGTTTTAAGAGTAAGACTCAGTCGCGTAATGAAGCACCATATATTATAAGTCCAATTGGATTTGTTGAAAGTATTTATGAAGGAACGAATGTCAGGAGCTATGCAAGTGCTGCAAGATTTACCCTTAAGGATTCTCTTAAAGTTAACGAATTCAAAAATGAAATGCAGAAAATTGGATTTTCATCCACTAATATGCAAGGGGGTTTTTCACGAGTGGGGAAAGCTCTTACAATAAACGATGAGACTTTCATCATGTCAGCAACACGACTTACGGAAAGTTTGAACATGCTCAAAAGTTTTAAACCATTAATATTTATAATAGTTGCTGCAATTGGTTTTATATCATCATATCTGTTGATGCAGAGTAGACAAAGGGAATTTGCAATCATGCGTTCATTAGGTACGAGTAAGAATAAGTGCTTCAAAATTATTTTCTTAGAAAGTATGGTGTTAGTACTTTTAGGCAGTATTATAGGAGCTTTTGTATCTTATCAAATTGTAGATATTCATATCAAAACTGTAGGGATTACTTTACTTTCATTTATAATTTTCTATATGTTAGGAACAGCAGTTGCCTTATTGTTGCTAAGTAGATTTAGTGTAATGACAATACTATCTAAAACGGACTAAAGGGAGGTATGGTTAAATTGAGTATATTAAAAGCAGAGGAAGTAAGTTATGTATATAAAAGCAAATATCAAACAGTAGAAGCGGTTTCTGATGTTTCATGCACCTTTGATACAGGGAAAGTATATGCCATAGTCGGCCATTCTGGGAGCGGAAAGACTACATTTCTTTCACTTTTGGCAGGGCTTGATTTGCCTACAAAGGGAGAAATCTATTTAGAGGACAAACCTATGAGTACCTTAGACAGGGATAAATATAGGAGGAATACGGCATCTGTTGTATATCAATCCTTTAATTTGTTTCCACTTTTAACGGCTCTTGAAAATGTAGCCTATCCTATGGAGCTTAATGGGATTTCAGCCAAGGAAGCTAGAGAAAAGGCAAAAGAGCTGATTTCCAAAGTTGGACTTGAAGAGAGGATATATAATCAACTACCTCTCATGATGAGTGGCGGAGAGCAGCAGAGAGTTGCAATAGCACGAGCTCTAGCTGTTGGTGGTAAAATCCTCCTTGCGGATGAACCTACTGGAAACCTTGACACGGCAAATGGAAATATAGTTGTAGAATTGCTAGGAAAATTGGCCCATGATGAAGGATATGCTGTGATTATCATAACTCATGACATGAGTATAGCTGATAGGGCAGATGTTGTTTATACTATGAAAGATGGGAAATTGACAAATAGAGGAGGAAGTTTTAATGGAACAATTAGTTAAACAGTCTAAGCCATTGATTCTGACTTTCAAAACTCCGTTAGGATTTTATTTCTATGAAACAAATAGAAATGAAATAGTGGCAGTAAATGAACAATTATATAAATATATTGATGCTGTAATGCAGGATGATGAGCAGGAAATCCATCAATTTGGGGAGGAAGTTGTTTGTCAGTATGATGATTTGAAGGACTGTGGATATCTTTGTACAAATCATGTGAAAGAAATAAGACATCCTGCAACGGATGAATTGGAACTTTTTCTGGAACGAAAAATTGACAGTATTACTTTGCAGGTTACACAAAGCTGTAATTTACGATGTTCATATTGTGTATATTCTGAAGATGGCTATCCTAGTCAAAGAAGTCATTCTGAAAAAATGATGTCTTTTGAAACGGCAAAAAAAGCAGTAGATTTTTATTTCATGCATTCTATGGATACAAAACATCCTAATATCAGTTTTTATGGTGGAGAGCCTTTTCTAAATATAGAATTAATAAAACGAGTAGTAGATTATGCAAAGAAAGTATTTGAGGGACGGAATATTACATTTACTACAACAACTAATGCTACATTGTTAACTGACGATCTTATAGACTATCTTGCTGAAAATAAATTCAATCTTATGATCAGTTTGGATGGCCCGAAATCAATACATAATCAAAATCGGGTTTTTGCTGTGAATAGAAAAGGCTCCTATGATACGGTAATAAAGAATATCGGGAATATGTGGAAAAGACATCCGGAGTTTGCGAAAACTGTATCTATAAGTATGGTAATCAATCCAGAGAACAACTATGAAGAAATAAACAGGTTATTTAATGACAGATATATAAAGAAAATGAGATGCCTTCATTCGATTGTAGAAAAAGATGACGGAGAAATGGTAAACTATGCGGATGAGTATGTAAATGGAAGCCTTTATAACCAATTTATAGGCATTTTGTCTATGGTTGGACGATTCAAGAAAGATGGAGTTAGAAAAACAGCAATTGATGAAATTGAAAATATGGAGCATGAAATGCAAAAAATTAGGTATGGAGTGTTAGGTGATATAGCTGCACCAGGGGGGCCATGTATCCCTGGTAAAATGAGATTGTTTATAGATTATAAAGGTGATTTTTTCCCATGTGAGAGGATAAATGAGACATCAGAGTGTATGCATCTAGGATCTTTGGATACAGGTTTTGATATGAACAATATCAATTCATTACTTAATATTGGAAAGCTGACAGAGGATGATTGTAAAGATTGTTGAGCTTTTACGCAGTGCGTTATCTGCGGAAAGAAAGCCGACAAAAATGGAAAGCTATCAGCTGAGAAGAAAAGAAATTATTGTCAAGAATCAAAAACGATGGCTTTTTCGAAAATAAAGAATAAGGTTTTACTCTTTGAGTTAAAAAGACATTTGTCGGGAGAAACAAATTCATTGTTGTAAATATATTATAAGGGGTGAAAAAAGTATGGAAAAATTGGCGATATGTGCTGTTCCCTTTTCTGTGGAAGATATACCTGTTATCGTGAATTTGACAAAGTTTAAACCTGGATATGTTGTTGATTCAGTTGTTGCACCGACAGGGCTTGGATTGGAAGGAAAAGATATTGCTGTTATTGAAAACAGGGACGAATTAGGATACACAGTTACTTCAAATTTGAATGGCAGTGTAAAATCATCTGATACTGTACTTATATTATCAAAAGATAAATATGATCCTCTATATGATTATGCTGTAAAGGCAATAGAAGAGGCAATCAGGCAGAGAAAGGATATCATATGTTTGCTCAAGCTGGATAAAGAAACAATGAATCGGTATAAAGAGATATGCTGTAAAAAAAATATCGGCTTCCATTATATTTTTGAGGACAAACTTCCCAGGGTTTCATACGAAGATATTTCAGAACCTTTGTATCATCCCTATGCACCTGTTGTTTTTATTGGGGAGTTGGCAGAAAATGTTCAGGGATACGAGGTGTTTTGTAATTTGGTTAAACTCTGTCAAGATAAGAGCCTTAGAGTGTCTGCAATAGGCTTGGAAAGGGCAAATGGCTTGTTTGGTTTTCATACAATTGATTTTTCGGATATAAAGGGCGAATTGAGCAACCGTGTCTATAGGATAAATAAGTATATAAGGAATATTGAAGAACATGAAAATCCAAGTATTATCATCATCAAATTGCCTAAACCGATGATGAAGTTTGATGAAGACGTTAGGTATGATTTTGGATTATCTGCATATCTGATTTCTCAGGCTATTCCAGCAAGCTTTTTCATTGCCTGTTGTCCTTATGGCTTTTTTTCCGAGAAATTTTGGAAACCAATAAGTGACAGTTTTCAAGCAAAGTTTGGATATGAAATAGATGCAGTTCATATCAGCAATAAGTTAGTAGATAATACAGATGAGATGGATAAAAATAGACTTTCTTTTGTCCATATGCCGACCTGGAAGGTCCAGGAAATTATTGAAGAAATCTCTGATGAGTCTCCGTTTTTATTAGGCAATTTGACTGACCTGAAATATATGGACCGTGTTGTTGATGAAATAGAAGACAGTTTATTTCATGCACCATACGGGTTAATTGTATAGGGGGGAGAGTTGTGGATAAAAAAGAAATTGTCCAATCTCTAAAAAAAATTTTTTCTAAATATTTTAATATAGATGAAGAATTCAAGGAAGAAAATTTTGATAAAGCATTAACAGGATTTTTTTCCTTTGATTATTCAGATCTTGTATACCTTTATATTTTGATTGAAGAGATATTTAATATCACCATTGACGGTAGGCAGCTGAGAGAATATAGGTTCAATACCGTTAATGGTATCGTAAAAGTTGTTATGGAATCAATGCCTATATAGATTTTCATATCAGTGCATCTCAAATTAATACAAAGGAGGCGATAAAATGAAAAAGATCAAGAAAGTAAATCAAATATCTGCCCAGTCGGTATATTCTTTCGGATGTCCATGCAAAGGGTACTGTGCAACAAATTGTGGATGTAGGGCATCTGATTCACATAGTAGTAATGATGTAAATGAAATGAGTAGAAATAATCCACACAGAACAACGGGAGTATAAAAATAACAAAATATGTATAAATAAGCTATTTATAAGATGCATTGATTGAAATACGAGAGCCATTTGCGGTATCGCAAATGGACTCTCGTTCATTAATGAAGCGGAAGGTGAGATATATGTTGCTAAAAAATAGTTTAAAGCAAATGGGAAGAACAAAGGTAAGAACGATTGTTTCTTTTATATTAATAATACTGACAGTTACATTTTTGTCATTGGGAGTAAATCTTTGGCAGACATGTAATGGGAACTTGGGGAAATACGAAAGTGTTTTTACAACTATAGGAATAGTAGATCAAAAAGAAAATGTTATGGAGGTAAGTCAAAGTTGGGATGCTGCAACAAAGAGGTATACCTATTGGGATAAACCTATCTATGACACAATACTTCCAATTTCACTACTTGATTTTGAAGGCGCAAACTATATTATCAACCCTGAGCAGAGACCTTATTATGGAGCTTACTCTCCAGATATAAAAATCAGGGCTACCAAGGATGAAGAACATCAAGAAAGCAAACTTGATTCTGTTGTAGAAATAGTACCTTATGAAGATTGTACACCTGCAGGGCCTGTAAGAGTAAAAGTTAAAAGAGTATTACATGGGACATTTGATTTAGAAGGGTCTGATATTTGGTTTTGCGACCATTTTAACCATAATCCAGGGCTATTAGAAAAAGGAAATACATATATAACAGACATTGAACAGATTCCTAATTTTCATGAAGATTCTTATATGGAAAGATCTTATGAATTTATTCCACACAATCTTACTATTTCAACTCAAAAGAATAAGAAAGGAGAAATGGTTGCGAAGAAAGATACACCTGATGAAAAGTGGGAAGAAGTAACTGATAATTTTTATGAAACTGAGGCAGGAAAGAAATGGAAAAATCTAGGAAAAGCGATAGATAGATTCTTTAAGCATACCTTTCCTGTTATGCCAACAAACAAGACAGAGTTTCTAATGGAGTTCAATCAGGGAAATGCATATATTTATGATGGACGGGATATCACAGAAAGTGAGTATGAAGAGGGAGAGAAAGTATGTATTATTCCAAAGAAATTAGCTATGTTAAATGGATTAAAAGTTGGTGATAATATAAATCTTAAACTGTACTATGCAGATTATGAAAACTCAGCAAGTCAGGTATTTCCAGCAGGTGGTACTGTATTGTATTTTGGACTTCTTAATGTTAAAGGAGAAGCGTATCCGGTATTTGAAGACAGTGAGTATAAAATTATAGGACTTTATAGCAATACTGCTGACCCAGAAAAAAGATCTACAGGATATGAACTGGGGAGAAATGCTGTAGTCATTCCTTCCAAATCCGTGAAAAACAGTGATGAAGACAACATTGTAGGATACGGACCTATTAAGGGATACAACACATCATTTCAGATACCAAATGGGATGACAAAGGAATACCTAGAGAAATTCAAAGCTCTAGGCATAAACAATTTGGAAGTAGAGTTTTATGATGGAGGATATGAGAGATTATCTTCAGGAATGCGGAATTTGAAAACTGTAGCTGTAATTTTGGTAGCGGTAAGTGCTGCAACAACTCTAGCAATACTGTTTTTCTTTGTATTTTTGTTCATTTCAAAGCAGAAAAAGCGTACAGCTATAGAACGTTCTCTCGGAATGAATAAAAGGGAATGTACACTATCTATGCTCTACGGAATTATTTTGATTATATCCATAGGAGCAATTCTAGGAAGTTTTATAGGATTTAAGATAACTGGGACTATTATGTCTAATTCCATGGATAAAAAAACTGAACTTTACAGTACAGAATTTAGCAACTGGGTCAATAACTCAGATAAAATGGCAGAAGTTGCTGAAACTAGTGTACCTGTAAATTATTTGACATCAATTCTCCTATGTCTTGTAGTTATCCTTGTGTCTATTATTATTTCACTGATATTCATTAAGAATAACCTAAAGGCAGAACCCCTTGAACTTTTGAGCAAAAGCGATGAGTAAACAGGAGTGAAATATATTTATGGTAAAAAACAAACTGAAAATAGCAATTATAGATGACGGAATTAATATTGAGCTTATGCAAAGGCTGAGAAATAAAGAAAATGAAATCACTTGTTTGCAGATGCATAATGGTACTTGCGTTGTACAATATACAGCTCCTTTACAAATGATTAATCATGGAACAGTATGTACTCTAATATTGTTGGAAAGCTTGGAGGTAGAGAAGGTTTTAAATGATGTTGAAATTATAAGCATATCAATTGTTGATGAGGAAAAGCGGAATAATCTTCGTAAGTTAAGTGCTGCAATTCAATGGAGTATTGATTATGGAGTGAATCTGATTAGTTTGAGTATTGGATCAAAACAGTTTATTACCGCGGATGATATCATTGAAGTATCAAAAAAAGCTGAGAAGAATAATACAATTATAGTTGCCGCTGGTTCAAATGACGGTATCATTACTTATCCTGCATGTTTACCTTCTGTGATTGGTGTAAAGGCAGCTGATTTGATTTTAGAGAAAGAAACTACTTATATAAATCCGATAGACGGTATAGATGTTCAGGAGTATGTACCTGATTTAGCCGTGTTAAAAAAGCTGGAACAACATTTTAACTACTATTTATCATTAACTAACAGTATTATTGCACCAGTTGTGGCTGCACAGATTGCAGGTATTATTTTACAGGAAGAAAAAATTGACAATATTAGGGTTATAAAAAAACTACTTGCAAAGAAAAAAGGTTTAAAAATTATAGATGATAACGATTGTTATTCTACATTAAGTACTATAACAAAAATAAAAAACACAAAGGAAATACAAATACCGATAATAACTATGGTGTATCATCATTTAAATAAAAATAGTATTGAGGGCTTATCAAGAGCAGTGCAGAAGAAATTTATAAAAAATGAATATAACTGCGTATGTATCAGTGATATGATTTCTGAAAACTATTTTGAGGAAAACTGGTTTAGATTACCAATAGAAAACACAAAAGAGTGGTTATGTTTTTATGAGAACTTTTTAAATGCAAATATCATTATTCTTGTGATTGATGAAGAATGGTTAAATTTATCCGTATCATCCAATTTTATTGATGCAATTATTTCAGAAAAGAAAGGGCATTTTGATTGTCCGTGTTATTGCCTGAAATCAAAAGATGAGGATTTAAAATCTCAAAATCTTTTTAAATGGATTATTGGATTGTTTAGTGCTTAAGACAATACGAAAGGTAGAGTGAAATTTCATATGAAGAGCGAAAAATTTGATTTTGAGTTGCTTAAAAGAATGTTAAAATATTTAGTACCGTTTAAAAAAAGACTGTGGCTTATTATAGTCTGTTTTGCTCTGTCGACTGTAGTTGGTTTTTTTCAGCCTCTTACTATTCGGAGTATCACAGATGATGGTATGGCACAGAAAAACTTGAAGGTTATTATTTATTCTGTACTCATTTTGCTTGGACTAGTTCTTGTAAATCAGCTCCTTGAAGTTCTACAAGCAAAGCTTTTTATAGATATTCATAACGAATCAGAGTTCTTGCTTTCGCATCAGGCGTTTAACAAGCTCTTGCATCTTAAAACTGAATATTTTAACGATAAGAACAATTCTGAAATTATAAACAGCTTACAGATGGACGTAAGCAATGTATCAGCCATAACAGATCGTTTTATGGCAGTTAATATTAGTTACATATTTAGGGTGATCAGCGGTGTAGCAGGACTTATTATTATCAGTTGGAAACTTACCATTATAGTACTTGCAATGGCACCAATCAAATACTTTACGGTACTTACACTTTCTAAACGGAAGGGAAAAAAAACAGAAGAACTAATTGAGAACTATCGTGATTTTTCTGCATGGTTTGATGATAATATTGGCGGTGTGAAAGAGATTAAGTTATGGAATCTCTATAACAAGCGTTATAAAACTTTTGAAAAGAAGCAGAAAAACATTCTCAAGATTAGTAAAGAAAGCACGATGTTGGATACTTGGAATGTATTTTATGAGATTATGCTTGAATGGTCGGTGACAGGACTTCTTTATATACTTGGCGGAATTTTAATTGTTAATGGTTCACTTACAATTGGAGGGGTGTTTGCATTCCTTTCATATAGTAGTTATGTTACTGGTCCGATTTCTTCAATACTCAATATCAGATATTTCTTTTCAAGAATTTTTCCGTCTGCAAAAAGATTTTTTTCGTTTCTTGACATGGAAGAGGAAACAAACTTTGAAAATAGTATAGAAGTCAAAAATGAAAGTCAAAACATTCAATTCAAAAATGTATCTTTTTCATATGAAGAGAACAGGGAAGTCTTAAAGAATATTAACTTTGTTTTTTCAAAAGGAGAGAAGGTTGCTATTATTGGAGCAAATGGCAGTGGAAAGACGACTATATTGGATCTTTTATTGCGTTTTATTGAGCCTTCAAGTGGCGAAATATGTATTGGTGACAAAAATATAAACCAAATCAGCATAGCTAAATATCGCTCACTGTTTTCTGTTGTCAGTCAGGAACCTTATCTCTTTCATGATACAGTTCTAAACAATATCAATCTTGATGGTAATGCAGGCAAAGAAAAGGTAGAAAAAGCCTGCCGACAGAGTGGAGCAAGTGAGTTTATAAACAAATTACCCAAGAAAGAAAACAGTAAGATCGGAAAAAACGGAGCAAGGCTTTCGGGTGGAGAAAAACAAAAGATTGCAGTGGCGAGGGCAATTGTAAAGTATTCACCTATTGTTATACTTGATGAGGCAACTTCGGGATATGATGTGGAATCCGATTCATATCTTCATGATGTAATATTAAACGAACTTAAGAATAAATCTGTGATTATGATAACTCATAGATATGACAATTTAGAAGGTATGGATAAGGTATATCGCTTGTCTGAAGGCAGATTGGTAGAGATGAATAAATTGAAAAAAAGTTCAGAGAAAAATATTGATTATATATAGATTTTCATATCAGTGCATCTCAAATTAATACAAAGGAGGCGATAAAATGAAAAGAATCAAGAAAGTAAATCGAATATCTGCCCAATCGGTGTATTCTTTCTACTGTCCATGCGAGGGATATTGTTCAACAGTATGTATTTGTACAACACCTGATTCAACAAGTTCTAACGCAGAGAATTCAATGAGTGTTTATAATCCACACGGAGGAACACAAGTATAAAAGATAACAGATGATGAGGCAAACAACTATTTATAAGATGCATTGATTGAAATACGAGAGCCGTTTACGGTATCATAAACGGACTCTCGTTCATTAATGAAAAGCGGAAGGTGAGATATATGTTGTTAAAAAATAGCCTGAAACAAATGGGAAGGACAAAGGCAAGAATGATTGTTTTTCTCATATTAATAGTACTGACAGTTACATTTTTGTCATTAGGAGTGAATCTTTGGCAGACATGTAATGGAAACTTGGAAAAGTACGGAAAGGTTTTTACTACTGTCGGAGTGGTCAATCAAAAGGAAAATTCCGTAGAATTAAATCAGAGCTGGAATGCTGCAAGAAAGGAATATACTTATTGGGATGAACCAATATATGATTATATTTTACCGATTTCACTCCTTGATTTTGAAGGTGCAAATTACATAATTAAACCAGAACAGAGGCCCTACTACGGAGCTTACTCTCCAGATATAAAAGTTATGTCTTCAGAGGAAGAAGAATACGTTGAAGGTAAACTTGATTCTGTTGTGGAAATAATACCCTATGAAAATTGCATTCCTTCAGATCTAGTAAAAGTGAAAGTTAAAAGAGTACTTTATGGAACATATGATTTTGAAGGGACTGATATTTGGTTTTGTGACGAATTTAACGATAATCCCGGATTGATAGAGAAAGGAAAAACATATATAACAGTAGTTTCACTAATTGGCAATGAACATAAGGACTCTTACATGGAAGTACCTTATGAATTTTTTCCGCACAATCCTACTATTTCAACTCAAAAGAACATAAAAGGAGAAACGGTTGCGAAGGATAGTATACCTGATGATAAGTGGGTAGAGGTTACGGACAACTTTTATGGAAATGAAGAAGGAATGAAGTGGAAAAATTTAGGAGAAGCAGATGATAGATTCTTTAAACATACCTTTCCCATTGTTCCTACAAATAAAACGGAATTTCTAATGGAGTTTAATCAGGGAAATGCATATATTTATGATGGACGGGATATCACAGAAAGTGAGTATGAAGAGGGAGAGAAAGTATGTATTATTCCAAAGAAATTTGCTATGTTAAATGCATTAAAAGTTGGTGATAATATAAATCTTAAACTGTACTATGCAGATTATGAAAAATCAGTAAGTCAAACATTTTCAGCAGGACGTGTTGAATTAAATTTTGGTCTTCTTAATGCTGAAGGAGAAGTGTATCCGGTATTTGAGGATAGTGAGTATAAAATTGTAGGACTTTATAGTAATACTGCTGACCCGGAAAAGAGGCCCACAGGCTATGAACTGGGAAGTAATGCTGTAATTATTCCTTCGAAATCCGTGAAAAACAGTGATGAAGATAATATTGTCGGCTATGGTCCTATGAAAGGATACAACACATCATTTCAAATACCAAATGGGACAACAAAGGTATACCTAGAAAAATTCAAAGCACTAGGTATAAATAATTTGGAAGTCGAGTTTTATGATGGAGGATATGAAAGATTGTCTTCAGGGATGGGGAATCTGAAAACTGTAGCTGTAATTTTAGTGGCTGTGAGTGCTGCAACAACTCTAGCAATACTGTTCTTTTTCGTATTCCTATTCATTTCGAAGCAGAAAAAGCGTACGGCAATAGAACGTTCTCTCGGTATGAACAGGAAAGAATGTACATTATCCATGCTCTACGGGATTCTTATAATTATAGCCTTAGGGGCTGTTATAGGGAGTTTTGCCGGATTTAAGACGGCGGATTTTGTCATCTCGAAATCAACGAACATGGAAACGGAACTGTACAGCACGGCTTTTAGCAACTGGGTCAACAATGCAGATAAAATGGCAGAAGTTGCTGAAACTAGTGTACCTGTAAATTATTTGACACCAATTGTACTATGTCTTGTAGTTATCCTTGTATCTATTATCATTTCACTTATATTAATTAAGAATAACTTAAAAGCGGAACCTCTTGAACTTTTAAGTAAAAGTGAGGAATAAACAAGGGAAGAAAAGAGTGGGTTAGCAAATGGCCCCCATATTAGAAAATGAGGGCCATTTGCTATTATACATTGAATCTAAATACTACTACATCTCCATCTTGCATTATATAATCTTTTCCTTCTGAACGAATGAGTCCTTTTTCTCTGGCATGAGTATATCCATTACATTCGATCAATTCTTTATAGTTTATGACTTCAGCTCTTATAAATCCTCTTTCCATATCAGTATGAATTTTTCCTGCAGCTTGAGGTGCTTTTGTTTCCTTTTTGATAGTCCAAGCCCTTACTTCCTTAGGTCCTGCAGTTAAGAAGCTCATAAGTCCTAGAAGACTATAACTTGCTTTTATCAATTTATCCAATCCTGATTCTTTTAAATTCAATTCATTTAGGAACATTTCTTTTTCTTCCTTATCAAGTAGAGAAATTTCAGATTCTATCTTTGCTGAAACCACTATTACTTCGGAGTTTTCAAGTTCGGCATATTTTTTTACACTATTTACATATGAATTGTTTTCGTATCCTTCCATCAAATCATCTTCAGAAATATTGCAAATATATAAAACTGGTTTTAATGATAGAAGACTAAAGCTTTTTATCATCTCTTTTTCTTCTTCGGAAAAATCTAATGTTCTAGGAGATTTTCCATCTTCAATGGTCTTTTTTAATGTGGATAACAATTCATATTCTTTTAAATAACTTTTGTCTCCTTTTAGAACTTTTTCAACCTTAGACAATCTTTTATCTATTATCTCTAAATCTGCAAGCATTAGCTCTATATTTATGATCTCTATATCACTTATAGGATCTATTCGGCCTTCTACATGGGTTACATTTTCATCTTCAAAGCATCTAACTACATGTACTATGGCTTCTACTTCACGAATATGAGATAAGAACTTGTTTCCTAATCCTTCTCCACTACTAGCGCCTTTTACAAGGCCTGCAATATCAAAAAACTCAACAGTTGCGGGTGTTATTTTTTCAGGATTAACTAAATTAGCCAATTCATCCAATCTATGATCAGGCACAGGCACTATTCCTACATTTGGCTCTATTGTGCAAAATGGATAATTTTCTGCTTCTGCTTTAGAAGCTGTTAAGGCATTGAAAAGAGTGCTTTTTCCTACATTTGGTAGTCCTACAATTCCTAATTTCATCTAAATCTTCCTTTCAAAAAAATAGTAATCATTCTCTTAAACAATTATATATTATCAATTTTGTTTATTCAATATAATAGATATTTTAATTAGATTTTATTTTTCTTAAAATATCAATTTTTATTTCATAAAATTTTTATAAATAGGACAATATATATTAAAGGAGTTTTGTAAATAGGAGGATTGAAGTATGAAAGGGAAAAAAATTAAAGTGATTGTTTCAACTTTTTTAGCAGTATTTTTGGTATTTATAATGTGCAGTTGCCAAAAAAATGAGGTAAAAGTAGAAGAGGAAGATAATGAAGATGTGAGTACAAATGTGGCTGCAAGTAAAACAAATGAGTTTGTTGAGATGGCAGAAAACATCGCGGATAATGTTGTTGATTTGATAGGAGTAGAAGATGCTACTGCTATTATATATGGTGAGGATATTGTTGTGGCTGTAGAAATGTCAGATAAAAATACTTTGACTATTGGAATGAAGGGGATGATAAAAGATGTTGTTATGAATAATGACAATATGATAAACAATGTATTCATAACAGATGATGCAAAAATTTTTGAAAAAGTAGATACTATAGAACAAAATTTAATAAAAGGTGAAGATATAAAAAATTATAGAGAAGAGATAAATAAAATAAAAAAGAGGATATCCAGTGAAAAGAATAATGAGTGAAATCCGGTCTTTAGGCTGGATTTTTTCATATAATAATTAATAAGCCATATTATTTATATAAATGTGATATTATGAAATAAAAAGATTTGAGGAGGGTGGAATTGTGTCATTGTCAAATTTAAGAGTAAATATAACTGAAGGGATGAACTTAAATCTTATAAAAACTGATAAATTAAAGTCAAATTTGATTAGTTTCTATATCATAATGCCTTTAAATCGCAAGGATGCTACGAAAAACGCTTTAATACCATTGGTTTTGAAGAGAGGAACAAAAAATCACAATACAAATTTAGAACTTGAGAGAAAACTTGAAGAAATGTATGGTTCATCTATGAGTATAAACATAAACAAAAAAGGAGAAAGGCATGTTTTGAGATTTACTATAGAGTCTCCTAAGGGTATTTATGTAAATGATGAGGAATATTTTATAGATGCGATAAAATTGTTAAGAGAAATAGTATATGAACCTTATTTAAAAAACAATTTTTTTAGTCATAAATATGTAGAACAAGAAAAAGAAAATTTAAAGAGAATTATCGAAGGGAAAATCAACAATAAGAGAGACTATGCTATAAACAGATGTATAGAAGAGATGTGTAGAAACGAAAAATACAGTGTATATGAATATGGTTATACTGAAGATTTAGATGAAATAAATGAAGAAAATCTATATGAACATTATAGATATATTTTAGAAAATTTCCCTATAGAGATATTCTATGTAGGAGAATTTGATGAAAAACTTATAGATAATATAGTAAATGTTTTTAGAATTAATAGGAGAAATGTTGTTGAAGTTCCCAGAGAAAAAATAGCAAGCGTAATACAGACAAAAAATATGGTTTATGAAGATATGGATGTAAATCAAGGAAAGCTTGTTATAGGTTATAGAACTAGCCTTACTTATGAAGAACAGTTGTATAGTAGTGCAATACTAGCAAACTATATATTTGGGGGAGGCCCAAATTCAAAACTTTTTAGAACAGTCAGGGAAAAAGAAAGTTTAGCTTATTATATTGGTTCAAGTATGTACAAATATAAATCTTTGATACTTATAGATGCTGGAATAGATGTAGATAATTTAGAAAAAACAATAGAAATAATAAGAGAACAATTAGACGAAATGAGAAATGGAATATTCACAGAAGAAGAAATTAAAATAGCAAAGAAATCCATATCTAGTCAAATGAAGTCTATAGTAGATAGTAATTATTTGATAAGCGAATATTTTTTAAGTAGAGTTATATCTAATGATAATAGAACTATTGATGAAATTGTAGAAGATATTTATAAAACAAAGAAAAAAGATATCACAAAAGCATCAAATACCTTTTATTTAGATACAATTTATTTTTTGGGAAAAAAGAATTATTGATTTAGGAGGGAATTTTTTTGGATAAAAAAACATACAGGAACAACAAGATAAATGAAGAAGTTATTTTTTGTGAATTGGATAGTGGATTAAACATATGCTTTATACCCAAAAAAGGCTATAGCAAAAAATATGCAATTTTTGCAACAAACTATGGTTCAAATGACAATAGATTTATACCTATTGGTGAAAAAAACGTATTAGAAGTTCCACAAGGAGTAGCTCATTTTTTAGAGCATAAATTGTTTGAAGAGCCAGATGAAGATATATTTGATAAATTTTCAAGACTTGGAACAGATGTAAATGCCTATACGAATTTTAATCAGACAGCATATCTTTTTTCTTGTACAGACAATTTTTATGAGAGCTTGGAACTTCTAATAAAATTTGTTCAAAATCCATATTTTACAGATGGAAATGTGGAAAAAGAAAAAGGAATTATAGCACAGGAAATAAAAATGTATGAGGACAATCCTGGATGGAGAGTTTTTTTCAACTGTTTAAGTGGAATGTACTATGAACATCCAGTTAAGATAGACATAGCTGGAACAGTAGAAAGCATACAAAAAATCAATGTAGATATCCTTTACAAATGCTACGATACTTTTTACAATCCTAAAAATATGATTTTAGTTATGGCTGGAGATATTTCTTTTGATGAGGCAGTTGAAGTGATTGAAAGAGTTGAGAAAAAAGACAAAAGTTCTAGTGAAGACATAGTTCGAATATATAATGAAGAACCAAATAGTATCAAAGAAAAATATATTGAAGAAAAGCTTATTACCTATATGCCTATATTTACTATTGGGTTTAAAGAAAAGGATATTGGATGTTTGGGAGAAGAACTTATAAAAAGAGAGATGACGACAGATATGTTGTTAGATATGCTATTTGGTCAAAGTTCAGAGTTTTATCAAGAATTGTACAATGAAGGAATCATAGATGGAAGTTTTGGAGGACAGTATACTGGTCATGAGAACTATGGTCATTCTGTTATATCTGGTCAATCTAAAAATCCTGAATTAGTTCTTGAAAGTATAATTAAGTATCTAAATGAATTAAAAAATAAGGGTTTAAAAGAAGAAGACTTTTTGAGAATTAAAAAGAAAAGCATGGGCTCGGATTTAATGGGATTTAATTCAGTAGAATTTATAGCTAACAACTTTGTTAATTACTATTTTTTAGATTATTTATTTATAAATCTTTTAGATGTATATGATAAGATTACTTTTGATGATATATATCATAGATTTAATTCACATTTTGACAAAGATAATTACACATTATCAGTTGTAAAACCAATGTAGCCTGACTTTAAAAAAAATTAATTGTGTGTTATTATTAAAAGATACTGATAAATAGAAAGGGGGCGGCTATATGGACCCTGTAGCTTTCACATTATTTGGATTAGAAGTTAAATGGTATGGGATACTTATTTCTAGTGGGATTGTTATAGGAGCATTGTTGGCATTTAGGGAAGCAAAGAGAGTAGGATTTAAAGAAGATGATTTGATTGATGTATTGCTTTATGCTATTCCATTTTCTGTATTGGGAGCAAGACTGTATTATGTAGCTTTTACATGGGATTATTATGGGAAAAATCCCAAACAGATTCTAAATTTTAGAGGTGGAGGAATGGCCATACATGGAGCTCTAATTGCAGCAGTAGTTACAGCAATTATATTTTGTAAAAAGAGGAAGGTGAATTTTTGGCAATTAGTTGACATATGTGCTCCTAGTATTGTTCTTGGTCAGGCTATTGGCAGATGGGGAAATTATATAAATCAAGAAGCCTATGGCACTCCGACAGATTTACCTTGGGGAATTGTGATAGATGGAGTAAAAGTTCATCCTACTTTTTTGTATGAATCCATATGGGATTTTTTAGTTTTCATATTTTTGATGTGGTATAGAAAAAATAAATCTAAAGTAAGGGGAGAAACGTTTTTGTTATATTTGGTCCTATATTCTTTAGGCAGATTTTTTATAGAAGGTTTAAGGACTGACAGTCTTATGTTGGGACCTATTAGAATAGCTCAATTGGTAAGTTTAGTCACAGCAATAGCAGCAATGATTATAGTATTTTATAGGAAGAAAAAAGCAAGTATTTCATAAAAAACTTGTTAAAATAAAGTAGATTTTGTCTACTTTATTTTTTTTATATCTTTTTTTAAAAGAAACAGTCAAAAACAAGTAAAAATAGGCTAAAAGTCCTATGAAATATTCAAAAATTTTTTCATTTCATTGAAGGATTTTAAGAAACTATATAGAACTAATTAAGAAGTGGTTAAAAGTGGTGAGAAGTGGTTTGAAATGTTATACTTTTGGGGTGAGATAGATGTTTATTGGAGAATATCAACATACATTGGATGACAAAGGAAGAATTACAATTCCATCTAAATTTAGAGACGATCTTGGTTCTAATTTTATCATGACTAAAGGTCTTGATAATTGTCTGTTTATTTATCCCAAAAGTGAATGGCATATATTAGAGGAAAAATTGAAATCTTTACCTTTAACTAGTAGAGATGCTAGAGCTTTTGTGAGATTTTTCTTTTCTGGTGCCTGTGAATGTGAATTGGATAAACAGGGGAGAGTACTTATACCATCCAATTTAAGAGTTCATTCAAAATTAGAAAAGGATGCAGTAGTCATAGGGGTATCTACTAGAGTTGAAATATGGAGCAAGGATGAATGGAATTTGTACAATGAAGATGACAATTTAAGCTATGAAAGTATAGCGGAAAAAATGGCTGAATTGGGAATATAAAAATAGGAGTTGATAGTTTGAATTTTGAACATGTACCAGTTATGCTTAATGAGGTTTTAGAAGGATTAAATATAAAGGAAAATGGAATATATGTAGATGGTACTTTAGGCGGCGCTGGTCATTCTGTAGAAATAGCAAAGAGACTTAAGGGTGGCAAATTGATAGGAATTGATCAAGACATAAATGCTATAAAAAAAGCTGAAACAGTATTGGCACCATATGCTGATAGAGTCACTATAGTTAAGAATAATTTTAAAAATATAAAATTTGTACTTGCAGATTTAAATATAGAAGGTGTCGATGGAATATTACTTGATTTAGGTGTATCTTCCCACCAATTAGATGAGGAATCAAGGGGCTTTTCTTATCAAAAAGATGCACCACTAGATATGAGAATGGATTTAAGCCAAGAGTTTTCTGCTTGGGATGTAGTTAATAAATATAGTGAGTTAGAATTAGAAAAGATTTTATGGGATTATGGAGAAGAAAAGTGGGCTAAAAGAATTGCAGAATTCATAGTAGAAGAAAGAAAAGGTAGAGCTATTGATACTACTTTAGAATTGGTTTCGGTTATTAAAAAAGCTATACCAAAGGGTGCAAGACAAGCAGGACATCATCCAGCTAAAAAGACTTTTCAAGCAATTCGTATTGAAGTAAATGGAGAATTGAAGATTTTAAAAGATACAATAATAGATGCAACTCGTATGCTAAATGTAGGTGGTCGTGTATGCATTATTACTTTTCACTCGCTGGAAGATAGAATAGTTAAAGATACTTTTAAGGAGTTATATCAAGATTGTATTTGTCCAAAAGAATTTCCAGTATGTGTTTGCGACAAAAAAAGAGAAATAAATATAGTGACTAGAAAGCCTATTGTGCCTGACAAGGACGAAGTACAAACAAATTCCAGGTCTAGAAGTGCTAAGTTGAGGATAGCTGAAAAAATTTAATGTTCTATTCTAAAGGAGGTGTGAATAAATTTGTTAGTAGCTAAAACTGAAGAAAACTATTATTACAATGAAAATATTAGAGAGAATGTTAGAAACAACAATGTTTCAGAAAGAAGAAAAAATACAAATATAAAAAGCAATTCTAAAAATAAATTGCAATTTATTATGTCTGCAATTATAGCTTTAATGATTTGTTTATTAGTATTATATAGATATGCTCATATCACTCAGATGAGGCTTGAAATCACGCAATTGGAAAGCCAAAAAATAGAATTGGAAAAAGAAAAACAAGATTTATTAGCGGAACTTGACAGAGTTAAAAGTTCTTCTAAAATAGAAGAGGATGCAAAAATAAAATTGGGAATGGATTATCCAACGGAAGAGCAAATAGTTTATATTTCTATGAACGAAAGTGTTCAAGATGATGAACAAGTAGCAGAAGAAGGTTTCTTTTTAGTTCAATATATAAAAAGCATGATGGATGCGGTATTAAAATTATTCTAGGAGGTTTAATAGATGCCAGCACCTAGCAACATAACAAAGAAAAGATTAGTATTTATATTTTTTGCTGTATCTTTTATAACACTTTTTTTAACTTTAAAACTTGGATATGTACAGATTGTAAAAGGTGAAGAACTAAAGAAAGGTGCTCTTGAGCAGCAAACCAAAGGCATTGAGATAAAAGCTAAAAGAGGAATAATATACGATACTAATGGGAAGAAATTGGCTATTAGTGTTAGTGCTTATACTGTATGGTGTAGCCCAGCTGATATAGAAGAACCTGAAGTTACAGCTAAAAAGGTTTCAGAAATACTTAATATGGATGAAGAAGAAGTATATAAAAAAATAACTAAAAGGCAGAGAGTAGAAAAAATAAAGCAATGGATAACAAAAGAAGAAGCGGAAGAACTTAGAAAGGCAAATTTAAAAGGAATAGAAATAATTGATGACAATAAAAGGTATTATCCTTATGGAAGTTTTGCAAGCCATATTATAGGTTTTACGGATATTGATAATAATGGTCTATATGGAATTGAAAAGACTTATGACAAATATTTAAATGGTACACCAGGAAAATGGATAAAAAGTACTGATGCAAAACAAAGACAACTTCCTTATGGAAGTGAAAAAATGTATGAAGCTAAAGATGGACTAGGTGTCGTATTAACTATAGATGAAACAATACAACATTTTGCAGAAAAAGCAGCATTAGAAGCTTTGATTAAGAATAAAGCAAAAAATGTTTCTATAATTGTCATGGATCCCAATACTGGGGATATATTGGCCATGGCTTCAAAACCTGATTTTGATCCCAACAATCCTAGAGAACCTCTAGATGAAAATTTAAAAGAGGAATGGAAAAATCTACCCCAAGACGAACTTCAAAAGAAGTGGTATGATATGTGGAGAAATTTTGTAATAAATGATGCTTATGAGCCCGGCTCTACTTTCAAGATTATAACTTCAGCTGTTGGTCTTGAAGAAAATGTAGTATCTCCCGATAGCCATTTTTATTGTGGTGGATTTATCAATGATATACCTGGAGAAAAGTTGAAATGTTGGAGATATTACAATCCTCATGGGGATCAAACTTTTAAGGAAGGCGTTCAAAATTCTTGCAATGTGGTATTTGTAAATTTGGGAAGAAGAATTGGAAATGAAAGAATGTATAAATATATAAAGGCTTTTGGATTTGGTCAGACTACAGGAATAGATTTGACAGGTGAACAAGCGGGTATTATTCCATCTAGTGCAGAAAGTATGAAAGAAATAAATTTGGCTACTATATCTTATGGGCAGGGAATTGCTGTGACTCCTATTCAGCTTATAACTGCTATTTCTGCCGTTGGAAATGGTGGAAATCTCATGAAGCCTAGATTGGTTAAAGAATTAATAGACGTGGATGGAAATATTGTTCATAGTTTTGAACCTGAAGTAAAAAGAAAAGTTATATCAGAGTATACTTCAAAACAATTGCTCGATATATTGGAATCAGTTGTTTCAGAGGGAACAGGAAGAAATGCATATGTTCCTGGATATAGAATAGGTGGGAAAACTGGAACAGCACAAAAGGTTATTGATGGGAAGTATGCTCAAGGGAAATATATTTCTTCTTTTGCGGCTATAGCTCCAGTAGATGATCCTAAAATAGCTGTATTGGTCATAATTGATGAGCCTACTAATGGGGCTTATTATGGGGGAGTTATTGCAGGTCCTGTAATGGGCGAGGTAGTGGAAGAAACTCTTAAATATTTAGATATAGAACCTAAATATACAGAAAAAGAAAAAGAAGAGTTTAACAATAAAGTGAAGGTACCAGATGTTAGAAATAAAAATATAGTAGATGCTGGAAAGATACTTACAGATTTACAATTTAAGTACAACACAGAGACTATAGAAGTTACAGAAAAATCCATAGTCATAGATCAATTTCCATTACCTGGAACAGAAGTGAGTAGGGGTTCTATTATAGATTTGTATTTAAATGATAAGAGAAAAAATTCAAATATTGTAGTAATGCCTGAACTTACTGGTAAAAGTAGAGATGAAGTGATTAAGATTTTAGATGAGATGAATTTAAAATATAAATTTAATGGAAGTGGTACTGTCACAAATCAGAAACCAAGTTCAGGTACAGAAATTGATGAAAATATAATAGTTGAAGTTGAATTTTCTGACATTAAAGAGTAATATATTAAAGGGCGACTTTATAGTTGCCTTTTAATTGATTTACAAATAAAGGAAACTAAAGAGGTGAAATCATGGAGCTTGAAACTCTTGTTAAAGGATTAGAAATTGAAAGAATAAATGGAAGTTTAGATAAAGATATAGTTGGAATTTGTTATAACTCCAGAGAAACAAAAGAAAAATATTTATTTGTTGCAATTCAAGGTTTTAAAACAGATGGTCATAAGTATATAGAAGATGCTATTAAAAGGGGCGCTACTTCAATTATAGTTGAAAAAGATGTCGAAATATCAGATAGGAATATTACGATTATAAAAGTTAAAGATAGCAGGGCTAGTCTATCTAAAGTGAGTTCTGATTTTTATGATAATCCGTCTAAAAATATGGAGATGATAGGGATTACGGGTACCAATGGAAAGACTACTATTACTTATTTGGTGCAAAGTATTTTGGAATGTGCTGATAGAAAGACTGGAATTATTGGAACTATTGGAAGTGTTATAAATGGAGAATTGAAAAAGACTGAAAATACTACACCAGAATCATTGGTTATCCAAAAGTATTTACATGATATGCATAGAGGAGAAATAGAGTATTGCGTCATGGAAGTTTCATCTCATTCATTGGATTTAAAGAGAGTTATGGATTGTAATTTTGATGTAGGTATATTTACAAATTTGAGTAGAGATCATTTAGATTATCATGAAACTGTAGAAAATTATTTCAATGCAAAATTGAAATTATTTTATATGACTGGTAAATGCAATATAATAAATATTGATGATTTTTATGGACAAAAAATTGTTGAAAAAATCTCTTCCCTTGACATTCCTGTTCTTACCTATGGAATTAGAGAAAGCTCAGATATTTATGCAACTAATATAGAATATCATTCTAGAGGTGTGGATTTTGTATTGAATACACCAAAGGGATCTATAGATATAAACTTAAATATTCCTGGTGAGTTTAGCATATACAATTCCCTTGCAGCAGCTAGTTGTGGCTATTTTTATGGTATTGACCTTGAAACAATAAAGAATGGTCTGGAAGCTGTAAAAGGTGTAAAGGGAAGATTTGAACTTGTACCTACTGATAAAGACTTTACAGTAATAATAGATTTTGCTCATACTCCAGATGGTCTTGAAAAAGTTTTAACTGCTATTGAAAAATTTAGAGAAGGAAGAATAGTTGTAGTATTTGGTGCTGGAGGAAATAGAGACAAGACAAAGAGACCTATAATGGGAGAAACTGTTGGTAAGTATGCAGATTTTTTGATTGTCACTTCAGACAATCCTAGATATGAAGAACCAGAAAAAATCATTGATGATGTAGTAGAAGGCGTGAAAAAAGTCAATGATAATTATATAAAGATTGTTGATAGGAAAGAAGCTATAGAATATGCTATAAAAAATGCAAAACCTAAAGATATTATTTTACTGGCAGGAAAAGGTCATGAGACATACACTATTATTAAGGACAATATAATACCTTTTGATGAAAGACAAATTGTTTTGGATATTTTGAAAAAACTAAATGATTAGTTTTATACAAGAGAGGAGAAATTATAATGATTGAATATACAGATGCAATAAGGACTACTGTTATTTCCTTTGCTATAACCATTATTTTGGGCCCAATACTTATACCACTTTTAAGAAAGTTAAAAATTGGGCAAAATGTTAGAGAGGAAGGGCCTAAAACCCACTTAAAAAAAAGTGGAACTCCTACTATGGGCGGAGTGATCATGCTTATTGCATTAATTATTACAACTTTTACATCTGGAATGATGAATAGGGATATGTACGTATTGCTTTTATCTACCCTTGGATTTGGACTTATTGGATTTATTGATGATTATATAAAGGTAGCAAAAAAAAGATCTTTAGGACTAAAACCTTACCAAAAACTTATTGGTCAAATTATATTAGCAACAGTATTAGCAGTTTATCAGTCTCATACCTCTATATTGGGGACAAAAATACTTATTCCTTTTGCAGCAAATAAGTATTTAGATTTAGGAGCTTTTTATGTGCCTTTTATTGCTTTTGTTGTAGTTGGTACTGTAAATAGTGTGAATTTAACTGATGGACTTGATGGATTGGCTTCTGGTGTTACTCTTATAGTGCTATCCTTTTTTGGGCTTGTAGCTTTAAATTGGGGAATGACTAGTACTTCAATTTTTGCAGCAGCAATGGCTGGTGCATGTCTTGGGTTTTTGGTGTACAATTCTTACCCTGCTAGAGTTTTCATGGGGGATACAGGATCTCTTGCCCTTGGAGGTGCTGTTTCAGCTCTTGCAATACTCTTAAATCTGCCATTAGTTATACCTATTGCTGGTGGAATATACTTCATAGAAGCACTATCTGTTATTATTCAAGTAGTATCTTATAAATTGACTGGGAAAAGGGTGTTTTTAATGGCTCCATTACATCATCACTTTGAACAAAAAGGATGGCCAGAAACAAGAGTTGTAGCTGTTTTTTGGATTGCAACAGTTATACTTTGTTTAATTGGAATTGTAAGTGTAAATTAAATTAGAAAGCTAGGTGTTTGAAATGAATTTGAAAAATAAAAATGTACTTATTTTAGGATTAGGAATTAGTGGAGTTTCTACTGTTAAAGCTTTGAACAAATTGGGAGCAAGTATTATTATAAGTGATACAAAAAAAGAAGAAGAATTAAAGGATTTTCTAGAAGAGATAGATTCTTATGGAGCTAAATTGTATTTAGGAACAAATGATGTACCATTAGAAGATGTAGATTTGATCATAAAAAGTCCTGGAATTCCACTAGGATTACCTATTATACAAAAAGCTGAGGGACTTAATATCGAAGTTATGACTGATATAGAACTTGCTTATAGATTGATACCTGAAAATAAGTTTGTAGCTATTACCGGTACGAATGGCAAAACTACAACAACTACTCTAACGGGTGAATTTTTTAAGAATGCTGGATATTCATGTCATGTAGTTGGAAATATTGGTGTGGGAATACTTTGGGAAGCAGTAAATTCAAGTGCTGATGATATATTTGTTATAGAAACTAGTAGTTTTCAATTGGAAAGCACAAAATGCTTTAAACCTAAGGTGAGTCTTATTATAAATATTACTCCTGATCATATAAATTGGCATGGTTCCTATGAAAAATATATAGATGCTAAGAAAAAAGTACTTATAAATCAAGATAGCGAAGACTATACTGTATTAAATTATGATGATGAAATTTTAAGAAGTATCAAAAATGAATTACATTCAAATGTTTTATGGTTTAGTGTAAACAATGCTTTAGATAATGGTGTATATATAGATGAAGACTACATAGTTATAAATACTGGTAGCGAAAAAATAAAGGTTATGCCTTGGAAGGAAATAAAAATTCCTGGTAGGCACAATTTAGAAAATGCACTGGGAAGTGTAGCTATTGGATATGCTATGGGAGTAGATATTTCAACTATGGCTAATGTATTGAGAACTTTTGAAGGGGTAGAGCACAGAATAGAATATGTAACTACTATAGATAAAATAAAATTTTATAATGATTCAAAAGGAACTAATCCAGATGCAAGTATCAAAGCAGTTGAGGCTCTTGAAGGACCAATTGTACTTATAGCTGGTGGTATGGACAAAGGAAATGAATTTGATGATTTTGTTAAATCTTTTGATAGGAAGGTTAAAGCTTTAATACTTTTAGGAGAAACTAAAGAAAAAATCAAACAAACTGCAATTAATTATGGTTTCAACAATATATATATAGTAAATGATATGAAGGAAGCGGTGAATAAGTCTTTTGAACTAGCTAAAAGTGGAGATGAAATATTGCTTTCACCTGCTTGTGCAAGTTGGGATATGTATAAAAGTTACGAAGAAAGGGGCAGGGATTTTAAAAAAGCTGCTTTTGATTTAAAGGAGGAAAAGTGATGGCGAAAAAGAGAGCTAGTGATTTTACTTTGCTCTTATCTACTATCCTATTGGTGTTCATAGGAATTATTATGGTTTTCAGTTCTAGTTGGCCTGATGCAATATATAAAATGAAAGATGGGTACTATTTTTTAAGGAAACAGGTAATTGCCAGCGTATTAGGATTATTTGTTTTGTTTTTCTTCATGAATTTTAATTATAAAAAATTAGAGAAAATAGCTACTCCTATTTTCATTTTGTCATTGCTATCAGGGTTATTGGTATTTACACCTCTTGGCAGGGAATTTAACGGGGCTAGAAGATGGGTATATATAGGCTTCACTACTTTTATGCCTTCAGACTTAATAAAAATAGGCTCTATAATATATATGTCATATTTTTTATCTAAAGATAGGAACAAAATAAAAGATTTTAAAAAAGGTGTACTGCCATCTCTCATCATTATAGGAATTTCATGTGGGCTTATAATTGCACAAAAAGACTTAAGCACTAGTGTTACTTTGGGCTTGACTTTGATTAGCATGGTATTTGTAGCAGGAATACAAGTTGTATATTTAGTAGTTTTGGGGGCCATGGGAGGCTTTGGAATATATAAGGCAATTATGGCAGAAGAATTTAGAAAGATGAGAATGCTTGCATTCAGGGATCCTTTTCTATATAAAAATGATTATGGATGGCAAGCTGTTCAATCTCTTTATGCACTAGGTTCTGGAGGATTATTTGGCTTAGGTTTGGGAAAGAGTAGGCAAAAATTTTTTTATATTCCTGAGCCATATAATGATTTTATTTTTTCTATTATTGGTGAGGAATTAGGTTTTTTAGGTTGTTTAACGGTTATATTGTTGTTTTTACTGCTCATATGGCGAGGTATAAAAATAGCACTAAATGTTGATGATCTTTTTGGATGTTTTTTGGCTACTGGTATTACTGCACTCATCACAATACAAACTCTGATACATATAGCAGTAGTCACATCTTCTGTTCCTACAACTGGGATTCCGTTGCCCCTTATTAGTGCTGGAGGTACTTCTCTTATATTATATATGGGTTCTATAGGAATACTTTTGAATATATCAAGGCATACACAACTAGATAGGAGTTGAATATAGATGAATTTTTTAATTACTGGTGGAGGAACTGGAGGACATATTTATCCTGCATTAGCTATTGCCAATGAAATTAAAGAAAGACATAAGGATGCAGATATACTATATGTTGGCACTGAAAAAGGTATGGAAAGTGAGTTGGTTCCAAAAGAAGGATTTAATTTCAAAACTATAAGAGTACAAGGCTTTCCTAGAAAGTTTTCAAAAGATACTTTTAAGACTGTTAAAGAGTTGTTTCTTGGAATAGGTGATGCTAAAAAAATAATAAAAGAATTTAAACCAGATGTTGTCATAGGAACTGGTGGCTATGTTTGTGGGCCTGTAGTTTATGTAGCTAGTAAAAGAAAAATACCTACCCTTATTCATGAACAAAATGCATTTCCAGGAGTGACAAACAAAATTCTGTGTAGGTATGTAGATAAAGTAGCAGGTAGCTTTGAAGAATCCAAAAAATATTTTAAATATCCTGAAAAAGTTGTGATTACAGGGAATCCAGTTAGAAAAAGTTTAGCTACAATTGATAGAGAAGGGGCTTATAAAGAACTTGGAATTAGTCCAGATGCTCCTTTTGTCCTTTCTTTTGGTGGAAGTGGCGGCCAAAAAAAATTAAATGAAGCAATGTATTATGTCATAAGTGAAAATACAGACAATCCAAATATACAAATACTTCACATAACTGGGAAAAGATTTTATGATGATTTCATTCAAAAGCTAAGTCAGGATAAAATAGTTATCAAAGATAATATAAAAGTATTGCCTTATTTTTTTGATATGCCAAAAGGTTTAAATCTTGCAGATTTAGTTATTACTAGTGCTGGAGCTATAACTCTTTCAGAAATTACAGCTATAGGTGTTCCAAGCATTATAATTCCTAAAGCTTATACTGCTGAAAACCATCAAGAATATAATGCTCGTGCTCTTGAAAAACAAGGTGCAAGTCTGGTTATTCTAGAAAAAGATTTAACAGGAGAAAGTCTAAATGAATTTGTTTTGGAACTCTTAAATGATAAGGGAAAGTTAAAAGATATGGCGCAAAATAGTAAGAAGATGGGAAAGATAAATGCAGTCAATAAAATTGCCGATATGATAGATGACATGATAAAGTAATTTCTCTGTAACACCTTTTTTAGGATATGCATACAATGTAAATATATGTTATACATAGTTGTTGCATATTCTGGAGGTGTGATAATGGGTAAATATATAATTAATGGAGGGAAAAAGCTAGCAGGAGAGGTTAATATTTCTGGTGCAAAAAATGCGGTACTACCTATTCTAGCTGCTACAGTTGTTGGTCAAAATAGGAGTACCATATTTAATACTCCTAATTTAAGAGATGTAGAAATAATGGAAAAAATATTACTTTCTATTGGTTGTGTAGTAGATAGAATGGATAATATTATATATGTCGATTCAAGGCAATTGAATAGTTTTGTTATTCCTGATGATTTAGTAAGAGAGATGCGTTCCTCTATAATACTTATGGGAGCAATGCTTTCTAGATGTGGAGAAGTTATAATAAGCTATCCAGGTGGATGCGAGATAGGACCAAGACCTATAGATTTACATTTAAAAGCTTTAAAAGAAATGGGGGTAACAATAGAAGAATCACATGGCTTTCTTCATTGTAAATGTGAAAAACTACAGGGATGTGAAATTCAACTTGATTATCCAAGTGTAGGGGCTACTGAAAATACAATACTTGCTGCTGTAAAGGCAAAGGGAACTACAATCATTAGAAATGCTGCGAGAGAACCAGAGATTATAGATTTACAAACTTATTTAAATAAATGTGGAGCTAAAGTTTCAGGAGCAGGTACTAGTATTATAAAAATTGAAGGTGTAGACAAATTTAAAGATGTAAAGCATACAATAATTTCAGATCGAATAGTTGCAGGTACTTATATGGCGGCTTCTACAATAACAGGTGGAGAAGTGGTTTTGAAAAATATTGAAATAGATTATATTCAAGCAATTGTAGCTAAATTAAAAGAAGCTGGTTCTTTAGTTTATTATGATTCTAATTCTTTAAAAATTGTTGGCCCAAAAAAGCTAAATTCCATAGAAATGGTTCAAACATTGCCTTATCCAGGATTTCCAACGGATATGCAGGCTCAAATGATGGCCTTATTAAGTATAGCAAATGGTACAAGTATTATTTCGGAAACAGTTTTTGAAAATAGATTTAAACATGCAGAAGAGCTTATACGTATGGGAGCAAATATTAAAATCATAGGTCGTGTAGCTGTAGTTAAAGGTGTAAAGGAATTGACGGGGGCAAAAGTGAAATCAAAGGATTTAAGAGGTGGAGCAAGTTTAGTTTTAGCAGGCCTTACAGCTAAGGGAACTACAGAGGTAGACAATATATGTCATATAGAAAGAGGATATGAAGATTTTGACTTAAAATTAAGAGAACTAGGGGCAGATATTGAAAAGGTGAAATAGCAGCATTTTGCTGCTATGATACGAACGGACAAGCTATTATAGGTGGTGCACTTATGGGTAAAGAGGAAAGAATAGACAAAAGAATTAAAAAGAAGAGAAGAAAAATTGCATTTATAATTTTATTGTTGCTATTTGGAACATTTTTGTTAGTTTCTTTTAAGACAACTTTTTTCAATATATCTAATATCGAAATCATTGGGAATAAAAAAATTTCTAATGATAAGATAATCAAGGCCTCTGGAAATCCAATGAAAGAAAATATTTTTAAAGTAAATATTGGCGAAATTGAGAAAAGTTTAAAAAAACATCCTTATATAAAAGAAGCAGTTGTGAGACGAAGACTTCCAAATAAATTAATCATTGAAATAGAAGAAAGAAATGAAAAATTTATATTAGCTCATGGGGGTTCAAATGTTTATTTAGATGTTGATGGAATTGTGCTCAAGATCAATTCAGAGCCCAACAACAAATTAACTGTGTTGAAAGGTGCCAATATAGATAAACCAGATGTAGGGTATAAGATAACGAGTGAAAATGAAGAATTTGTAGATAGTATATTAGGCTTTATAGATATTAGCAATAAGACGAATTTGTTAAAAGAAATAAATACCATTGATGTTTCTAACAATGAAAACATTATTATGGAATTGAGGGATGGTGTTCTTGTTGATTTTGGACCATTAAATAATGTAGAATATAAATTAAGGTATATAAAAGAAATTTTAAATGATTTAAATGAAAAAGGTATTCCTTGTAAATATATTTATTTAAATAAAGGAGAAAATCCTATTGTCGTAACTGATAATGAGCGGGAGGATTCAAATGAAGAACAATAAAGGTCAAATAGCAATTATGCTGGTATGTGTATTTCTTGGAATTGTTTTAGCTATACAAATTAAAACTGTAAATGAAACAGTAGGTGAAGGGTTATTACCTACCCAAAGGGCTCAACAGTTAGGTTTAGAATTGAAAAAGCTGCAAGATGAAAAAGAAGCCTTAACTAGAGAGTTAAGTGATGTAGAAAGTAAAATAAATAAATATGAGAAAAATGAGGCAGATAAAAGTGTATATACAGAAAATCTATACAAAGATTTGGAGAAGTATAGAATGTTTTCAGGATATTCAGATGTAGAAGGACCAGGAATAGTTTTAGAAATAAATGATCCTCCTATGGATGTGCAGTTTGGAGAAGAATCGAGTATAGTAGATGAATTAGACATATTGCTACAAATTATTAGTGCATTAAATGCCTCTGAAGCAGAAGCAATATCTATAAATGATCAAAGATATACAGCTTACACTGAGATAGTTAGAGTAGGGAATCATATTGAAATAAATGGAGTGTCTATAAGTCCGCCTATAGTTATTAAAGCCATTGGAGATCCAGCATTGTTAGAGTCTTCTTTAGCACTAAAGGGAGGAATATTGTGGCATTTGGAATATTATACTGATTATATTGTTCAAATTAAACAGGAAAAGAATATTATGATTTCTAAATATAAAAAAACCAAAGAGTTTACTTATGCAAAGCCATTACCTGAAATAGCTAAATAACCCTAGGGGGATGAATATGAAGAGAAAGGGCAATGTAAATATAATACTATTATCTTTTAGTATATTGTTAGGTTTTATGTTAGTGGTCCAGATGAAGCAACATGTTGAAAGCTATAATTTAGTTACTTTAAAATCCATACAGATTAAAAAAAATGAGATAATTAATTCTGAAAAAGAGATAGAGGAATTAAAATTGCTTATTAAAGAAAAACAAGGGGAATTAAAAAAATTAGAAGAATTTAACTATAAAGGGGAAGATATGCAGGAACTACTTGTAGAAGAATCAAACAAAAATAAAGTTATAGCAGGTTTTACTGATATGGAGGGCCCTGGTATAGTTATAAAAATGCAAGACAATCAAAATATCGAAGTAGTAGGTTCAGAGATTAAAGATGATGTTATCCATGATGCAGATATACTTGAAATTTTAAACGATTTGAGGGTAGCAGGTGCTGAAGCAATTAGTATAAATGGTCAAAGGGTTATGCCCATGTCTGAAATAAAGTGTGGAGGGCCTATCATAAGAGTTAATGGAAAGAGTTTGGGAAGCCCTTTTGTTATAAAAGCTATTGGAAATTCTAAACAATTATATGCTGCGATAAATGCACCTGGGACTTTTGGATATACATTGAAAAATGTATATAAAATATCTATAGAATCAACTGTAGAAGATAAAATTCACATTCCTGCATATTCTGGATATTTTAGTTTTTATTATGCGAAACCAATAAAAGAAGGTGATTAAATTGTTTTATGCAATAATTGGTACTTTAATAGGTGTTGTAGTGGGTTTGCTTTTGCCAATAACATATAGTCCAACTTATGCACTATATGTATCCGTTGCAATTTTGGCTTGCCTTGACTCGGTTTTTGGAGGAGTAAGAGCTAATTTAGAGGATAAGTTTGATGTAAAAATATTCATATCAGGTTTTTTTGGAAATGCAATACTAGCAGCTTTTTTGGCTTATATTGGAGATCGATTGGGAGTACCTCTATACTATGCTGCAATTTTTACTTTTGGCAGCAGATTATTTGAAAACTTTGCTACTATTAGAAGACTTCTTTTATTTAAAAACAAAGAGAAACAATAATATGTTTTTATACCAAAACAATCAAAAAAATGATATACTTTTTAAAAGGCTATTGTTTTTTTGTCCAAAGGGGGCATACTTATGGGTGAATATATTACCTCCATTGATTTGGGAACGTCCAAGGTTTGTGTTATCATTGGCCAGATAGATAGGAATGGTCAGCTTCAAATAGTTGGAGTTGGAAATTGCCCTTGCGAGGGAATAAAAAAAGGCGTAGTTGTGGATATTGAGTCAACTTCCAATGCTATAAATTACGCTTTGGAGCAGGCTGAAAACATGGCAGATGCCGAGGTATTTGATACTTATGTAAATATACCAGGTGGATATACAAAGCTCATAAGGAACAAAGGTATAATAGCAGTATCTGGAGAAGACAGAGAAATAAATTATGATGATGTAAAAAGGGTTCTAAATTCGGCAACAATTATTTCTATGCCTCAAGATCAGCAAATTATTGATATCATTCCTATCCAATACATAATAGATGGTTATGATGAGATAAAAGATCCCATTGGAATGGTAGGAATTAGACTGGAAGCTGATGTTGATATTGTTATTGGTTCGTCTACAACTATATTAAATGCAGTTAAAAGTGTGAATGGAGCAGGATTAGAAGTACTTGGAATAGTTCCAGAGCCCTTTGCATTATCTGAATCTGTGCTTTCAAAAGATGAAAGAGAATTGGGAGCTCTGGTCATAGATATAGGAGCTGGCACTAGTGATTTTTCACTTTTTAAGAATGGACAATTGATTTATAACAATTTAATTCCTATAGCTGGAAATCATATTACAAACGATATTTCTGTTGGGCTCAGAATTTCTTACAATGAAAGTGAAAATATAAAGAAAAAGTTTGGAATTGCCTATACCCCTTTAGCTAGTGATAAAAATGTATTTGATATAAATCCTATTGGAATTAATGAGAAAGTATGTATTTCTGAATTGAAATTAAGTGAAATTATTGAGGCTAGAGTAGGGGAGGCTTTTGAACTTATAAATACTGAACTCATAAGGCAAGGTGTAAAACAAGAAATATTGACTGGAATAGTATTGACTGGAGGTGGAACAAGTAACTTTCTAGGAATAAAAGAACTAGCAAATGAAATATTTAATTTACCAGTAAGAATTGGTAAACCAAAATATATTGGGGTCAATGATCCTATTTATTCAAGTGGAGTTGGATTAATTAATTATTCATTAAAGAGGAAATTTAATTATTATGTCGAATATAATAATTTAGAAGTCAGGAAAGGGAAAAAAAATAGAAAAAATTCTAGTAGTAGTATATCATCATTTTTCAAGAAAATCTGGGAGGAATATTTTTAGTAAATAAAGAAGGGGGTTTACAAAGTGTTTGACTTTGATGTAGATTTTGAACAATTTGCTCATATTAAAGTTATAGGCGTTGGTGGAGGCGGGAACAATGCTATAAATAGAATGGTTGAAGCAAATGTTAAAGGTGTTGAATTTATTGCGATAAATACTGATAGACAAGCATTGCAAACTTCTAAGGCTGAAACAAAGGTGCAGATAGGAGAAAAGTTGACAAAAGGTTTGGGTGCTGGTGCAAATCCTGAGGTTGGAATGAAGGCGGCAGAAGAAAGCAAAAATGAAATTACAGATGCTATTAAGGGTGCAGACATGATTTTTATTACAGCTGGAATGGGAGGTGGCACCGGTACGGGAGCAGCTCCTATAGTAGCCGAAGTTGCTAAAGAAATGGGGATATTAACTGTAGGCGTAGTAACAAAACCTTTTACCTTTGAAGGAAAGAGAAGAATGGTACATGCCGAAAAGGGTATAGAAGAATTGAAAAATAGAGTTGATACTCTAGTTACTATTCCAAACGATAGACTTTTGCAAGTAGCTGAAAAAAAGACTACAATGGTAGAAGCCTTTATGATGGCAGATGAAGTTTTGAAACAAGGTATTCAAGGCATTTCTGATCTGATAGCAGTACCAGCTCTTATAAATCTTGACTTTGCTGATGTTAAGACAATTATGTATGATCAAGGGATTGCTCATATGGGAATAGGAAAAGCTTCAGGAGACAATAGAGCACAAGATGCAGCAAGACAAGCTATACAAAGTCCTCTTCTTGAAACTTCTATTGAAGGTGCAAAAGCAGTACTTTTAAATATTACTGGGGGAGGAGATTTGGGAATATTTGAAGTAAACGAAGCAGCAGATCTTATAAGACAATCAGTAGATCAAGATGCAAATATTATATTTGGAGCAGGAATAGATGAAACATTAAATGATGAGCTCAAAATAACAGTTATTGCTACAGGATTTGGTGAGAAAAAAGAAAAGAAGATTGATGGTATGATGAAGACCAATGCAGATGATAGATTAAAAGCTAGAGAAGAGGTAGCTAGTAGTCAGTTTGATATGGATGACCTTGATATTCCAACTTTTTTAAGGAGAAGAGAAAAATAAATAATATGTCGTAAAATCGTTTCTCAAATATGGGAAACGATTTTTTTTTCACCCTGGAAATGACATTATTTTCAAGACAAACATTATATAATAGACATATATTCAATAAATTATGAATAAGAGTAAAATATAAAGAAATTTTAAGGGGGCTTTCGAAGTGGACATATATGTAGAATATTTACTCCTAGAAAATGTAATCATTAACTATATTATACTATATGTCGTTAAAGCAGTAAGTAGAACGGATTCAAAAAAAATCAGATTATTTATTGCTGCATGCGTGGGTTCTCTTTATACTCTAGTTATTTTCTTTCCGTCCCTTCATTTTATGACTAAATTTAGTGTTAAATTTTCTATATCTATATTAATAATAATTTTAGCTTTTAATCCTGAAAAATTTTCTTCATTTATGAGATTGTTGGCAGTTTTTTATACTACATCATTTGTATTTGCAGGAGCTATATTGGGATTGTTTTATATCTTTAATTCTAATTTATATCTTAAAAATGGAGCCTTTTATATTCAAAACTTTTCTGCTGAATTTTTGATATTGGGTATTTCCCTATCTTTTATTTTAGTAAAATATATTTTTGAATTTTTACAAATTCGATTAAACAAGAAAAATATTTTGACTAATGTAATTATCAATTTGAATGAAAAAAATGCAGAAATAGTAGCACTTGTTGATACAGGAAATTCGCTCAAAGAGCCCATAAGCCAAAATCCAGTTATTATAGTGGAATTTTATGCTATTAAGGAATTGCTTCCTGAAAAAGTTCAAGATGTATTTATAGATAACAAAGAACTAAGCTTAGATTTAGATACTATTTCTAATATCATGGTGGAAGTAAATGATGAGATTAAATTAAGAGTTATTCCTTTTAAATCTATAGGAAAAGAATATGGGATTTTGCTGGGTTTTAAACCTGATAAAATAATTATTGGTAATGATGGATGCGAAAAAAAGATTAAAGAAAATGTATTGATTGGCATATATAACAATAAATTGTCTAGAGATGACAATTATATGGCATTGTTAAATCCAGAAATTTTATACTGATTGGAAGGTGATACTATGAAGAGGTTCAATAAGCTTAGATTAAAGTTAAGTATGATATTATTTAAAATTGGCTCTAAATTTAAAATTTTAAAAGAAGTTTTTTATATTGGAAGTGGGGAAGTATTGCCTCCACCTTTAAAGCCAGAGGAAGAAGTGAATTTAGTTGCGCAAATGAAAGACGATGAAAATATAAAGAGTATTTTGATAGAAAGAAATTTAAGATTAGTTGTATATATTGCAAGAAAATTTGAAAATACTGGTGTATGTGTAGAAGACTTGATTTCTATTGGCACTATTGGGCTTATAAAGGCTGTAAATACTTTTAATCCTGATAAGAATATAAAGTTGGCTACCTATGCTTCTAAATGCATAGAAAATGAAATTCTCATGTATTTGAGGAGAAATAACAAATCAAAAGGAGAAATATCTTTTGATGAGCCCTTAAATGTAGACTGGGATGGGAATGAGTTGTTGTTGTCAGATATATTGGGTACTGATGGAGATACAATATTCAAATATTTGGAAGAAGAAATAGACAAGGAACTATTAAATCAAGCTATAGATAAATTGTCAGGTAGAGAGAAAAAAATAGTTGAGCTTAGATTTGGTTTAAAAAATGGTCAGGAAAAGACTCAAAAAGAAGTGGCTGATATGCTTGGAATATCTCAGTCATATATTTCGAGACTTGAAAAGAGAATTATAAAACGTCTTAAAAAAGAAATGAGTAGAATGATATAGTTAATCTATTTACATTAATAATTGAATAAAAAAACATCTATAGGTAATAATTTTATTTTAAAAGGGGCAATAAATCACGAAAGGAATGAAGACCCTATGCGAAACAATAAAGTAGAAATTTGTGGAGTCAATACATCAAAATTACCTGTTTTAACTAATGAAGAAATGCAAGAATTGTTTGTAAAAATTAAAGCGGGAGATATGGAAGCCAGAGAAAAATTTATAAATGGCAATTTAAGACTTGTATTAAGTATCATACAAAGATTTAACAAAAGGGGAGAGTATGTAGACGATTTGTTTCAAGTGGGTTGTATTGGCTTAATAAAAGCTATAGACAATTTTGATTTGAGTCAAAATGTTAAATTTTCTACTTATGCAGTACCCATGATTATAGGAGAAATAAGGAGGTATTTAAGAGATAACAATTCTATAAGGGTCAGTAGATCATTAAGAGATATTGCATATAAAGCACTACAAGCCAGAGATCAGTTGATTTATAAAAATTCAAAAGAGCCAACTATTACTGAAATTGCAGAAGAACTAAATTTGCCTAAGGAAGAAGTAGTTTTTGCTCTAGATTCAATTCAAGAACCAATATCATTATTTGAACCTATTTATCATGACAGTGGGGATGCAATATATGTAATGGATCAAGTAAAAGATGATAAAAGTGAGGATGAGGTTTGGCTTCAAGAGATAGCTCTTAGGGAAGCATTGGATAGATTAAACGAAAGAGAAAAACTTATATTAAACTTGAGGTTTTATGAGGGCAAAACTCAGATGGAGGTGGCGGAGGAAATTGGCATATCTCAGGCCCAAGTTTCAAGGCTTGAAAAAAATGCATTAAAGCACATGAGAAAGCTTATATAAATTCTACCATTACCTCACAAATATTTAGTAATATTTTATGATGGTTAAAGTGTATATATAAATAAGAAATAAAAAAAGGTGGTGTGAGGTAATGGTTAAAATCTCTGATATGAGAGAAAAAGAAGTTATAAATATAAGAGATGGCTCAAGAATAGGTGTTATTGACGATGTAGAGGTTGATTTGGGAAAGGGTATAGTTACTGCAATAATTATTCCAGCTCCAGGGAAGGTATTTAGTTTTTTCGGTAAAAACCAAGATTTAGTTATACACTGGAAAGATATATTGAAGATTGGAATAGATATTATTTTAGTGGATTTAAAAGAAGTGGAATAATACATGTTAGACAAACTAAAAGCTATATATTATAATCAAATTAAATAGATTTTTATAAGAGGTGAGTGTATGAAATGCCCTTTTTGTGATTATTATGAGACTAAGGTGATTGATTCGAGACCTACTGATGAAGGACAAGCTATTAGAAGACGAAGAGAATGTATTAAATGTGGTAAAAGATTTACTACCTATGAAAAAGTAGAAGAGATTCCTTTAATTGTAGTGAAAAAAGATGGAAATAGGCAAACTTATGATAGAAATAAAATACTTACGGGTATCATAAAGGCATGTGAAAAACGTCCAGTATCTATGCAAACCATAGAAGATATAGTAGATAATATAGAAAAGACATTGTACAATTCAATGGAAAAAGAAGTAACTAGCCAACATATTGGTGAAATGGTAATGAATCATCTCAAAAATATAGATGAAGTATCTTATGTGAGATTTGCATCTGTATATAGACAATTTAAAGATATAAATACTTTTATGGATGAACTAAAAAAGCTATTAGATGAGGAAAATTAGTATGAGGACTTTATATTTTAGAGTCCTATTTCTATAAAAGAGGTGAAATGATGGGTTTTGATATTACATCTAAAGAAGGAATTTCCTATTATACAATAAAATCTTTTGATAATGTGGAGGATGTAGCTCATCTCTTTTCTACTAGGATGGGATGGAACAAGAAAAACACATTAGAAAATATATCTAAAGTATTTGATGTTAAACTAGAGAATATTGTAGTTTCAAATCAAGTACATGGTACAAATATTGCTGTTGTAGAAGACATAAATTTTTATAAAGAAAAGGTTTATCCTAATGGAGTGGATGGCCTAATGACGGATAAGACCGATATTGTATTGGTTACTTATTATGCAGACTGTGTTCCGTTGTTTTTTTTAGATCCTAATAAAAAGGTTATTGGCTTGGCTCATGGTGGTTGGAGGGGTACTGTACAAAATATAGGTGGGAAAATGATAAATACTATGAAAGAGAAATACAATTCAAGTATTGATGATATCTTAGTAGCTATTGGACCTTCGATTGGTCCTTGTTGTTATGAGGTTGGAATAGATGTATATGATGAATTTAAAAAAAGATTTAAATTTTACAATGAAATATTTAAATTTACAAGTAAAAATAAGTGGCATTTAAATTTGTGGGACGCAAATAAGAAAATTCTTATGGAATCAGGAGTTCATGAAGAAAACATTTCTATAAGCAATTTGTGTACTAGTTGCAATAACGATATATTTTATTCCTATAGAAAGGAAATGGGAATTAAAGAGAGAATGGTAGCAGCTATTGAAATGAAATAATTGTTTTAAAAAAACATATTTCAAGAGGTTGATAATATGACGAAAAAGGAATTTAATGATATAGTACTGCAAAATGTTTTGCATCATGCTGATGTGGGAATTCATGCAATAGATAAAAATAGAAAAACTATAATATATAATGAAGCTATGGCTAAATTGGAAGGCCTTGATAGCAAAGCTGTATTAAACAAAGATATACTTGAGATCTTTCCTAGTTTGGATGAGGAAAGCAGTACTTTAATCAATGTTTTGAATACAGGAGATGCTATTTTAAATAGAACTCAAACTTATTTAAATTATAAAGGCCAAAAAATAACATCTTTAAATTCTACTATACCCTTATATTATAAAGAAGAAATAGTTGGAGCATTAGAAATTTCTCAAAATGTTACATATATAAAAAAATTATCTGATCAATTGATTGATTTGCAAAACGAGCTAAGTACTGGAAAACAGGAAAACAAGAAAATAGGTATAAAAAAGTATGTTTTTAAAGATATTATAGGAAACAACAAGGAACTTAAGAAGTCAATATATATTGGCAGAAGAGCAAGTGAATCTCCTTCAAGTGTACTTATATATGGTGAAACGGGTTCTGGGAAAGAGCTATTTGCTCAAAGTATTCACTATGAAGGTAGTAGAAAGAACAAACCTTTTATAGCACAAAATTGTGCTGCCATACCCGAATCTCTTCTTGAAGGTATATTGTTTGGGACGGAAAAAGGTGGATTTACAGGAGCTGTTGATAGACCTGGCATATTTGAAGAGGCCAATGGAGGTACCCTTATGCTTGATGAGATAAATTCTATGGCCTTATCACTTCAGTCAAAACTTCTAAGAGTATTGCAAGAGGGATATATAAGAAGAGTTGGAGGAACAAAGGATATTCCAGTGGATGTAAAGATAATTGCCACAACTAATGAAGAACCAATAGAAAGTGTGAAAAAAGGAACTCTACGCAAAGACCTCTATTACAGGCTCAATGTTATGTATATAAAAATTCCTCCATTAAGAGAAAGATTAGATGATATACCAATTCTATGTGAATATTTCATTAAAAAATACAATAAAATATTAAATAAAGATGTTTGGATGCTATCTGAAGAAGTATTGTCTTGTTTTAAAAATTATCATTGGCCAGGAAATGTAAGAGAATTAGAAAATGCTATAGAATCAGCAATGAATTACATTTCTGAAGATGAGCATGTTTTAAAAAAGGAATATTTTATTTCTTGTGATCATATATTTAGTTCTGGTAATAGTTCCAAAAGTGTTTTGATGGATGAAATAAATGAGGATAAGCCTTTGCCCAAAATATTAGAATCAATAGAACGAGCTCTTATTGAAAAAACATTGGCTCAAAATAAATACAATATTTCTAGAACTGCAAATGAATTAGGAATAAAAAGGCAAACCCTACAACATAAAATGAAAAAGTATGAGATTTAGTGCAAAAAATATTGCATAAAAGTGCAATATTTTTTGCACTTTTTTATTAATTTTAATAAATAAAAATATAAAGCAAAAAAGAAGCATAGTATTTATCGCAATTTTCTTAAAAATTTGAAACCTTATAAGTTGGCAACAATATTGCATATATATAGATAAAAGGTAAAATATTCAGGAGGTGTTTTTGATGGAGAGAGAAAATGTGAAGGTTATGTTGTGGGGATTTGGCGCTATGGGCAGTGGAATGGCTAATATGCTACTTAAGAAAAAAGGAGTAGAGATTGTTGGAGTATGTGATATGCATCCGGAAAAAGTAAATAAAAGCATGTATGAAGTTCTAGGAATTGAAAGAGGAAATAGAAAAGATGTCATAATTGGGGATAGACCTGAAGAAATTATAAAAGAAGGAGCAACAAATATTGTGCTTCTTGCTACAGATTCATTTGTAAAAGGAGCATTTGAAAAAATAAAATTTTGCCTTGAAAGAAAAATAAATGTTATAACTACTGCTGAGCAAATGGCATATCCAAAAGCACAAGAAAAAGAATTGGCTTGTGAATTAGATAGAATTGCTAGGGAGAATGGTGTTACAGTTTTAGGTACTGGAATAAACCCGGGTCTTATAATGGATTTACTTGTAGTATGCTTAACTGGAGCTTGTGAAAATGTGGAAGAAATTGAAGCAGAGAGAGTAAATAGTTTGTCCCCATTTGGCCCTGCAGTCATGGAAGAACAAGGTGTTGGGCTTACAGTTGAAGAGTTTGAGAAAGGTACAAAAGATGGTACCATTGCAGGACATGTAGGATTTCATGAATCAATCGGGATGATAACTGATGCTATAGGCTGGAAATTAGATGAACAAATAACTCAAAGTCAGGAACCAATAGTGTCAACTGTATACAGAAAAGCACCTTTTGCTGAAGTTGAAGCAGGAAATATTGCTGGAGTGAATATGTTAGGGCTTGGAAAGGTTGATGGAAAAGTAAAAGTAAAAATGATACATCCTCAACAAGTAGAGCCAGAACTTGAAGGTGTTGATACCGGTGATTATATAAGGATAAAGGGTACACCAAATATCAGTATGGCCATAAATCCTGAAATTCCTGGTGGAATAGGAACTATTGCTATGTGTGTAAATATGATTCCTCATGTAATAAATGCACGTCCAGGACTCAGGACAATGATAGATTTACCTGTACCTAGGGCTATAATGGGCGATATGAGAGATTTAATCCAAAAATAATTGATGAAAAGAGGAGATTTTGATGGACGCCAAAAAAGGTGATTGGGTAAGAATTCATAAGATAGTATTGAAACCAGAAGAGAGGTCACCTCATTTGCCAGAAGATACACAAAAAGTACCTTTAGAAATGTGGGACAAAGGATTTCTTTTAAATGATGTGGCTAATATAGGTGATGAAGTAGAAATTGAAACTTATATTGGAAGAAAGACCAGCGGAACTTTGATAGAGATAAATCCTTATTATACTCATGATTTTGGCAAATGTGTTCCAGAACTTTTATATATAGGAAGACAAGTCAGAAGTCTCATTGAAGAGGTAGGTGAAAGAGATGACTAAAGATAGGAGCTTTGAAGGATTGATGGCTAGAAAAGGGGAGATAATGAAAAAAGCTGTAGGAATAGATTATGACACGTTTGAATCCGGAAGTATAGCCTTTGATTATGAAAGAATGATGAGAGAGACTGGTTATAGTTTACAAGAGATTGAAAGTATCCAAAGAGAAACTGGTGTTGGAAATACACCCATATTGGAACTTAAAAACTTGACTAAGTTGTCAAGAAGATTTGCACCTAGTGGAAAGGGAGCAAGAATTTTTGTAAAAGATGAAGCAGCTAATCCATCTGGCAGTTTTAAAGCAAGGAGAGCAGCTACAGCTTGTTATCATGCTCAAAGATTAGGATACACGGGTGTTATTGCTGCTACAAGTGGAAACTATGGGGCTGCTGTTGCTAGCCAAGCTGCTATGAGAGGACTCAAGTGCATAATAGTTCAAGAGTGCTATGATTCAAGAGGAATTGGTCAACCTGAAATTGTTGAAAAGGCAAGAAAGTGTGAAGCTTTTGGAGCTGAAGTTTTGCAACTTACTGTTGGACCAGAATTGTTTTCCACTTTTTTGATGTTGCTAGAAGAGACAGGATTTTTCAATGCTTCTCTATATACTCCATTTGGCATTGCAGGAGTAGAGACATTGGGATATGAATTGTCAATGCAATTTAGGGAAAGGAAAGGAAGAGATCCAGATGTAGTAGTTGTGACAAATGCTGGAGGAGGTAATTTGACTGGTACTGCAAGAGGGCTTTTAAAGGCTGGAGCTCAAAGTCAGGTAGTAGGTGCCAGTGTGAATTTAAAAGGTCTTCATATGGCAAGTGATACTCAATTCAACAAAAAATCCTTTACTACAGGTCATACGGGTTTTGGCATTCCATTTTCTACTTGGCCAGATAGATCAGATGTGCCAAGATCAGCTGCAAGACCATTGAGATACATGGATAGATATGTAACTGTAAATCAAGGTTCTGTATTCTACATGACTGAAACTTTGGCTCAATTGGAAGGAATAGAGAGAGGACCAGCTGGGAATATAGCACTTACTGCGGCTTTTAAAATAGCTCAAGAATTAGATGAAGACAAAATGATAGTTGTACAGGAAACTGAATATACTGGAGCAGGAAAACATATACAACCTCAACTTACTTTTGCCAAGGAAAATGGAATTGAAATAAAGATAGGGGATCCAAGAGAAGAAGTGCCTGGAGAAAATATAGTATTACCTAAAGATCCAAGTTATATAAAAATTGAAGAAGTTGATTTAGAAAAGCTCAAAAAATCTTATATAAGAAATTGTATTGAAAATGCTAAATCGGGAAAAGTGACAAGAGAAGATTTAGAATTTTTAGCAGAGGATAGTAAATCAAATATAGAATTTGTCAAAAATGTATTAGATGAACTTGGTGTTAAATATTAAGGGGGTGCTTTAATTGAAAAGGGAAGATGATTTTCAAGATAGAAGGAAACATCTAGAAAGTTTAAGTGAAGAAGAACTTGAACAAAGATTTTGGGAATTGGCAGAACAGATTGTAGATCCATTGGTGGATTTAGCATATAAAAATACATCTCCTTCAATAGAAAGATCTGTACTCTTGAGGATGGGTTTTTCTAGTTTGGAGGCTACTAGTATAGTTAATGGAGCAGTAGAAAGGGGCTTATTAGGCAAGGGAGCGGGAAATTTTGTATATAGATTGGCAAAAGAAAAAGACATGTCTATAAGAGATGCAGGACTTGCACTTTCAGAAGATAAAATGTGGGAAGATGTGGTAGTTATGTTTAAGGGAGGTGAAAATTAATGGAGCTTAAACCAAATGAAAAATTAGATATTGAATATATATTGAAAGATTTAGATAAATATAGGCCTAGAAGAAGAGGTTGGACTTGGAGAAGGGGTTCAGATGAACCTATCAAAATAGGGAAATTTGAATATTATGAAACTTCAGAGCTATTAAAACAAAGTCAACCATTGCCAGCTAGCAAATCTTTTGATTTTATAGATCCTCAACCAGACAATGTCATAACTACAGAAATTGCATCTGGAAGGTTTGAAGACGATATAAGACGTATGAGAATGGCTGCATGGCATGGAGCAGATCATATAATGGTCATAAGAACTGCAGGGCAGAGTCATTTTGATGGGCTAATAGAGGGAACACCACAGGGAATTGGTGGAATACCTGTGACTAGAAAACAGGTACGTGCACAGAGAAAAGCATTAGATATGATTGAAGATGAAGTTGGTCGTCCAATCAACTATCACTCTTATGTGAGTGGTGTTGCTGGACCTGAAATAGCAGTTATGTTTGCAGAAGAAGGAGTCAATGGAGCTCATCAAGATCCTCAATACAATGTTTTATATAGAAATATAAATATGGTCAGATCTTTTGTAGATGCTGCATGTGCAAAAAAAATTATGTCTTGGGCAGATATGGCTCAAATTGATGGTGCACACAATGCAAATGCTACTGCTAGAGAAGCTTGGAAAGTCATGCCGGAACTTATGGTGCAGCATGCACTGAACTCAATGTTTTCAGTTAAGATTGGAATGAAGAAAGAAAATATTTGCCTTTCAACTGTACCGCCAACAGCTCCTCCAGCACCTTGTATGAGGCTTGATTTACCTTATGCAGTAGCTTTAAGGGAGTTGTTTAGCGAATACAAAATGCGTGCTCAAATGAATACAAAATATATGGAATCGTCTACAAGAGAAGCTACTGTGACTCATGTTTTAAATTTACTTATTTCAAAATTGACAAGAGCAGAAATTCAATCAACTATTACACCTGATGAGGGTAGAAATGTCCCATGGCATATATACAATATGGAAGCTGTAGATACAGCTAAACAAGCACTTATAGGTATGGATGGACTTACAGAAATGGTAGAAATAAAGAGAGATGAAGGAGAACTTGCAGAAAAAGTAAGAGAGCTAAAGGAAAGAGCAGTATTGTTTATGGAAGAAATCATAGAAGTGGGTGGATATTTTAAAGCTGTTGAAGAAGGCTTCTTTGTGGATTCAGGATATTATCCAGAAAGAAATGGGGATGGAATATTTAGAAAGATTGATGGCGGAGTAGGTGTGGGTACAGTATATGAAAGAGAAGAAGATTATATGGCACCAGTTACAGCACATTTTGGCTACAACAATGTTGCTCAATATGATGAAAATGCTGTATATAATCCTTCAATATTGATTGATGGTTGTACTTTCGAAAAACCAGAAAAAATCGTATATATTGATGAATTAGATGAAAATGACAATGTGAATGTGCGATTGGAAGAAAATAGAGAGTTAAGAGAGACTACAAAAATGAAACCAGAAATGGAATGGATGGGTGATGGAATCATTCAAATCACATTATTTTTACCTGCTGAGGAAAGAGTTGCTGAGTTTGCAGCAATTGAAATAGGTAAAAAATTAGGTCTTGAGGATGTAGAGGTAATTCACAAGGAAATAATGCAAGAAGCAGAAGGAACGAGAATTGAGTTAAAAGGCAGAGTTCCATTCACCATAGATACAAATGATTTAGTTATACCTCCAAAACCAGAAATAATGTCCGATGATGAGATTAGAAAAGAAATAGATGTCCATCCTATGAAGATAGTAGCTGCAACAGTAGGAGAAGATGAACATTCTGTTGGATTAAGAGAAATAATAGATATTAAACATGGGGGAATTGAAAGATTTGGAATAGAATGTCATTATCTTGGGACATCAGTGCCTGTTGAAAAGTTAGTAGATGCTGCAATAGAACTTAATGCCGATGCTATACTGGCTTCTACGATTATTAGTCACGATGACATTCATTATAAAAATATGAAGAGATTAAATGAATATTGTATTGAAAAAGGTGTAAGGGATAAGATAATTCTTGCTGCAGGTGGAACTCAAGTTTCAAATGAAATTGCAGTTAAAAGTGGAGTAGATGCAGGATTTGGAAGAGGAACAAATGGAGCTCATGTAGCAACATTTTTAGTTAAAAAGAGAAGAGAGATGAAAAATGAAGATTGATATTTTAGTTGCAGAAATAGGTAGTACTACTACTGTCATAAATGCATTTGATGGTATTCATGGTCCTTGTCCTATGTTTATAGGACAAGGGCAGGCTCCAACTTCTGTATTAGAAGGAGATGTGAATATTGGGCTAAAAGATGCAATTGAAGATTTGAAAAACAATTTAAAGATTGATAGTATTGATTATGATGAGCTTATAGCTACTAGTAGTGCAGCAGGAGGGCTTAGAATGACTGTTCATGGTCTAGTATATGATATGACAGTTAGAGCAGCTAAAGAGGCAGCATTAGGGGCAGGAGCCAATATAAAGTATATTACTTCAGGTAAGCTTAGAAAAACTGATATAAAGAAGATTGTTGAAATAAATCCCAATATTATTCTTATTGCAGGTGGGGTGGATTATGGAGAAAGGGATACGGCAATTTACAATTCTCAAATAATAGCTGAACTAAATTTAAATGTGCCAGTGATTTATGCTGGAAATATTGAAAATCAGGAAGAAATAAAAGAAATCTTTGCAGATTCAAAATCAGAACTATATATGGTAGAAAATGTTTATCCTAAAATTGATGAATTAAATATTGAATCTACTAGAAAAGTAATTCAAGATGTCTTTGAAAGTCATATAATTAATGCTCCAGGAATGGAAAAAATAAGGGATATGGTCACGGGTCCAATATTGCCTACTCCTGGTGCAGTGATGCTTTCTTCTCAACTACTATATGAGGAACTTGGAGATTTGCTTACATTAGATGTTGGAGGGGCAACAACGGATGTACACTCAGTGACAGAGGGAAGTGAAGAGGTATCTAGAATTTTGATAAATCCTGAGCCTAAGGCTAAAAGAACAGTAGAAGGGGATTTGGGTGTATATGTAAATATGCATAATATCGTAGATATAGTAGGAAAAGATAAATTAAAGGAAAACTTAAGCGTAAGTTTAGAAGAATTGGAAGAAATTATAGCCAATCACAAACCTATACCTGTAACTAAAAAAGAGAAAAAATTTGTTGAAGAATTAACTTATCATGCAGTAGTAGTAGCTTTAAAAAGACATTCAGGTTCGTATAGGCATCTTTATGGTCCTAATGGGAAAAGAACCGTTGCAGAGGGAAAAGATTTGACTCAAGTCAAATACATTGTTGGAACAGGAGGAGCATTGACTCGTCTTTCTAGGAGAATGGATATAATGAGAAAAATTCCTAAAAACAACAATGGAATGGAACTGTTGCCAAATGAAGATGTGATTATGCTTATAGATAATGATTATATAATGGCTTCACTAGGTGTACTTTCTATAAAGTATCCTGAAGCTTCGCTTAAACTTCTAAAGAATAGTCTAGAAATTGATTAAACAAGTCCAACAATATTGTTGGACTTGTTTAAAATATAGTATAAAAATGGGGGATAAAAATGGAATATCCTAGAATTAAAATTAATTTAGAGAAAGTTAGAAAAAACACAGAAACAATAGTTAATAGATGTGATAACTTAGGTATAAGTGTAGCAGGAGTGACAAAAGTTTTTTGTGCGGACTTAAAAATAGTAAAAGCCTATATGGATGGTGGAGTTAGCTATTTAGCGGATTCCAGAATTCAGAATTTAATGAATTTAGAGGATATAGATATATCTAAAATATTGTTGCGATTGCCTATGATTAGTGAGGCTGAAGAAGTAGTCCAATATGCAGATATATCTTTGAATTCTGAAATAGAGACTATAAAAGCTCTTTCTAAAATTGCCATAGAAAAGAATACAGTTCATAAAATTATTTTGATGATTGATTTAGGAGATTTAAGAGAAGGACTTTTTAAAGATGAAGACATATATACTACTGTAGAAGAAGTACTAAAGCTTGAAGGCATTGAATTGATGGGTATAGGTACAAATTTAACTTGCTATGGAGGTATAATTCCAAGACAAGAAAATTTAAGTAGATTGGTTGAATTGAAAAAGTGTATAGCTAGGAGATATGGTATTGAATTAGAAATTATATCTGGAGGAAATTCTAGTAGTTTACATCTTGTGTTTGAAAACAAAATACCAGAAGGCATAAATCAACTTAGATTGGGAGAATCCTTGGTGCTTGGAAGAGAAACTGCCTTTGGGAATAGAATAGATGGAACTTTTGATGATGCTTTTATATTGGAAGTAGAAGCTATAGAGCTTAAAGACAAACCTTCAGTGCCTATTGGAGAGATTGGAATAGATGCCTTTGGAAATAAACCTGAATTTATTGATAGAGGAATTAGAAAGAGAATGATATGTGCTATTGGAAAGCAAGATATAGATTTAGGCGATATAGCACCTTTAGATGAGGATATAATAATTTTAGGAGGTAGTAGCGACCACTTGATATTAGATGTAACTGATAGTAAAATAGAATATAAAGTTGGAGATAAAATAAAGTTTAAATTGAAATATGGAGGAATACTTAAAGCTATGACCTCTATATATGTAAAGAAAATATATGTTTAAAACGAATTAGGTGATTAAATGGATTTATTTAGCTACAGTATGGAAAGACAATTGAAAAGGGAAGCACCTCTTGCTGAAAGAATGAGGCCTACAATATTAGAAGAATTTGTTGGTCAAAAGCATGTGCTAGGAGATGGAAAGTTTTTGAGAAGGTCAATTAGTGCTGATAGACTTCCGTCTATGATATTATATGGCCCTCCTGGGACTGGCAAAACTACATTAGCTATGATTGTTGCCAATACTACAAATATGAAATTTGAGAAACTAAGTGCTGTTACATCTGGAGTGAAAGATATTAGACTTGTTACGGAAAAAGCAGAAGAAGAATTGAAGATGTATGGCAATAGGACTATATTGTTCATTGATGAAATTCATAGATTTAATAAATCTCAACAAGATGCACTACTACCTTTTGTTGAAAAGGGTATAATAATACTTATAGGTGCAACTACAGAAAATCCTTATTTTGAAGTGAATAAAGCACTTCTTTCTAGAACTGTGATCATAAAGATGGAACCTTTAAAAAGGAATGATTTAAAGGAACTTATTTTAAGGGCTTTAAATGACGGCGAAAAAGGTCTTGGAAAATTTAATGTAAGTATAGATGAAGAAGCAATAGAATGTCTTGTAGATATAGCAAATGGAGATGCTAGAGTAGCACTGAATTCTTTAGAACTTGCAGTTTTGACAACTGAAAAAGATGTAAATAATACAATTCATATAGACAAAGAGATTATAATCAATTCAATTCAAACAAAGAAAATTAAATATGACAAAAGCGGAGATGAACACTATGATACAATTTCTGCTTTCATAAAAAGCATGAGGGGTTCAGATCCAGATGCAGCACTGTATTGGCTGGCAAAGATGATAGAAGGTGGCGAAGACCCCAAATTTATAGCAAGGCGCATCATTATATGTGCTTCTGAAGATGTTGGAAATGCTGATCCTCAAGCACTTTCCATAGCTGTATCTGCTTTTCGTGCAGTTGAAATAGTTGGAATGCCAGAGGGAAGAATCCCTTTAGCTCAAGCAGCAGTGTATATAGCTTGTGCACCTAAGAGCAATGCATCTTATCTTGGAATAAATAATGCTTTGTTAGATGTTAGAAACAATGAGATAGGAGAAGTGCCTAAACACTTGAAAGATGCTAGTTATAATGGAGCTAAAAATTTTGGATATGGGATTCAGTATAAATATCCCCATGATTATCCCAATTCTTTTGTTGAGCAACAGTATTTGCCTGATGAATATAAAGATAAGATTTATTATAATCCTACTAAAAATGGCTATGAAAAAATGATTAGTGAAAGATTACATGAACTATTTGACAAAAATGAATAATAAAACTATAATAATAATAATAGTTTAAAAACAGTGAAGGGAAGAGTAGGTATAGTTGAAGTTATAGCGATTCGGTGATGGTGGAAGGCCGATACCTAAACCATATTGAAGAACATCCTGGAGTTTCTAACCGAAATTTTTAAAGTAGGCTTAGACGGATTCACACCGTTATATGTGATAGGTATATAGAAAAGTACCAAAATGAAGTGGCTATTTACATAGCAATTAGGGTGGCACCGCGAACCTTTCGTCCCTTTAGAAGGATGAAAGGTTTTTTTATATATATTTTTAAGAGAGGAGAGGAAAAATGGAAAAGCTTACTGTAAAAGAAATTTATAGAGAAACGGAAAAGTATCTAAATAAAGATGTAAAAATTGAAGGATGGGTGAGAACTCTAAGGAGTTCTAAAGCATTTGGTTTTATTGAAGTAAATGATGGGACTTTTTTCAAAAATATTCAAATTGTATTCGATGAGAATATGGAAAATTTTAAAGATATTTGTAAACTTCCCATTAGTTCATCTATAGTAGTTGAAGGAAAATTGGATTCAACTCCTGAAGCTAAACAGCCTTTTGAAATTAAAGCGACTAATATTTCAGTAGAAGGTTATTCTAACAATGATTATCCATTGCAAAAGAAAAGACATTCTTTTGAATATTTGAGAACAATAGCTCATTTAAGGCCTAGAAGCAATACTTTCTCTGCAGTATTTAGAGTGAGAAGTTTAGCTGCATATGCAATACACAAATTTTTCCAAGAAAGAGGATTTGTCTATGTTCATACTCCTATAATTACAGCAAGTGATGCTGAAGGAGCAGGAGAAATGTTTAGAACAACTATTTTGGATTTGGAAAATCTGCCATTAGATGAAAACAAAAAAGTTGATTTTAAAGAAGATTTCTTTGGGAAAGAGACAAATCTAACAGTTAGTGGTCAGTTGGAAGCAGAAGCTTATGCACTAGCTTTTAGAAATGTATATACCTTTGGGCCAACTTTTAGGGCGGAAAATTCCAATACTGCAAGACATGCGGCAGAATTTTGGATGATAGAACCTGAAATTGCTTTTGCTGATCTTAAAGATGACATGAATTTGGCAGAAGACATGATGAAATATGTTATAAGCTATTGTTTGGAAAACGCAAGGGAAGAAATGGAGTTTTTTAATTCTTTTGTAGATAAAGGACTTTTTGCAAGATTAGAAAATGTAGTAAATTCTGATTTTGGATGTATAACATACACAGAAGCAGTTGATATTTTAAAGAAATCAGGGGAGTCTTTTGATTATCCTGTAGAATGGGGAATGGATTTACAAACAGAACATGAAAGATATATAACTGAGAAAGTATTTAAGAAACCAGTATTTGTCATAGATTATCCAAAGGATATAAAGGCTTTTTATATGAGATTAAATGATGATGAAAAAACTGTTGCAGCTATGGATTTACTTGTACCTGGAATAGGGGAGATAATTGGAGGAAGTCAAAGAGAAGAAAGACTAGATGTATTGGAAAGAAGAATGGATGAGATGGGACTAGATAAGGAAGCATATTGGTGGTATTTAGAATTGAGAAAATATGGTGGAACTAAACATGCAGGTTATGGACTTGGATTTGAAAGAGCTATAATGTATATAACTGGTATGACCAATATTAGAGATGTGTTACCTTTCCCAAGGACAGTTAATTCAGCAGAATTTTAAAATATTGTTGATTTTATATTTTGAATTTGGTATAATACAGGAAAATCATATATAGACATTGAAGAAAAGTAGTAGGTTTAGAGCTATTTAAAGAGAACTGTTGGGTGGTGAAAAACAGTATTAGCTAAAACTGAACTCGTTTCTGAGTTGTCAAAGTGAAAATAGTAGCTTTGACCGGTTGCAAGCCGTTATATTTTAAAGTGGGAAGATGAAATCTTCCAATTAGTGTGGTACCGCGGAGTAAACCTTTCGTCTCTAATATAGGCGAAAGGTTTTTTTATCTTTAAAAATATGAGGAGGTTTGAAAAATGACTGAGTACAATCCGAATGTTATTGAAAAGAAATGGCAAGATATTTGGGAAGAAAAAGAAGTTTTTAAGACTAGTACAGATAAGTCTAAACCTAAGTTTTATGCGTTGATAGAATTTCCTTATCCTTCTGGGAAAGGACTACATGTAGGTCATCCAAGACCTTATACTGCTTTAGACATAGTTGCAAGGAAAAGAAGATTTGAAGGATACAATGTTCTATATCCAATGGGCTGGGATGCTTTTGGACTTCCTACAGAAAACTTTGCAATTAAAAATAAAATTCACCCAAAGGTTGTTACAGAAAAAAATGTAGAGATGTTTAAAAATCAACTTAAGTCCATAGGATTTTCTTTTGATTGGTCAAGAGAAATAAATACTACAGATCCAATGTATTATAAATGGACTCAATGGATATTTTTGAAGATGTTTGAAAAAGGTCTTGCTTATAAGCAAGAAATGCCTATAAACTGGTGTACTTCTTGTAAAGTAGGTTTGGCAAATGAAGAAGTTGTAAATGGTACTTGTGAGAGATGTGGTGGAGAAGTTGTAAGGAAGGTTAAGAACCAATGGATGCTTAAGATCACTGAATATGCAGATAGACTTATAAATGATTTGGATACAGTAGACTATATTGAAAGAGTAAAAACTCAACAAATAAACTGGATAGGTAAATCTGAAGGAATGGAAGTAGATTTTCAAATCAGTGGAACAGATGACAAATTGAGAGTTTTTACAACTAGACCAGATACATTGTATGGTTCTACCTATATGGTTATAGCACCTGAACATCCATTAATAGAAAAATATAAAAATGAAATTAAAAACTTAGATGAGTTAAAAACTTATCAGGAGATGAGTAGCAAAAAATCTGACTTTGAAAGAACTGAATTAGTTAAAGAAAAAACTGGTGTCGAAATAAAAGGATTAAAAGCCATAAACCCAGCTAACGGAAAAGAAATTCCTATTTGGATTTCTGATTATGTACTTATAAGTTATGGTACGGGAGCTATTATGGCGGTACCTAGCCATGACAGCAGAGATTGGGAATTTGCGAAAAAATTTGGTCTTCCAATAGTAGAAGTTGTAGCTGGTGGAAATGTAGAAGAAAACGCATATACAGATACTGAATCAGGAATATTGATAAATTCAGGTTTCTTAAATGGTTTAGAAGTTAAAGAAGCTAAAAAGAAGATGAGCGATTGGCTTGAAGAAAAAGGTCTTGGAGAGAGAAAAATAAATTATAAATTGAGAGACTGGGTATTTTCTCGTCAAAGATACTGGGGAGAACCTATACCACTAGTTTATTGTGAAAAATGTGGATGGGTGCCTGTTCCAGAAGAAGAATTGCCTGTTTTGTTGCCTGAAGTTGAAAGCTACGAACCTACAGACAATGGAGAATCACCTCTTGCCAAGATGAAAGATTGGGTAGAAACAACTTGTCCTAAATGCGGCGGGAAGGCTACAAGAGAAACAGATACTATGCCTCAATGGGCTGGTTCATCTTGGTATTTTTTAAGATATATAGATCCACACAATGAAAACGAGTTGGCAAGTAAAGAAGAATTAGATTATTGGCTACCAGTAGATTGGTACAATGGTGGAATGGAACATACTACATTACATTTACTTTATTCAAGATTTTGGCATAAGTTCTTATATGATTTAGGAGTAGTTCCTTGTCCAGAACCTTATAAAAAGAGAACTTCTCATGGTATGATACTTGGAGAAAATAATGAAAAAATGTCAAAATCCAGAGGAAATGTAATTAATCCAGATGAAATAGTCAATGAATATGGCGCAGATACATTGAGAACCTATGAAATGTTTATTGGGGACTTTGAAAAAAGTGTTCCTTGGTCAGAAAACGGAGTTAAAGGATGTAGAAGATTTTTAGAAAGAGTATGGAGATTACAAGATATTGTTGTAGAAGGTGACGACTGTTCTAAAGAGCTAGAAACCAGTATCCACAAAACTATCAAGAAGGTAACAGAGGATTATGAAAATCTTAAGTTCAATACTGCTATAGCAGCTCTTATGTCACTATTAAATGAATTCAATAGTATAGGCAAGATGACCCATGAAGATATGAGAACCTATCTTATTTTGTTAAATCCTGTAGCACCACATATTACTGAAGAAATGTGGGATAGATTAAATTTAGGAGGTATGTTACACAAGGCTACATGGCCAAAATGGGATAAGGATAAAATTGTAGATGAGATAATTGAAATTGCTATACAAATAAATGGTAAAGTCAGAGGGAAAGAGACTATATCTATAGACGAGACAAAAGAGTCTATAAGAGAAAAAGTTTTGAAAAACGAAGGTACGAGAAAATATGTTGAGGGGAAAAATATAGTTAAAGAAATATATGTGCCAGGAAAAATATATAATATTGTAGTTAAATAGGCAGGGGATAAATTCCCTTGTCTCAAACTATTGTATATATATTTGATTGTTAAATTAAATTAAGTTTTTGAATTTGTGAAAATATGTTATAATTGAATTGCTAATTAAAAAAGTATACCTATTATTTGGAGGTGCGATGTAATGAGAAAAATTTTAGTTACGGGTGCTTTAGGTCAAATTGGTTCAGAACTAACTATGGAATTAAGAAAAATATACGGAAATGACAATGTTGTAGCTAGTAGTAGAAGAATGAAGGAAGGTCAAGAAAAAGTAATTGAGTCAGGTCCTTTCGAAATTGTAGAAGTGACAAATGCTGAACAAATTGCAGATGTTGTGAAAAAACATGAAGTAAATACAATTGTTCATTTGGCAGCTTTACTTTCAGCAGTTGGAGAACAAAAACCAAATCAAGCATGGGATATAAACATGAATGGGCTATACAATGTATTGGAAGTGGCAAGAGAAAAAAATTGTGCTGTATTTACTCCAAGTTCTATTGCTGCATTTGGACCATCTACTCCAAAGGATAAAACACCACAAGATACTATACAAAGACCAGGAACTATGTATGGTGTGACAAAAGTAGCAGGAGAATTGCTATGTGACTATTACTATAAAAAGTTTGGTGTAGATACAAGAGGAGTACGTTTTCCAGGACTTATTTCTTATGAGACATTGCCAGGTGGTGGAACTACAGATTATGCTGTACATATCTACTATGAAGCATTGAAACAAAAGAAGTACACAAGCTTTATCCAAGAAGGTACTCTTATGGACATGATGTATATGCCAGATGCTCTTAATGCAATTATAAGTTTGATGGAAGCAAATCCAGATAAACTTATTCATAGAAATGCTTTCAATATAACTGCTATGAGTTTTGCACCAGAAGATATTGCAGCTGAAATCAAGAAACATATACCAGAGTTCGAAATGGATTATGATGTAGACCCAGTTAGACAAGCCATTGCAGATTCTTGGCCAGATTCTTTAGATGATAGTGCAGCAAGAAAGGAATGGGGTTGGGATCCGAAATATGATTTGTCAAGTATGACTATTGATATGTTAGAAAAATTAAAAGAAAAACTAAATAAATAGATATTTTATAAAAAGTCTTAGTTGAAATACTAAGACTTTTTATTTTACCTGATTGCCAATGTCAAAATCATTCATATTAAATACTATAGTATTAGAAAACAAATAGGATGGTGGTTGAAATTGAAAAAAATATTAGTGACAGGTGGAGCTGGTTTCATTGGGAGCAATTTTTCAAGATATTTTTTAAACAAATATAGAGATTTTAAAGTTATAAATCTAGATAAATTAACTTATGCAGGCAATATAGATAATATAAGAGATTCGCTAGATGATAAAAGATATAGTTTTGTAAAGGGTTCTATAAATGATCAAAAGCTACTACAACAATTATTTGATGATAAAATTGACTATGTAGTTAATTTTGCAGCTGAATCCCATGTTGATAGAAGTATAGAAGATTCACTTATATTTACTAAAACAAATACTTTAGGAACTCATGCTTTATTAGAATTTGCAAAAAAGTATGGAGTAAAGAAATTTGTTCAAGTGTCTACTGATGAAGTCTATGGAACATTGGGTAGAGATGGAGTTTTCACAGAAACATCTCAAATAAATCCTTCCAATCCTTATTCTGCAAGTAAAGCTAGTGCTGACTTGCTTTGCCTTTCTTATTACAAGACATACAAATTTCCCGTAGTTATCACAAGATGTTGTAACAATTATGGTCCATATCAGTTTCCAGAAAAGCTCATCCCTCTGATGACTATTAAGGGAATAAAGGGGGAGAAATTACCTATTTATGGAGATGGGCAAAATATAAGGGAATGGATTCATGTAGTGGATCATTGTAGGGCAATAGATATGGTTATTGATAGGGGAAAGACAGGTGAGATATATAATATTAGCACAAGGGAAGAAGGAAGCAATATAAATATAGTGAAAGAGATATTGAAATTGTTAAATAAATCAGAAGAGCAGATTGAGTTTGTAAGTGATAGGCGAGGTCATGATTTTAGATATGCATTAGATAATACTAATATAGGATGGAAACCTGTTTATAATTTAAAAGATGGCTTAAATGAGACTATAAAATGGTATGTGGAAAATGAAGAATGGTGGAACAAACTTATTCATTAAAGAGGTGATTATATTATGAAAACTCTCATATTGTGTGGTGGAACGGGTAGCAGACTTTGGCCTGTGACTCTTTCTGTTCAAAAACAGCTCATTCCTATAGCAAATAAACCAATACTATTTTATATAATTGATTCCTTAGTTGAAGTAGGAATAGTGGATATAGGAATTTTGTCAAATCAAAAAGAAGATACTTTTAATGAAGCATTAAGATTCTACGAAAAAAGAGAAAAAATAAAATATACTTATATAGATCAAGATAAACCAATTGGACTTGCTAATGCTGTTGTTTCGGCAAAGGAATTTATTGATAATGAAAAATTCATCATGATTTTAGGAGATAATATGTATAAGTTTAGTTTAAAAAAGTTTCTAGATAAATTTAATTCCGAAAATGTAAACTGTAGTATATTATTGAAAGAAGTTGAAAATCCATCTCAATTTGGGGTAGCTGATGTTTTAAATGGGAAAATAGTAGATTTAGTTGAAAAGCCTAAAAATCCTCCTTCAAATTTAGCTATTACTGGTATATATGCTTTCGATTCTAGTATATTTAAAGCTTGTGAAAATATAAAATCTTCTTGGAGAGGTGAATATGAGATAACTGATGCTATAAAGTGGCTACTAGATAATAGTTATAATGTAACTTATGATATATTAGAAGGTGATTGGAAGGACTTAGGGACACCTGAGGATATACTAAAAGAAAATATGAATAGGCTTATTGGTATCAAAGAGAATGTAGTGGGAGAGATTATATCTTCTGATATTTCTGGTAAAATTATTCTTGAGGAAAATTCAAAAATAATAAATAGTATCATTAGGGGACCAGTGAGTATAGGAGATGGTGTTATGATAGAGAATTCTTATATAGGTCCCTATACATCACTAGGGAACAATGTCTCTATCTCTAATTGTCAAATTGAAAATAGTATTATACTAGATGAATCCAATATTTCAGATATTGATTCTATAATTGATTCGAGTATCGTAGAAAAGGGATCTGTTATTAAAAAAAGTACCCAATTAAGAAAAGTTAGTTCATTTTTATTAGCTAAAAATAGCTTAGTCATATTAGAGTAGATTTAAAGAATATATTAGTAGCGAGAAGATTAAAAAACTTTCTTCTTGCTACTTAATTTTGTAGGTTAATAATGTAAATTTATAAATAGAATAAAAGGGGATGGGATAAATGATACCATTTAATAAACCTTATATGACCAAAAAAGAAATATTATATATAGAAGATGCTATTTTCAGAGGTAAACTATCTGGTGATGGATATTATTCTAAAAAATGTAGTACGTTTATAGAAGAAATTTTTAATACTAAAAAGGCATTGCTTACTACATCTTGTAGTTCTGCGTTAGATATGGCTGCTATTCTTTTGGATTTAAAAGAAGGAGATGAAGTGATCATGCCATCTTATACCTTTGTTTCAACTGCCAATGCAGTAGTTTTAAGAGGTGCAGTGCCAGTTTTTGCAGAAATAGAGGAAGATACATTAAATATTGATCCAGAAGATATAAAACGAAAAATAACAAATAAAACAAAGGCAATTTTTCCTGTTCATTATGCAGGTGTATCTTGTGATATGGATAGAATAATGAATATTGCTAGGAAAAACGATCTAAAGGTTGTAGAAGATGCGGCACAAGGAGTAAATTCAAAATACAAACAAAAATATCTTGGGACTATCGGGGATATAGGTTGTTATAGTTTTCATGAAACTAAAAATTATGTATGTGGAGAAGGTGGAGCAATACTTATAAATAATGATGAAGAATTGGTGAGAAGAGCAGAAATAATAAGGGAAAAAGGAACGGATAGAGCTAAATTTTTTAGAGGAGAAGTGGATAAATACACTTGGGTAGATGTGGGCTCAAGCTATATTATTTCTGATATCAATGCAGCTATGTTGTGGGCACAATTTGAAAGAATTGAAGAAATAAATGAAAAGAGGAAGAAAATTTATAAAATGTACTACAAAGGGTTAAAAAAATTGGAAGTTGTAGGGAAAATCAAACTTCCCACAATTCCTGATTGTTGTAAAAGCAACTATCATATATTTTATATGTTGCTTAATAATGAATTTGAAAGAAATCATTTAATGAATGAAATGAAAATTCATGGAGTGGAAACTATATTTCACTATATACCTCTTCATATATCACCAATGGGAGAAAGATTAGGGTATAAGAAGGGGCAATTAAAAGTGACAGAGGATTTAAGTGGCAGATTGTTGAGACTCCCTATGTATCCAGGCTTAACAGATGCGGAAATCAATTATATTATAGAAATGATTTATAAATATATTTAAAGACCTCAGTTGAGGTCTTTATCTATTCCATAAAGTCTTTTAATATTTCATTTATCATTTTTTCATTTTTAATAATGTCTTTATCTTTTATATTGTATCTCTCGAAGCAAGTCACATCATTGTGGGTATGGGCATGACGAATATAGTTGCGTTTTGGTATTATTTCATGTGGCAGATTAATCACATAGTTATGTCCTCCTGGAAGCTCGTATCTTTCACCACCTAGATATTTATCTACATCATAGATGAGGGTATAATAATTTGGCGATGTATAGAAAAATTTTGCTATTCTATTTTGTACAGAATCATATATATATCCATTTTGATTTATGATGACTTTTGTTTGTTTTGAAGGATTTATATCGTAGAGTTGTTGTATAAATGTTTTGTGATACATATCATCACAATCTAATCTTATCATATATAGCAAATCATAATTTTTTATTTTTTCTGCAACTATTTTTTTAAATTCTTCTGGTGTTACAAATTTCACATTAGCAGGAAGTTTTTCATATTTTTTGATTTCAGTTTCTATTATGTCCTTGCTTTTAGGATCATATTGTATAAAAGCTAAGAAGTTTTTATTTGTTTGAGCTTTAAGGCTTTTTAAGGTATAATTCATAAAGATTTTCATTCTATTTTCAATCCAATCAATAGTCAGCCTTTCTTTTCTTATAGCCAATACATTGAAGCAGCTTTCTATTATCATGATTTTTGTCTGATTATCTTTCATTTAATATTTCCCTCCAATATTTGATATATTATATACCTAAAGTTTATGAATACTAGTTTATTTTGTTATTTTTTATAAATTTGGCTCAAAGGGCGAAACTATTTTTCTATAATCATTTGTATATTCTATTATAGGAAATGCTTTTAAGAGTTCGCTATCTTCTATTTTCCATGTATGCTCTCTTGAATTTGCATGTCTATGGACAACAAAATTATATTTAGAAGTTGAATAAATTTTAAATCCATTTTTTAGGGCTCGCTTTCTAAAATCTGTATCAACTCCAGCTTTCAATGATGTATTAAATTTTATCTTTTTAAATACACTTTCTTTAAATGCCAATGTGGCACCTGCTATATTGGTGACAAAGGAATTTTCTTGACTTCTTTTTCTAAGGGCTAGTGCATTATTATTTTCAAAATATATAAAGAAAGTATATTTTCCAACTATATCAGCGTTTGTAGAATTGAAAGCTTCCATACACTCATCTAAATATTTTTCTCCGTAATAGTCATCATCATCAAATTTGGCTATTACATTTTTTTTAGCTTTTTTTATGCCAAAGTTCAGACAAAATCCTAAATTATATGCTTGATTTATCTGATAAACTCTAATATCTTTGTGGTTTTTACATTTCTCATCATATAGAGACTTATCTATATTGTTGTCATTTATTATTATGATGAGTTCTTTGAACTTGTAGTTTTGTCTATTAAAATTTTCAAAAACATTGTCAATGAAATTTTCTCTATTGGTACATGTAATTACTGAAACACCTTTAAAGTTCATGCTTTTACCTCCTAATAGAGTTCCTAATTTAATGTATTTTTTATTTTATATTCTGTTACAACATTTAACTTATTAACTATCTTATACATATTATATTTATGAAAAGAGACATTTTAGGAGGAGATAAGATGAATTTATATGAAGAAATAAAAAATAAGAAAGCTAAGATAGTAGTTGTTGGACTAGGATATGTTGGATTGCCGTTATCCATAGCTTTTGCTAAAAGAGCATCAGTTATTGGATTTGATATAAATAAAAATAAAATAGAAAATTTGCAAAAAGGAATTGATATTACAAAAGAAATAAGTAGAGAAGAAATAGAAAGTGCTGGAGTGATATTTACTGATGAAGAGAAACTCCTTAGAGAAGGAAAGTTTTTTATTATTGCAGTTCCAACACCGGTAGTAAATGGTGAACCAGATTTAAAATTTGTAATAAATGCTACTGAAATGTTGGCTAGAAACCTTACAAAAGGTTCCATAGTAGTATATGAATCTACAGTTTATCCAGGAATTACAGAAGAAATATGTATACCATTACTTGAAATTGAGTCAAGATTAAAGGCGGGCACAGATTTTAAAGTAGCCTATTCTCCAGAGAGAATCAATCCAGGGGATACCATAAATAGACTTGAGAATATAAAAAAAATAGTAGCTGGTATAGATGAGGAAACTGTTGAAATAGTTTCAAAAGTATATGAAATGATAATAAAAGCTGGAGTATATAGGGTAGAGAATATAAAAGTAGCAGAAGCATCAAAATTAGTAGAAAATGTACAAAGAGATGTAAATATAGCACTTATGAATGAAATATCTATTATACTAAATAAAGCTCAAATAGATACAAATAAAGTATTGGAAAGTGCCAGGACGAAGTGGAATTTTTTAAATTTTACTCCAGGACTAGTAGGAGGCCATTGTATAGGAGTGGATTCCTATTATTTAATGTTCAAAGCTAGGGAGTTAGGATATGACCCTAAAATTATTGATGAAGCAAGAAATATAAATGAATATATGGAGGAATATATTGCTAATAATGTTTTAGATATATTGTCTTCTAAAAACAAAAAAATAAATGAAGTTAAAATAGTTATGTTTGGTATTACATTTAAAGAAGACTGTTCAGATATAAGAAATACTCAAGTAGCTAAAATAGTTAAAAGGCTGGAAGAGAGGGGAGCTATTGTAGAGGTAGTTGATCAAGTTGCTAATAGTGAAGAGGTTTTGAGAGATTTCAATATAAAATTACATTCTGTAGAATCTATAAAAGATGCAGATGTACTCATATTTTCAGTACCTCATAAGGAATTTTTAAAACTTAATTTAGAAGATTTAGGTAAAATGTATAAAAAGGATGAAGAAAAGATACTAATTGATATAAAAGGAATGTTTAATAAAAAAGAAGTATTAGAAAATGGGTATATCTATTGGAGACTCTAGTTTTCCTATCACTTTGCATTGCTTTATCAATTCATCATCATCAATATTCCAGGTGTGATTGTTGTGTCTTATATAGATATAATAATATTTGCTGGTAGAAAAAATCCTATAACCTTTTTTTATACAACTTTTACAAAATTCCAGATCTTCACCAATGTTTTTATTTGGAAATTTTACATTTTTAAATACATCTTTATCTATCAACATAGTAGCTCCTTCTACTCTATAAGTATATCTATTTTCTCTTTTGGGATTCTTTATTGCTAGGATACTATTTTTTTGAAAATAAATATATGTAGTAGATTTACCTATTATGCTTGCCTCAGTATAGAGAAAAGGCTTTATTGATTCCTTAATATATTCATGGGCATAAAAATCATCATCATCAAATTTAGCTATTATTTGATAATTTGCTTTTTCTACGGCATAATTTAAGCATTCTCCCAAAGACTTTTTTTCATCTAATTGATAAACTCTTATGTCTTTGTATTTATTTGCTTTTTTTTCCCATTCTTTCAGGTTTAATAAATTATTGTTTAATATTATTATTAGTTCTTTTTTTAAAAAAGATTGATTCAAATAATTATTAAATATATTGTCCATACAGTTTAATCTATTAGTTGAAGTAATCACAGATACTCCTTTATTGGAAAGCTCATTTAAATCATAGGGCTTAATTTTAATGAATTTGGTCGAGGGAAATAAAACATTCATATTCATGTTTATACTCCTTATTTCATTTATATACCTATAAATTATATGTAACCAATGTGTGTCTTTAAAGTATTTATAATATAAAGAGGTGAAAAAAATGAAAGATGAAAAATATTATGTAGCTATATTTGAATCTAAAAATTATGCTATACAAATTCAATATATATTAGAAAATCTAGGATATAGCTGTTTTCAGCTTATTTCAACACCATGTGGATTAAAAGCTGGATGTAGCTATTCTATCAAATTTAAAGATATAAATTATCTAGAAATTCTAAAAAATGAGACCAGTAGATTGAATACTAATATAGAAAGTCTCCATTGTATTGAAAGAAAAAATGGGAAAAAGACAATTAAAAAATTGAATTATCTTATTTAAAAAAAGCAAGTAATTTTTCTAAAAAATTCACATCATCTTTTTTTTTAATTGTCTTTTTTAATGTAAGTATATCATCTTCCATATTATCTATAGATATTTGAATTTCTTTGATTGTATTGCTCATTTCTGTCATACTTTCTTTTAATTTAGTTAAATCATCTGTTTCTTTTGTTTCTGGAAACTTTTCTATTCCTTCATTGTTTTTATTTTCTATATTTTCATGAAGGGATTCTGAAGTTTCCATTTCTATTTTTAGATTATCATCATGATTATCTTTAAAATAAAATAGTATTTCATTGTTTATTTTGCAATAGAAGTTGTTTGATTTTCCCAGGAAATAATCTTTTCCAAAATTAGATATGTAATTCGAGAAATGGAAATTTTCTGAATGTAGATTAATTTTATCATTTATGTTCCAAGATTCACCATTATCTAGCGAATATAATGAATTTATAGTTTTATTTTTTAAATATACAATTTTTAAAGTATCTTTTGATTCAAACATAATGGGAGTAAATGTACAGTTTTTTATAGAAGGTAAATTAATACTTCTCCATTTATATTTGTCTTTGCCGTTTGGAGAGAGTTTTTTATATTGAAGTTCATAATCTTTATTTTTTAGTGTATACCATAATATGTGTATATTGTCTTTTGAATCCACAAATAAATATGGAAATAGATTACTTGTATTTGAATCAGAAATTTGGAATGGTATTTGATTCCAATTTCTCATATAAGTATTATAAAAAGTATAATATACTTGATTTATTTCTCCTTCTCTAGATGTATATACAAAATGAATATTTCCTATTTTGTCATAATCAACACGAAATGAGTTAAACGAATTTTCAGACAATATGGTTGTAATTCTTTTTTTAGTCCAATTAGTCTTGTTGCCAATGATTACTTCCATGGTCCAAATTTTTTTGTTAATTAAATTTGCATAGGCATAAAAGATGTATATTACATTTTCTATTATGTATATAGAAAGATTATTATAAATATTAGATTTTAAATTAAATTTTCCAACTAAGCTTTCTGACCATTTATCATTAAAGTATATAGAATAAATTAAATTTCCATCTTTCAACAAATAAATCAAATGAACTTTATCTTTTTCATCTATAAAAGCAGAAAAATCTAATATATATTCATTGGCTACTAAAGAAGTACTCATAAGACTATTTAAAGAGTTAAATTTGTCCATCATAAGTTTATTGTTTTGATTTAGATAAAAATTGTAGTATTCGCCATTTAAGGTTCTTAAAATTGAGCTTTTCATTATTTTTACATTCATATTTTTCACCCCTTAAAAAAATATCACAAAACTTTTCTTATTTCATAATATGTAAGAAGAAGTTATTTTATTAAAAGAAAGGAGTGAAAATCATGAATGAATTTAAAAAAGTCATTAATGGAATTGATACAAATGAAATGGAGTATGAATTTGATTGTATAATAGCTGATAAAGTATATGATAGCTGTCAGCAAAGGCATTGTTTTCCCAAAATTGAAGCGGATTTAGGTGGAAAAACATTTCAAGCTATTCGGTTTAAACCGGGATTTATAGTGCCAAATACATTAATTGTAACAGATATAGAAAATCAACCTAATTTTAAAAGAGTGAGATTTACATTGCGAATACCATATGAAATTATTTTTACTGATGGAACTAGTGTAGAAAAGTTTTTACCTGATATACTAAAAGATACAAAATTGTTTATACCAGATGCCAGAGACGAATTTACTTTTGATATAGTGGTTGAAACTAGTTCGAAAGTTTTGGGTACACCTATAGTAGCTAGTGGAAAAGTTTCTTTTGCTGTAGGAGTATTTATTATAACTAAAGTCGTTGGAAAGGTTCAGCTATTGATACCTGTTATTGATTTTTGCCCAGAACCACGAGAGTGTGAAGAATTTGGTGATATTTGTGAAGATTTTGAATATGAGCCATTCCCAGATTTTTTCCCTCCACAACTTGAGGAATAACAAAAAAAGAAGAGCAATTGCTCTTCTTTTTTTGTTTAAATGAATGTTGACAAAATTACTAGGGTATAATATACTTATAGAAGAAAACCAAGTAATTCAGTTGGGATTAAAAGAGGTGAAAAAATGAAATTATCTACAAAAGGAAGATATGGGCTTAAAGCGATGTTTCAACTTGCACTTCACTATGGGGAAGGTCCAATTCCTTTGAAAAATGTGGCTGATGAACAAGATATATCTGAAAATTATCTAGAACAATTGGTTGCCACATTGAAAAAAAATGAGCTTCTTGAAAGCGTTCGTGGAGCTCAAGGCGGTTATTTATTAGCTAAGTCTCCAGATCAAATTACTGTAGGAAATATTTTGAGGGCTTTAGAAGGAGATATGGCACCAGCAGATTGTGTGCTTGATAGCGATATGTTTAAATGTGAAAAAGCAGAGTATTGTGTGACAAAACTTGTGTGGACAAGAATTAGGGATAGTATAGATGATGTGGTTGATTCTATTACTTTGCAGGATATGGTTGATGAACATAATACTATGATGGCAAATAAGAAATTAGAAGTTTAGGGGGAATTGTCATGAGAAACTATATTTATATGGATAATGCAGCTACAACTCCTACAAAAAAAGAAGTATTAGCTGAAATGTTACCTTATTTTAGTGAAAAGTATGGAAACCCATCTAGCATATATTCTCTAGGTGGTCAATCTAAAAACGCTGTTGAAAAAGCTAGAGAACAAGTAGCTATAGCTTTAGGTGCAAAGGCAAAAGAAATTTATTTTACTAGTGGCGGTTCTGAGGCAGATAACTGGGCAATAAAGGGAATTGCGTTTGCTAATAGACACAAAGGAAATCATATAATTACATCAAAAATTGAACATCATGCAGTTCTTCATACATGTGAATTTTTAGAAAGACAAGGGTTTAAAATTACCTATTTGGATGTTGATGAGTATGGTGTAGTTGATATTGAACAATTAAAAAATTCAATTACTGATGAAACCATACTCATTTCAATAATGTTTGCTAACAATGAAATTGGAACTATACAGCCTATCAAGGAAATTGGTGAAATAGCGGAAGAAAAAGGTATATATTTCCATACTGACGCAGTTCAAGCTATAGGAAATATAAAAATAGATGTAAATGAATTAAATATAGATTTACTTTCATTGTCAGCTCATAAATTTCATGGACCAAAAGGTGTAGGTGCCCTATATATTAGACAAGGAGTTAAACTTGATAATTTGATAGAGGGTGGAGCTCAAGAAAAAAATAGAAGAGCAGGGACTGAAAATGTTCCAGGAATTGTAGGGTTAGGTAAAGCTATAGAACTTGCATATGAAAACTTAGATGAACACAATGAAAAACTCATCAATTTAAGGGAAAGGCTTATAAAGGGCATATTTGACAATATTGATGATGTAAGATTAAATGGGCATCCAACCAATAGATTACCTGGAAACACAAACTTTTGTTTTAAGTATATTGAAGGTGAATCTTTGTTACTTAGCTTAGATATTGAAGGTGTGGCAGGTTCCAGTGGTTCTGCTTGTACATCGGGTTCATTGGATCCATCTCATGTATTGCTAGCTATAGGATTGCCACATGAGATAGCTCATGGTTCATTGAGACTTACATTGGGTGATTTTAATACAGAGGAAGAAGTTGATTATGTAGTTGAAAAACTTATACCAATAGTTCAAAGACTTAGAGACATGTCACCATTATACGAAAAAATAAAGGGGGAGAAATAATGTATTCAGAAAAAGTAATGGATCATTTTAGAAATCCAAGAAATGTTGGAGAAATTCCAGATGCGGATGGAGTAGGCGAAGTTGGAAATCCAAAATGTGGAGATATCATGAAAATGTATTTAAAAATAGAAGACGATATTATTGTTGATGTTAAATTTAAAACTTTTGGATGTGGTTCAGCTATTGCATCATCAAGTATGGCAACTGAAATGATTAAAGGCAAGTCTATAAATGATGCAATGAAAATTTCAAATAAAGCTGTTGCTGAGGCTCTTGATGGATTGCCACCAGTTAAGATGCATTGTTCAGTACTTGCAGAACAAGCTATAAAATCAGCTTTATTAGATTATTCAAAAAAGAACAATGTTCATATAGATGGACTTGAAGATTTTGATCCAGATGAAGATCCTCATGGTGAAGAAATATAAGAATAGAAATATTAAAGGCTGCTTAAAATTTTAAGCAGCCTTTAATATTTGTTTTATTATGTGAAATAATAATATTAAATTATATTTTGAAAAGAGGAAATAAAATTGATTAAATACAAAAAATTAATAGGTATGAAAGTATTAGATGATGGAAATAAAGAAACGATTGGGGAAGTATACGATGCAATATTGTCAAAAAGATTAGACAGTTTAACAAGTATAGCAATTAAAAATGGGAAATTAATAAAAGAAAAAAATATTTTGCCATTAAATAAAATAATTTCATTTAAAAAAGATATTATTATGGCAAACTCAAATAGTATCATAAAATTTGAGGACTTAGAAGATGAGGAATATATTTTGGCTGAAAAGATAAAATTTATAGATAAAGTAGTTTATACAGAGAATGGAGAATGTTTAGGAATGGTAAAAGATTTGCTGTTTGATTTTAATGATGGCAAGTTAATTGGATATATCATTACAGAAGGGTTGCTGGAAGACATATCTAGAGGAAGGAGTTTCATACCCAATATAGGGAATATAAAGATAAATGATGATAGTTTAATATTTGGAGAAAATATAAAAGACATTATTAGCAAAAACAAAGATTATTACAAAAAACTACTAGAATTAGTACAGTGAAAATTAGGAACAATAAACATAGAATTAAAAAAAGGAGAGGATAAAAATGAAGAATGGTTTCGGTAGAGGAGCCATGATGGGAACAATATTAGGTGTTTCAACAGGAATATATGCAGCTTCAAGAATGGACTCTAAACAAAGAAGAAAAATGAAAAGAAATACCAAGAGGACTATGTCAAATATTAAAAATGGAATAAGTTCAATTTGGGGTTAGGCAGCTTTAGCTGCCTAACTTATATCAAAGGATATAGATGATGTTTTGGGAAAATATAAAACAAAATATTTTAATTCTCATTGGCATACTCATTCTTGTCATTATATATTATATAATAAATATAGGAAATAGATATGTAGATGAAGAAAAGAAAATTAAAATAAATAATAAGAAATTAGTCACTATATTTATATGTATACTTATATTATATATTTTATATATGTTGATAAAAAAGTATCCATTTTTATCAGAAATAATAAATATAACAATTTTATCTTTAATTTTTGCCTACTTGTTTAATCCTATAGTTGAATTCATTGAAGAAAAAGGAATATCCAGGTTATGGAGTGTGATTATAGTTTATATTTTCATTATAGCTATATTAGCTATTATTTTCTTTACATTCTTACCTAAAATAATAAGAGAATTTAAAAATTTAGGAAATGTTTTGCCAATTTATTTAGAAAAGGTAGATAATTTTTTATACAATATAAATAATAGTAGTTTTTTAAAATCAGACAATTTACCTCCTCAGCTAGATGGAATAAAAGACGTGTTTAAAGAAAATTTAGAAAGCATTGAAAGTTTTGTTGTAAAATGGTTTTCTAATTTTGCAGATAAAACTATAAACATGTTTTCTAAAATATTTATCATTGCCATTATACCCATCATTTCGTTTTATTTTTTAAAAGACAAAGAGTTTTTTAAGAAAAAAATTTATTTGACAATTCCAAAATCCCATAGAAATGAAATGATAAATTTATTTAAAGAAATAGATACTATGTTGGGTCAGTTTATAAGGGGAAGAGTCATAGTTGGTATATTTGTGGGTGTGAGTACAACTATTGCTTTAGCTCTACTAAAGATTAATTTTGCATTCATCATAGGTATGCTTGCAGGACTTGCGGATATAATACCTTATTTTGGTCCAGTCATAGGAATAATTCCAGCAGTCTTTTTTGCTATTTTGGAAAGCCCTATTAAAGCTTTGTGGGTAATAATTATATTTACTATTATACAACAAGTAGAAAATGATATAATAACTCCTAAAGTGGTTGGAGAAAGTGTTGGAATTCATCCTGTAACTGTTATGTTATCTTTAATAATTGGAGGAAGATTTTTTGGCATATTGGGAATGGTTCTTGCTATACCTGTGGTTGCAATACTAAAAATTATATATTCACATTTTGTAGAAAGTCGCAGTAAAACTTAGATTGTTGACAATTGAAAATTTTTTAATTATAATCCTAGGTATAGAGCAGAAATTGGTACTCGTCCTTTTTTGTTTTAGGACGGGTTTTTTGTAATAATAAATTTTTCAAGGATATAAGCGAGGTGTATATGGCATGAAAAAATTTGGATTACATGAAGTGAGAAAAGAATTTTTAGATTTTTTTGAGGAAAAAAATCATTTAGTACTAGATAGTTTTTCGTTAGTTCCCAAAAATGACAAGAGCTTACTTTTAATAAATGCAGGTATGGCACCTTTAAAACCGTATTTTACTGGGGAAAATGTTCCACCTAGAAAAAGAGTTGCAACTTGTCAAAAATGTGTTAGAACTGGAGATATTGAAAATGTAGGTAAAACAGATAGACATGCTACTTTTTTTGAAATGCTCGGAAATTTTTCTTTTGGGGATTATTTTAAAGAAGAGGCTGTAGAATGGGCTTGGGAATTTATAACTGAAAGATTAGAGATACCTAAAGACAAAATTTGGGTGACTATATATACTGATGATGATGAGGCTTTTAAAATATGGAATGAGAAAATAGGTATCGAAGCTGAAAAAATAGTTAGGCTCGGGAAAGAAGACAATTTTTGGGAGCTTGAGGTTGGCCCTTGTGGACCGTGTTCAGAAATCTATGTAGATAGAGGACAAGAATATGGATGTGGAGAACCTACATGTAAACCCGGTTGTGATTGTGATAGATATGTAGAAGTTTGGAATTTAGTGTTTTCCCAATATGATAAAGATGAGTTTGGCAATTACAATCCTCTTCCAAATCCAAATATAGACACAGGAATGGGTCTTGAGAGAATAACAGCTGTGCTTGAAGGAGCTAGAAATATATTTGAAGTTGGAGTTGTAAATAGTTTATTAAAAGAAGTAGAAAAGGTTTGCGGAAAGAAATACGGAGAAGACCCAAAGGTAGATGAATCTATAAGAGTTATAACTGATCACATAAGGGCTATGACTTTCATGGTTTCTGATGGTATACTTCCAAGTAATGAAGGTAGAGGATATGTGCTTAGAAGACTTATAAGAAGAGCTGCAAGGCATGGAAAGTTACTTGGAATTGAAGATATATTCTTATATAATCTTTCATCTAAAGTAATTGATATTTGGAAAGATCAATATAATGAAATTGAAAAAAATGAAGAACAGATAAAGAAAGTTATTAAATCAGAGGAAGAAAAGTTTAGAGAAACTATAGACCAAGGTATTCATATACTTGAAGAATATGTAGAAGAAATGAAGGCAAATAATAAAACTGTATTAGATGGAGATAAGGCATTTAAACTTTATGATACTTATGGTTTTCCACTGGATTTGACTAGAGAAATTTTAGAAGAAATAGGATTTAAAGTTGATGAAGCAGAGTTTAATATGGAAATGGAAGCTCAAAGACAAAGGGCTAGAAAAGCGAGAGAAGATGTTGGTGCAGGAGCTTGGGGGAAAGATGAAATTTCTGAAAGATTTAAAGGATACGATACTGTATTTAAAGGCTATGAACATACTAGATTAAATTCTAATATTATTGAATTATTTAAAGATAATAATAAAGTTTCTTCCCTAAATGAAGGTGAAGAGGGGATGGTTCTTCTCCGTGAAACTCCTTTTTATGGAGAAAGTGGAGGCCAAGTAGGAGACACAGGAACAATTGAGAATGACAATTTTAAAGCGTATGTTTTAGATACAAAGAAAACTAAAGAAGATGTGATATTTCATTTAGTAAAAGTAGAAAGTGGAGAAATAAGAGAAGGAGAAGAAATTTTTGCGGCAGTTGATGAAAAAAGAAGAAAAGATATTGCAAGAAATCACTCTGCTACTCATTTACTTCATAGAGCTTTAAAAGACGTTTTGGGAGAACATGTAAATCAGGCAGGGTCACTAGTATTGCCTGATAGGTTGAGATTTGATTTTACGCATTTTGAAGCTATTAGAAATGAAGATTTAAATAGAATAGAAAAAATAGTTAACGAAAAAATACTGGAAGAATTAGAAGTAAATGTAGTTGAAACAAGTTTGAAAGAAGCACAAGAATTTGGAGCAATGGCACTATTTGATGAAAAATACAAAGATATAGTCAGAATGGTTAAAATGGATGACTACAGCAAAGAACTATGTGGAGGAACTCATGTAACTAATACTTGTAGTATAGGATTATTTAAAATTGTGAGTGAATCCGGTATAGCATCAGGAGTTAGAAGAATAGAGGCTGTGACTGGAAGAGGAGCTTATGAATATTTAATGGAATTAGAAGAAAATACATCTTCAATTTTATCCATACTTAAAACAAGCAAAAAAGATATAAAAGAAAAGGTAAGAAAATTAACAGAAGAACTAAAGGAAAAAGAAAAGGAAATTGAATCTCTAAAATCCAAAATGGCTTCTTCGGTAGCGGAAGATGTTGTAAAACAAAAGCATATGGTAGAAGATATAAATGTTGTCACTTATAGAGCAGAGGGCATGGACATGAATAGCCTTAGAAATTTAGGTGATGAGGTTAAAAGTCATTTAAATTCTGGAGTTGTTGTATTGTCTTCAGTTATAGATGACAAAATATCTTTTGTAGCTATGGTTACAAAAGATTTAGTTGATAGGGGACTTCATGCAGGAAATATCATAAGGGAAGTCGCTAAAACTACTGGCGGCGGCGGTGGTGGTCGCCCAGATATGGCACAAGCTGGTGGGAAGGATTCAAATAAGATAGATGAAGCTTTAAAGTTGGTAGACAGTCTTATAAAAGGACAATTAAAAAAATAATAAATTAAAATAAATATTAGCCATTTATTTGGCTAATATTTATTTTAAAAGGGTGTATATAATGAACAGTTTATGGTATATATATATAAGGGGGTGTTTTTATGAACAACAACTTTAATGAAACTATGAAATTTGAACCACCAAAAGAAAATGTAAATGAGGCTAGAGATATAATTTTAACTGTATATGAAGCCCTAGAAGAAAAAGGGTACAATCCTATCAATCAAATGATTGGATATATATTATCTGGAGATCCAACATATATAACTAGCTATAACAATGCCAGGAGTTTAATAAGAAAGCTTGAGAGAGATGAATTAATTGAAGAATTGTTAAAATACTATTTAAAAAATGAGAAGAATGAAAAGTAGGAGAGGTTCAATTGCATAAGTCAAAATATATAATTTGGTTTTTTATATTAATGATTGTTTTTTCTATTTTTACAAATGAATATAGTTTTGCTGAAGAGAATAAAGATAGTAAAAAAACTGTATATATAGTTGTTATGAATAAATATACACTAGAAGATATTGATAATATGCCCAAGCTTAAAAAAATTATTGATGAAGGTTCTATTGGACTTATGAATACTAAAGGATTATATGGATATAAAGGACCAGAAAGTTTTCTTACTATAAATTCTTCAAAAAAAGCTTACACTACCGACGAAGGGGCCAAAGTCTACAATTTAAATGAGAACAATGTAGAAGTCTATGAGAGAAGGATAGCTCCTATAGAAGGAAGTTATGAAGTAGGGAATACAAATTTAAATAAAATAATAGAATCCAATAAGGAAAACACCTATGTACCATATATAGGTGCTTTAGGAGATAGTTTACATGAGGATAAACTTAAAACCGCTATATTTGGAAATGCAGATACCATTGACAAAGTATATAGGCCAAGTAGTCTAATACCTATGGATTCAAGGGGATTGATTGACTTTGGAAATGTAGACAGTGTTCTGATTGCAGATAGTGAAGCACCTTATGGTTTTAGGACTGATTATGACAAATTGATTGAAGAGATAGGCAAAGTAAAAGATGAATCATCTCTTATAGTCATAGAAACTGGAGATTTAGATAGACTTAGCTTTTATAGTAGTGAATTAACAGATGAAATGTTTGAAAAGCATAGAACAGAAATACTTTATAGGATAGATGTATTTTTAGAAAACCTTATAGAGGGGATCGATAAAGATAATTCACTTCTTATCATATTAAGTCCTAATAGTGGAGAAGAAAGAATACAAAATTCAAAAATTTCACCTGCAATTATATGGGGAAACAATATACCTAAGGGGATACTTACTTCATCGACTACCAAAAGAGATGGTGTTATAACAAATATAGATATAGCTCCTACAATTGCAAATTTTCTAAATGCTTCTAGGGAAAAAATGTCAGGCAATACAGTTGATTACAAGCAAAATACTAAAAATCTTGAATTTATTTTAAATAGTAGTAAAAGAATAGATATCGTTTCAAGAAGCAGATTTTATCTGTTAAGTATATATAGTACAATATCTATAATTGGTATATTATTTGCTACAATAGTACTAGTTTTAAAGATTAAAATAAAGAACAATTTGTATAAAACATTAAAACTTTTTTTAATTACAATAGGGATTATGCCGGTAGGATTTTTGTTGGTTTCTTTTGGGAAATGGGATACTTATATCCAATTTATATTGACTCTTTTATTGATGATGGTTTCCCTTATATTTATTGCATGTAAGTTGAAGGGAAACAATAAAGCAATTTTAATTTCTGGACTTATTTATGTAATCATTATTGTGGATATGTTTAGCGGAAGCAATCTAGCTAGATATTCTGTGCTGGGTCACGACCCGACCATTGGGGCTAGATATTTTGGGTTGGGGAACGAGCTGGTTGGAGTATTTTTAGGTGCCACGACAGTTTTTTTAAGTATGATTTTGAATAAAGGTGGAAATAAGTTTATATCATATATTTTATTGCTTTTATCTGCCATTATAGTAGGGCATCCCAAACTTGGCGCTAATGTAGGGGGAACTATTTCAATAGTTTTTGCACTACTATATTTTATAATGGAAAGCTTAGATAGGGAAATGAGTTTGAAAAAAATATTGAGTATGGGCATTTTAACTATTTTATTTGTTATGGCCATGGCTTTTATAGATATTAAATTTAATCCTAATCCTACACATTTAGGCAAAACTATTATGATGATGAATAGTGATGGAAATAGCATTGCCAACAATATTGCATTGAGGAAAATAATTATGAATATAAAATTAGTTGGTTCTTCTATTTGGACAAAGTCGCTATATGTAAATATTTTTTGTCAAGTGTTGATAACTACAGTACTCGGAGATAAAATAAGGGATATTTTCAATAAAAACAAATATCTTTTTATAGGTTTCACAAGTGGCATAGTAGGAAGTATAGTAGGATTTTTAGTTAATGATTCTGGTATAATCTTAGCTGCATTAGCAATGAATTTAATAATGATTTTCTTTATATATACGATGATGGAATATTTGGTAAATGAATAGAATTTATTTAAATGGAGAATGATTATGGAGAGAATATTAGGGCTAGATGTTGGAGATAAGACTATAGGAGTTGCAGTGAGTGATCCCTTAGGTTTGATTGCTCAAGGCGTAACTACAATTAGAAGAACTAGTATCAAAAATGATATGGAAGAGTTAAAAAATATTGTGAATCAATACAATGTGAGCAAAGTAGTAGTTGGTTTGCCTAAAAATATGAACAATACTATTGGACCTCAAGGTCAAAAAGTTTTAAATTTTGTTGAAAAAATGGAAAAAGTTTTAAATATTGAGATAGTCTTAGAAGATGAGAGATTGACTACTGTGTCTGCTGAGCGTATGTTGATAGATGGAGATGTGCGTAGAGAAAAAAGGAAAAAAGTTATTGATAAAGTAGCTGCTACTTATATATTGCAGACTTTTTTAGATAGAAGATAAGAAGAGGGTGAATACGGTGGATGAAAAAATAGTCCTTATAGATGAGATGGGGAAGGAAAAGGAGTTTGAAATTTCTGCTACTTTTGGATTAGATGATTTTGACTATGCTGTATTGTTTCCTGCTGATGATTTGGAAGGGGAGGCTTTTATTTTGAGGATTGAGCGTGATGCAGATGGTCAAGTGTATCTTATAGGCATAGATGATGAAGAAGAATTAGATGATGTAATACTTGCTTATGAAACTATTGTTAAAGAAAATATGCAATAAAAGTAAACAGAATAGTTGACATTTAATTTATATATATGTATTCTATATATAGAATGATTGAGCAGGTGAAAAGATGGATATCAATGCTGATAGTATAAAAGAGATATTAAAAGAAGCAGGGTATAAACTTACTACGCAGAGAAGGGCTATATTAGATGTTATTATAGACAATAGGGGGAGCCATTTAAGTCCTGAGGAAATATATGATATTGTTAAGGACAAATATCCAGAGATAGGATTGGCAACGGTTTATAGAACATTACAACTTTTTGAACAATTGAACATAGTTTCAAAGATGAATTTTGATGATGGATGCAATAGGTATGAAATAAATACAAATACAACGGATCATCATCATCATCATTTAATATGCTTAGGTTGTGGCAAAGTGTACGAAGTCAAATTAGATTTGCTAGAAAATCTTGAACATGAGATTGAAAGGGAAGGGATGTTTAAAATAGTAGACCACAATGTAAAATTTTTTGGGTATTGTAAAGATTGTCAAAAAAATTGTCAAAAATAAATCCCCTTATGGGGGTTATTTTTTTGTAGCGATCAATAAATTAATATTTAGAATACTAATTATGATATTAATTGGGAAAATTAATGATTAAAGGAGTGATTATAGTTTGGCAAAGAGAAATAACAAATTAAAAATAATACCTCTTGGCGGATTGGGAGAGGTTGGAAAAAACATTACGGTTATAGAATACAATGATGACATTGTTGTGATAGATTGTGGTCTTATTTTTCCTGAAGATGAAATGTTGGGAATAGATATGGTCATACCGGATATAACTTATCTATTGAAAAACAGGGAAAAAGTAAGGGCTATAGTCCTAACTCATGGGCATGAGGATCATATTGGAGCGTTGCCATATGTTCTGAAAAAAATAAATGTCCCTATCTATGGAACTAAATTGACTTTGGGATTGGTGGAAAATAAATTCAAAGAACACAATATAACTAATGCAAAATTAAATATAATAAAACCAAATGACATTATAAATTTGGGATGTTTTAATATTGAATTTATAAAAACTGCACATAGTATACCTGATTCTGTTGCATTGGCAATACACACACCTATTGGCACTGTTGTTCATACTGGGGATTTTAAAATTGATTATACACCTATAAATAACAATATGATTGATTTGCATAAATTTGCTGAAATAGGTAGTAAAGGAGTTCTTGCTCTTTTAGCAGATAGTACAAATGTAGAAAGACCAGGATATACAATGTCAGAAAAAACTGTTGGAGCTACTTTTAATGATATTTTTTTGATGGCAGATCAAAGAATTATAGTTGCAACCTTTGCTTCAAATATTCATAGGATCCAGCAAATTGTAAACTCAGCTGTATTGTTTGGTAGAAAAGTTGTAGTTTCAGGAAGAAGTATGGTGAATGTCATAAACGTAGCATTAGAACTTGGATATTTAAATATACCCGATGGCACATTGATAGATATAAATGATATGAACAATTTCCCCTATAATGAAATAGTTGTCATAACCACTGGTAGCCAAGGTGAACCTATGTCAGCCTTATCAAGAATGGCATATTCTGAACATAGAAAATTGGAATTGGTTCCTGGAGATTTAGTTATAATATCAGCAACTCCTATACCTGGAAATGAGAAAACTGTTTCCAGAGTTATAAATCAATTGATGGAAAAAGGGGCAAATGTAATATATGAGTCTTTGGCTGATGTTCATGTATCAGGCCATGCTTGTCAAGAAGAATTAAAGCTCATTCATACTCTTGTAAATCCTAAATATTTTATACCTGTTCATGGAGAATACAGACATTTAAAGAGGCATGCTCAATTGGCAGAAGAATTGGGAATGGATAAAGAAAACATATTTATAGCTCAAAATGGATCTGTGATAGAATTCACCCCTGATTCTGCTCATTTTGGCCCAAGTGTCACTTCTGGGAACATATTGGTTGATGGATTGGGTATAGGGGATGTTGGAAATATAGTGCTTCGAGATAGAAAGCATCTTTCTGAAGATGGCTTGATTGTAGTTGTGGTGACTATCAGTAAACAAGATGGTACTGTTATAGCAGGACCAGATATTATTTCAAGAGGGTTTGTCTATGTGAGGGAATCTGAAGATCTCATGGAAGAATCTAGAGCCGTGGTGAAAGAAGTATTAGATGAATGTGTGAAAAATCACATAACTGATTGGGCTACATTAAAGTCCAATATAAGGGATGGTCTAAGAGGATTCATATATGAGAAAATAAAGAGAAATCCAATGATACTTCCTATCATCATGGAAGTGTAAAAAATATGTTTAATTGAGAAAGTCGTATAAAAATGCGGCTTTCTCTTTAGTATCTTATTTATTTATAGTATAATAATTAATAACCAAATAGATACTAAACTTTAAAGGAGGAACATTATGGGGGTAAGACTTATTTTATATTTAGCATTACTTATAATTGGAGGCATGATAGGATATAAGGATTTGATAAGTGAAAAATTTAATAGCAAACTTGGAATTATACAAAATATTTGTCTCTTGTTTCTTCTTTTTATCATGGGAATAAGAATAGGATTAGATGATAAAGTGATTTCTTCATTTTTTACTATTGGGGCTAAAGCGTTGTTGTTAGCTGTGTTTTCAATTGTCTTTAGCGTATTTTTTGTAAGATTGGTAAGAAAATTTATAATAGCTGATGAGGAGGAAAAGTCCCATGAGTCTTAAAATTATTTTATCTGTTGGACTAGGAATTGGCATAGGATATTTTTTATTGCCATCTTGGTTTTTTCAATATACAGATATTGTAATAGATATTGGACTATGTTTATTATTGTTTTTTGTTGGAATGGATATTGGAAAGCAAAAAAATGTGTTGTCTAATCTCAAAAAAATGGGATTTAAGATATTGCTAGTTCCATTGATGATCATTGTTGGTAGCATTGTTGGTAGTATAGTAGGAGGTTTTTTCTTAAAGATGCCTCTAAATGAAGCAGGAGCTGTTGGAGCAGGACTGGGATGGTATAGTTTGTCAGCCATGATACTTGCTAGTTATTCAAATGAATTAAGTGCTATAGCTTTTTTAACCAATGTATTTAGAGAAATAATAGCACTTATAATAGTTCCAACAGTTGCAAAGCATATTGGCTTTTTAGAAAGTATTGCTCCTTGTGGAGCAACAGCAATGGATACGTCTCTCCCAATTATATCCAAATCTACAAATTCTCAAACAGCAGTAGTGGCTTTTATTACGGGAGTGATTTTATCTACATTAGTTCCGATATTGGTTCCAATTATGTTAAATATTTAATTAGGAGGAGATAAAATGAATGCTTATGATGAAGCTCATAGATTGGCAAAATCTATAAAGGAATCTGATGAGTACAAGGAATATCTTGAAAAGCAAAAGAAAGCTTTTTTAAACGAAAAAAATAAGGAAATGATTGAAGATTTAAGACAAAGAGCTTTTGAAATTCAGATGGAACAATTGTCAGGAAATGAAGTATCTGAAGAAAAGGTAGAAAAAGTACAGAAATTGCAAGATGTACTTATGCTAAATCCAGATATCAAAGATTATTTTATGGCTGAGATGAGATTTTCTCAATTGATAGCAGATATTTATGATATAATCGAAGAAGCTGTAAATGTAGATATAGAAGAAAAGTAAAGCTTGTGGGGGTTTAAAATGAATACTAAATATTTAACTAAAGCTGGTCTAATTGCAGGCATATATGTTGTATTGGTTGCTATTCAAATTCCCCTTGGACAGTTAGCATTTGGACCTATCCAATTAAGGATAGCTGAAGGCTTGACTTTGTTGCCTCTAGTAGAAAGTGCTGCTGTACCAGGAGTTTTTGTAGGATGCTTTATTTCAAATTTGATATTAGCTTCTGTATCTGGCTTTGGACTTATAGATATTGTTGGTGGTAGTTTAGTGACTCTTTTAGCAGCTTATCTGACAAGCAAAATGCCAAATAAGATTTTTGGAATTTTTCCACCTGTTGTATTAAATGGATTCATAATATCTATATGGGTGTCTTACTTTACCAAGGTGCCTTATTGGTATACTGTACTGGGGATTGCTGGAGGAGAACTGGCTTCAGTGGCCATTTTTGGGAATATCATACTTATGGCATATAACAATATATTTAGACAAAAGAATAAATAATCATTGTTTTTGGGACATAGTTCTTGTAATGAAAAGCTAATGATTGTATAATAAAATAAGTAAAAACTAAAAAAAGGTGGAGATTTTGTGTCAGAAAGTGCAAATAAAAAAAAGGGGAAGAAAAATAAAATAATATTTTTATTCTTACTTTTGTTCATATTTATAGGAATGAGGGTTTATTATAAAAACAGTCTTGAATCAGTTTCATCTGAGAATCCTGTAGATATTGATATAGATATTCCTATGGGGAGCAGTACAGCAAGAATTGCGGGCATATTGAAAAGAGAAGGTCTAATTAAAGATAAAAATGTATTTAGATATGTAGTTAAAAATCTGGGCCTTGATGGGAAATTGAAGGCTGGAGAATATACATTAAACACAGGTATGGATGTAAGTCAAATCATAGAGAATCTTTCTATGGGAGGAGAAAATAAAAATATAGTTAAATTTACCATACCTGAAGGATTTGAGCTTAAGCAAATTGGAAGTAGACTTGCGGAAATGAATTTGGTAGATGAAAAAAAATTTATGGCTTTGACAAAGAATGCTAGAAAATATGGGGACAAGTATCCTTTTCTGAAAGCTGTACCAAAAGAACAAAGTTTAGAGGGCTATTTATTTCCAGCTACTTATACCGTAAAAATAGATTCCACAGAAGAAGAAATAATAGAAAAAATGTTGGATAAATTTGAAGAAGTTTATGAAGATGATATTAAAGACAATTTAACTAATAATGAATTGTCTTTAAACGAGATGGTGACTTTAGCTTCTATAGTTGAAAGAGAGGCCAAAGTTGATGAGGAAAGAGATATTATTTCTGCGGTGTTTTACAATAGAATAAAAAAAGGCATGCTTTTAGAATCCTGTGCTACAGTTCAATATGCATTGGGAGAGAGAAAAGAAAAATTGACTTATAATGATTTAAAAATAAATTCAATTTACAATACTTACACACATAAGGGTTTGCCACCTGGACCTATAGCTTCTCCAGGACTTAAGTCCCTTCAAGCAGCTATGCATCCAGCTGATGTAGATTATTTGTTTTTTGTATCTAATGGAGATGGAACTCATACATTTTCAACGAATTATAAAGATCATATCAATGCTCAAAAGAAAAAATAGTATTTTTGCATTGAATATGGAATAATACGTGGTAGAATTCCACGTATTATTTATGTAACAAATTAAAGGAGAGATTTAGTTGAACAATATAAACGAGGAGTATATTGAAGAATACATAAAGAGTATATTGCCTGACAAACCTGAATTTTTTATGGAATTGGAATGTTATGCCGATAAAAATCATGTTCCCATAATTCATCCTGAAGTGGCACAATTTTTAATATTGCTTTTAAAAATGAAAAAGCCTTTAAATATATTGGAAGTTGGGACTGCTATTGGATATTCGTCATTGATTATGGCTTATGGAACTCAAGGCAAAGCGAATATTACAACCATTGAAAAAAGACAAGATATGATTGATATAGCCATTAAAAACATAAATAATTCATCTTATAGTGACAAAATAGAAATTCTTGAAGGAGAGGCAGAGGAGATACTGCCAAATTTAATTGATAAATATGATTTTATATTTTTAGATGCATCAAAGGGTCATTATTTAGATTTTTTTGAAAATTGTTCTAAACTTTTAAATGATGAAGGATTGATAGTTTCTGACAATGTATTATATAAAGGAATGGTTGCCAGTGATGAATTGGTTGTTAGGAGAAAAAAAACAATAGTTAAGCGAATGCGACAATATTTAAAGCATATTTCTGATTTAGAAGGGTTTATAACAAGCGTTTTGCCTTTGGGAGATGGCGTAGCTATAACTTATAAGGAAGGAGGGATTTAGTTGAAAAAATTAGAATTATTAGCTCCTGCTGGAGATTTAGAAAAATTAAAGATGGCAATTATATATGGAGCAGATGCAGTTTATCTGGGTGGAGAAGAATTTGGATTAAGGAAAGCTTCTAAAAATTTCACTATTGAAGAAATTGGTGAGGGAGTTAATTTTGCTCATGAAAGAGGGAAAAAAGTATATGTGACTTTAAATATAATTCCACACAATGAAGATTTAGTTGGCTTAGATGAGTATGTCCTTGAATTAGAAAAACTTCATATAGATGGAGTGATTGTAGCCGATCCAGGAGTTTTTTCTATAGTCAGAAGAGTTTCTCCAAATATGCCAATACATTTGAGTACTCAAGCCAGTGCCACAAATTATGAAACCGTAAAGTTTTGGTATGATTTAGGAGTTAGAAGAATAGTTGTTGCAAGGGAATTATCTTTAGATGAAATCAAGGAAATTAAAGATAGATTGCCTGAAGATTTAGAAATAGAAGCTTTTGTTCATGGTTCTATGTGTATATCTTATTCAGGTAGATGTTTGCTTAGTAATTATATGGCAGGAAGGGATTCCAACAGAGGAGAATGTGCTCATCCTTGTAGATGGAAGTATACACTCATGGAGGAAAAAAGGCCAGGTGAATATTATCCAATATATGAAAACGAGAAAGGAACTTTTATATTTAATTCAAAAGATTTATGCATGATAGACCATATTCCCGAATTAGTAGAAGCAGGCATTTCTAGTTTTAAAATTGAAGGAAGAGTTAAAAGTCAATATTATGTAGCTACTGTAGTTAGATCCTATAGAATGGCTATAGATGAGTATTTTAGATTAGGGAATGAATATAAATATAAAGAAAAGTGGCTAGATGAAATTCAAAAAGCTAGTTATAGAGATTTCACTACAGGATTTTATTTTAACAAACCTACTGGTGAAGACCAAGTGTATACCAGCAGCTCTTACATTAGAGAATATGATTTTGTGGGACTTGTATTGGATTATGATGAAGAAACTAAAATAGCTACTATAGAGCAGAGAAATAGAATGTTCTTAGGTGATGAAATAGAAATTTTTGGACCCAATAAGGATTTTTTCACACAAAAGATAGAAAATATGTGGGATGAAGAAGGAAATAGCATAGATGTGGCTCCCCATCCACAGCAGATTGTAAAGATGAAGATGGATAGACCAGTTCAAGAATGGGATATCATAAGAATACCAAGAAGGGATTGATATAGTTGAAAAAACCTATAATTATAGGAATTACTGGAGGGACAGGCTCTGGAAAGAGTACTGTTTCAAAAGAAATCTATAAATCCATTGAAGATAAGAATGTGGTAATCATTGAGCAAGATTCTTATTACAAAGATCAAAGCCATTTAACTTTTGATGAGAGAAAAAAGACAAATTATGATCATCCATTTGCTTTTGACAATGACTTGCTTATAGAGCATTTGAATATGCTCATGGAAGGAAAAGCTATAGAAAAACCTATTTATGATTTTGAAATACATAATAGAAAAAAAGAGACTGTGACTGTATGTCCTAAAGATATTATTATTTTAGAAGGAATACTAATATTGTACGATGAAAGAATTAGAAATTTATTGGACATAAAAATATTTGTAGATACAGATTCAGATGTAAGAGTTATAAGGCGTATCACTAGGGATTTACAAGAAAGAGGACGAAATTTAAATTCGGTTATTGATCAGTACATGAGTACAGTGAGACCCGCACATATGCAATTTATAGAGCCAACTAAGAAATATGCAGATATTATAATTCCGGAAGGAGGATATAACAAAGTAGCTATAGATATAATGGTTACGAAAATAAAATCTATAATAAATGAATAAAACTATAATACCTCTATTATAAATTGGAAATACTATCTATACCAATATAATGGAGGTTTTTTTATGAGGAGTCAGAGAAATGATCCAATTAAAAATAAAATATTGAGATTGGCAATGTTGTCATTTTTTATATTTGTAATCTTGACATTTAGGCTGTTGTGGATTCAAACTGCAAAATCTAATGAATATAGGTTAGCAGCTATAAGACAAAGAGCAAAGGAAGTGAAAGTATATCCTTCTAGAGGAATTATATATGATAGAAATTTTATTCCTTTGACTAACAGAAATAGAGTTTCAACCATGTTTGTTATAAAAGATCAAGTTATAGATAATGAAGAAAGCATGGAATTCATAATGAAATATACATATGCAGATAAAAAAAGCATTACTGACAATAATTCTTGGAAGATTTTAGAATTTCCACTTAAAAGACCCTTGAGCAATAAAAATTTACCTAAAGGAATTTTTGTTGCTGAAAAGACTTTAAGATATAGTGAAATGAATATATTATCCCATGTCATAGGTTATATAAAGCGAAGTGACAATAGCGGAGAAAGTGGTATTGAAAAAGTATTTGACGATGTACTTAAAAACAATGAGGTTGGCTCTATATATTTTGAAGTAGATAATAAGAAAAAAAGAGTCATACCTGGTGGTGGATTTGTAGTAGTAGAAAACGAAGAATTGAGAAAACCTAATAGCGTTCAATTAACTACTGATTATCATATACAAAAAATAGTAGAAGAAGCTATGGATGAGAAAAATATCAATGGGGCTATTGTAGTAGCTGAAGTAGATACTGGAGATATAGTGGCAATTGCAAGTAGACCTAATTTTGATCAAGATGATGTAGATGCCTATTTAAAAAAAGATAATATGGAATTTTATAATAAAGCTATTCAAGTTTCTTATCCTCCTGGGTCATTGTTTAAGATTGTGGTACTCCTCGCTGCTCTGGAGGAAGATCCCAACATAGTAAATGAATATTTTTATTGCAATGGCTTTGAGAAATTAAATGATTTAATTATAAAATGTAACAAAGAGGATGGACATGGCTACATTTCGGCAGAAGATGCTTTTGCTAAATCTTGTAATTCAACATTTATTCAAATGGGCAAGAGAGTGGGGAGTAAGAAAATAATTGATATGGCTAAAAAGATGGGCTATGGTAAAAAACTAAACATAGGGCTCCTTGAAGAAGTCGAAGGAAATTTGCCAGAAGGAAAAGAACTCATTGGTCCATCTGTGGGAAATATATCTATTGGACAGGGAAAAATTGAAGTTACGCCTCTTCAAGTGACAAATATGATGATGATACTTGCAAATAATGGAATTGAAAAAGACCTGTCAATAGTTAAGGGAATAGTCACTGAAGATGGATATATGGTGAAAGAATTTAAGAAAAATGAAGAAAAAAGAATCATATCTGAAGAAAATAGTGAAATAGTAAATAAATTTATGGCAGAAGTAGTGCTGAAGGGAACGGCTAAAAAACTAGATTTAGAAGATATAGGAGGTGCTTGTGGCAAAACTGGTTCAGCTCAAGCTATCTTAAATGGGCAAAATACAATTCATGGTTGGTTTTCTGGATATTATCCAAGAGAAAATCCTAAATATGTAATTACAGTTTTTGTGGAAGAAGGATTTTCTGGGTCTAAATCAGCTGTTCCTATATTTGGAAAGATTGCAAGGGAAATATGGATAAAAAATAGATAGGACTGGCACTTCTATTGGGCTATCTTCATATAATTTAGTAAGGGAAATATGGAGGTGCCTTTTCATGAGCATGACTTTTTGGTTTTTTTTGGGGGGGTTATTGAACCCTTTTTTAATCTTTTCAGGATATATTTCCAGTACAAATTCTTTTCCAAATCCATTGACCAAGGAAGAAGAAGAACATTATTTAGATTTATATGAGCAAGGAGATGAGGAAGCAAGAAATATTTTAATAGAGAGAAATTTAAGACTTGTAGCTCATATCGTAAAGAAGTATACAAATACTGGAAAGGATTTAGATGATCTCATATCTATTGGAACCATTGGACTCGCTAAGGTATCATAAACACAACAATAAAATAAGATGTAACCATTCACTTTATTCAGTGAGTAGTAGTATCTATTATTTGAAGGACAAGCATATAAAAAATGTTTGTCTTTTTTTATAAAAATAGCTCAGGATAAAATATTAAGGGAGGAGAATTAGTATGAAAAATAAAGTAACTGCAATTGTAAACCAAAAAGGTGGAATTGGCAAAACTACAACAGCATTAAACTTAGGATATGCTTTGTCAGAAGAAGGCAAGAAGGTGTTACTTATAGACTTTGATCCACAGGCAAGCTTAACAGCTAGTGTAGGTATAAATGCAGATAATAAAACTAATATATACACGTTAATGGCTAATTCAATAGAAGAAAAAGAAACGGGAGAGAACTATATTGTTAATATTAAAAACAACCTAGATATAATTCCATCTACTTTAGATTTAGCAGGAATAGAAATGACATTAGTAAATGTAATGAGCAGAGAAACAATACTAAAATCTATAATAGATGAAATAAAAAAAGATTATGATTATGTATTAATAGATTGTTCACCATCTTTAGGTACTCTTACAATAAATGCTTTAGCAGCATGTGATAGTGTAATCATTCCAGTAACCCCTGAGTACCTTTCAGCTAAAGGATTAGGATTATTAGTGAAGAATATAAATCTAATAAAGAAAAGAATAAATCCTAACATAGTAATAGATGGAATTCTAATTACAATGTTAAATAAAAGAACTAATCTATCAAAAGAAATGGTTAAGGCGATAAATGAGAGTACCAGATATATTAAAAATCAATATGATCTAGATATTAAAGTATTTGAAAATAAGATACCTATATCAGTTAAAGCTGGTGAAGCAATGTTATATAAACAATCAGTTATTCAGTATGATCCTAAAAATCAAGTAGCAGGAGCGTATAAGGAGTTTGCCAGAGAGTGGGTGATATAATATGACAAAAAAACCTAGTGTAGTTAACTTAAATGATTTATTTGGGATCGAGGAAAATCTAAAAACAGATGATGTTGATAATAAAGGCATAACACAATTAAAAATTATTGATTTAATGCCTTTTAAAAATCATCCCTTTAAACTTTATGAGGGTAATAGACTAGATGATATGGTTGAAAGTATAAAAGAACATGGGATAATAATACCGCTAATAGTTAGACCATTAAAAGATGGAAAATATGAAATACTTTCAGGTCATAATAGAGCAAATGCTGGAAGGATAGCAGGGCTAGAAAAAGTACCAGTAGTCATAAAAGAGGATCTAACTGATGAAGAAGCAATGTTAATAGTAACAGAAACTAATTTAATTCAGAGGTCATTTTGGGAATTAAGCCATTCAGAGAAAGCAAGAATATTAACAGAAAGACATAATGCAATGAAGGAACAGGATAAAAGAGCTGATTTGGAGAAAGGATTTTCTGAAGAAAAACAAAGAAAAATAGATTTAATAAATGAAATTGAAATGATGTCAAACATTGATGGTTATGAGGAAAACTCCAATTCAGGCACAATGTGCCCACAAGGTGAAACTAGGGATAAAATTGCAGGGGCTTATGATTTATCTCCAAGAAATGTATCTAATTATTTAAGAATTGACATGTTAATAGATGAATTAAAAATAAGACTAGATAATAATGAAATACCTTTTAGAGCAGGTGTAGCTTTATCTTTCCTAAAAGAAGAAGAACAAAAGCAAGTAGAACAAATACTAAAAGAAGGTTACAAGATGGACTTAAAGAAAGCAGATACCTTAAAAACCTTCTCCAAGGGTAGAAACTTTGCTTATGAAAAAGCTTATGAGGTATTGTCAGGGAAATATTTTGATAAACCAAAGAAAGCTAAAAGCATTAAATTTACAAACAAGTTTAAAAAAAGTATAAATAAATATTTCAAAGAAAGCCAAAACCAAAGTGAAATAGAAGAAACCATAGAAAAAGCTCTTGAAATGTACTTTTCACAATATAGGGGATTAAATGATAAAATTAATCAAGAAGAAATAGAAATATAATTATATCAATTTTAATGATATAATATATATACTTAAGTATCATAAGAAAATGAGGTGATACAATGTTTGAAAAAATTGATGAATTACTTAAAAAGCTTAATGAATATCGACCTCTTACAGAGGGAGAAATAAAACGACTTAGGGATGAGTTTTTAGTAGATTTTACTTATAACTCAAATGCAATAGAAGGCAATACTCTTACATTGCAAGAAACAGCACTTGTTTTACAGGAAGGAATTACTATAGATAAAAAACCATTGAAAGAACATTTAGAAGTAATAGGTCATAAAGAAGCATTTTTTTATATAGAAGAATTAGTAAAAGAAAAAGTACTTTTATCAGAAAATGTTATAAAAGACATTCATAGTATAGTTCTAATGGATAGACCTCAAGATAGAGGAAGATATAGACGTATACCAGTTACTATTTTAGGAACAGTACATGAACCTCCACAACCTTACTTAGTTCCAGTATTAATGGAACAATTAATTAATGAGTACAATGAGGAAATGAAAGGAAAACATATTATAGAAAGAATAGCGTTATTGCATTTGAAGTTTGAATCAATACATCCTTTTATAGATGGGAATGGTAGAACAGGAAGGCTTATTCTAAATTTTGAACTCATGAAAGAAGGATATCCACCTATTAATATTAAATTCAAAGATAGAAGAAGATACTATGATTGTTTTAAAGACTATCATTTAAATAATGGGGATTCTTATATGTTAACTGAAATGATTAAAGAATATGTACAAGAAGAATTAGAAAGATATATTTCTATTTTAAGGATAGCAGACAATTATGAAAATAAAAAATTAGATCAAGATAATGAAAATGAATTAGAACGGTGATCTTGTCAAAATAATATAATTTAATAATCAATGTTTATAATTTTAAAAAGCAATGCCAAATAAATGTTTGTTTTATTTGACATTGCTTTTATTTAACAACACACCCCAATAGAGTAGGTAAATAAATATATTTGCCTGCTCTATTTTTATTTTGGGAATGTAACTGTAACTAGGGAATATACTTTAGTTAAAGTTATATATCCTTTATTTCAAAATATGAAAGGAGATAATTTATCATGTCTATAAAATTAATAGATGAAAATACTAATAGAACTTTAATCAATATTTTTAAAAAGCTTGAAAACATAGATTTTGAAATTAGTAATTTAAATACTGAAATATACAAGCATGTTTCTTTATTTGAAGATCCAGAGGATTCAAAAGAGCCAATAGTAAAAGATTCTTTAAAAAAGAAAGAGATATATATTAAAGAATATAACTCTTTAATATATGAAGCTAAAAATTTAGTAAATACTGAACCTAAAGTTATTTCTTTAAAATGTGACTATTTTATTAATAATTTTTCTAACACTCAAGATAGCCTAGATTATATAAATGGAAAGTTAAAGGATGAAACAATTTTAGACGGAACAAAAGAACTATTTACATCATTAGCTTATAATTGTACTGTTGAAAGCTATTCACCATTCAACGTTCATTATGTTGCATACAAAATTCCCGAAATATTTGGGCAAGAAGTTACTGTAAACTATGATCAAGTTTTAGATTTAGAAGAATCAATAGATTATAAAGAAGTTTCAAATGAATTAGCTAAAAAAATCATAGAAACTGGAGAAGCACTAGGAAAGTTTTATACATTTGAAAAGGGAATATATGTTGGAATAGATAATTCAGCTGGACATGTGTGGGTAGAAGATTTTAAAACAGAAGAAGAATGCTTAAGCTGGTTACATGATGACCAAGAATTAGAAGATGAAAATGAATTGGAAATTTAAAAATAATAGGAGGTTGAAATATGGTATACACAAAATGCCGTTTTACAGAAGAGCAAATAGAAAAAGCAAATAATACAAATATTATGGATTATGTTATAAATCAAGGATTAGATTTTAAAAAAGTAGGTATGAATTCATACCATATTAAAGGTTATGGCGGTTTATATGTAAATCCAAGCGAAAATAAATGGAATTGCTTTTCACAAGGCAAAGGTGGAGGACCTATTCAATTTATAATGTTCATGGAAGATAAAACTTGGGTAGAAGCAGTTAAACAGTTGCTAGACATATCTCCAGAAAGTGTTCATAAGTCAATTTTTAAAGATAATCAGATGGAAGAAGATAAAGGAAAATTTATTCTACCTCAAAAGAATGACACATATAAGCACATATTTGCATATTTAATTCAAACAAGGAAAATAGATAAGGATATAGTATATGAATTGATTAAAGAAAAGAAGCTATATGAGGACAAAAATAGAAATTGTGTTTTTGTAGGATATGACAATGAAGGGAATCCTAAATATGCAAATAAACGCAGTACGAATACATCCATAGCTTACAAAGGAGAGGTTTTAAATTCTAACAAAGCCTTTCCTTTTTTATTTGGCAAAGGAGACAATGAGGTATTTGTATTTGAAAGTCCAATAGATGCAATGAGTCATGCAACAATATATAAAAAGAAAGGGATAGATTGGCATAAACAATATAGGTTATCTTTGGGAGGACTATCAGAAAAAGGATTAGACAATTTTTTAAAGCAAAACAATGATGTAAATAGTATTGTACTTTGTCTGGATAATGATGAAGCAGGTTGCAATGCAAAAGAAAAATTTCTAAATAAATATAAAGGAAAATATAATGTTGGAGTTTATAAAATTGTAAATAAAGATATTAATCAAGAGTTAAAGTCTATGCTAGATAACATTTCATATTCTGAATCAATAGAAGATGGCTTGGAAGAAGAGTTAGAAATATAAAGGGAGGAAAATTGATGGATTATAATACTAATGAACACAAGGAATTAACATGTTTATTAATTAAGCTCATAGAACCAGATGATAATTTGAAGGAAGATATAGAAAGAAGAATAGAAGAAATAGGGATTGAAGCTTTTTTAAATAGCAATGATTTTGACCATTTTCCAAAGACTGTGAAAGATAAAATATATGCCTTAAAAAATATAGTTGAATATATTTCAAAAAGTGGTGCTGCATTATGGCTAAAATAATAGATTATAAAGAGGATTTTCTAAAAGAGTTAGGATTGATAACAGGAATAGATGAATCCAAAATTAAAGAATATGCAAAATATAATAACCCTTTAAATATATTAGAGAGACCTATGGTCATAGAACTTAATGAAGAACAATTAGAAAAAGTAATAGCCTTAAACAAGTTTGTAGGCAACTACAATCTTGTTAAGAAGTTTGGAGTTGATGAAGCCATTTCTATAACAAGTTCAACAACAGCGGGAGAATATTTCATTAACCTTCTAGGAAGTAAAAAAGACAAAGAGGTTTTTATGGCAACTTTTTTAGATGTAAAAAATCAAATTATAGAGAGCAAGATATTAACAGAAGGAACTATAGATCAATCACCAATATATCCAAGAGAAATTTTAAAACAAGCACTAGGGTGCGATTGCAGCGCAATTATATTTGCTCACAATCATCCATCAGGAGTGACGAAGGCTTCTAGAGAAGATAATAGGATAACTCAAAAATTAGTTAATATATTTAAGCCTTTAGGTATTAAAGTTTTAGATCATATAATAGTCGGAAACAGAAACTATTATTCAATGGCTGAACACGGAACCATACCAGAGATAACAGGGATAGCCAATTATGATGAGATAAGACTAGATAGTATAGGTAAGGAGAATAAGTATGAGGAAGAGTTTGAATTGGAAATATGATTTCAATAATGATGGTATTTTAATTTTCTTTTCAATACCCAGCGGTACTTCCTCCTAAAAGGAGGAGGGCAGGATTCCTATTTGTCGGACTTCATCCTCCAAATAGATTAGAAATGGGGCTTTTATGGCCCCATTTCATTGTTAATACTCGGGAAGTATCCCGAGACCCTCTAAAAGAAAGGAGGTTATAAATATGTATGATAGAAAAGAATTGAATATAATTAAAACTTTAATCAAGAAGGAAATAAAAGAGCAGTACTTTAATCTAGGAATGGCAAAAACAGAATTATCGTTTTCTATAAATAATATTGAAGAAAATGGAGAAGGTCATAAACCATTTAAAAACAATATAACAACAGGAGAGTTTAAAAAAATGGCAGAGGATAAAGTTACGAAAATCAAGAATGAACTTAAGGAGCTTAGTTCATTATGTTTTAAAACCAATGAAATGCTAGGAAAAATAAATGATAGTGAAAAAACATTACAAACAGACACTAATAAGGAAGAATGGGATATGGAAATCTAGGTTAGGGATTATTCCTTACCCTTTTCCTCAATTATAAGAAGGTGAGCATTATGGAGAACAGAACTGAGAAGATAACTTTTAGAGTAACTCCAAGTGAATTAAAAATCATAGAAAATAAAGCAAAAGAATCTAATATAAAAGTAAGTGAGTATGTAAGGCAATCTTCTTTGGGTAAAGATATTATAGTAATAAGAGATCTTGAAGAACTAGTCAAAGAGGTAAATGCAATAGGACGAAATTTGAATCAACTAGCTATCTTATGTCATCAAGGTAAAATAACTTGTCTGAAATTAGATTATGTAGAAAATAAGCTTGATAAGGTATGGCAGTCGTTAAATCTATTAGTAATAAAGACAAAAAGGAAAAGGAACTAAACTATGGCATTAATTAAATTCATAAATGGAAAGAATAGAAAAATGGCAGGATTGGCAAGGGCTATAGACTATGTTGTAGATGAAAATAAAACAGAAAAATTCTTCTTTGAAGGTATAGATGAAAAAGATATTCCTAAAAATCAAACAGACAATGAAATGCTGTTTGTTGAAAAATTACTAGGAGATGAATCAAACAAAGGAGATAGAGCTATTAAATATATTACAAAAAATAGTAAAACTAATTCTAACTTAATATCAGGTGTGAATTGCAGACCATCATCTGCTTTTGATGAAATGATGGTAGTAAAAAATATGTATAATAAAACTGATGGAAGACAATTCATACATTTTGTTCAATCTTTTCACCCGAAAGAAAATATAACACCAGAACTAGCTCACAAGATTGGATTAGAATTACTAGAAGATGAAAGATTTAAAGATTTTCAAATAGTGGTAGCCACTCACATAGACAAGGAACATATTCATAATCATTTCATAATAAATACAGTAAATATAGAAACAGGAAGAAAATGGCAACAAAGCAATATAGAACTAGAACAATTAAAAGGATATTCAAATAAACTTTGTTATGAACATGGGTTAAAATATAGTTTTGTAGACACTGGGTCTGATAAATTTATAAATAGAGAAAGTTATTCTTCAGGTGAATACAGGGCGAAAAAGGAAGGTAGGTCATGGAAACATGAACTTTGGCTAACCATAAATGAATGTATGAAGATTTCTACTAGCAAAGAGGAATTTATAAAAATAATGAATGCTTTAGGATATCAAATTAGATGGGAAGATAGCCGGAAAGATATTACTTTTACACTGCAGAATGGCAGAAAGTGCAACAATGATAAATTGTATCCACCTGAAAAATATACAAAAGAAGCATTTATTAGACGTTTTGAGCTAAATAGACAGTATGAAGCTAATGTAGAAAATAGAGATTTGCAAAAAATAATTTCAGATATTTCAAGAAACATAAAAGATGATTCTAATAAAGAAAAATCATGGAAAACAGAAGCTTTTTATATAATAAATGAGTGTAAAAATATTTCTACATCCAAGGAAGAATTTATAAAAAACTTAAATGCTTTAGGTTATCAAGTTAGATGGGAAGATAATGAAGAAGATGTAGAATTTATACTTCCTGATGGACGAGAATGTAATAGCGATAAGTTTTATCCACCTAGAATTTTTTCAAAAGAATCTTTAACTAAAAGTTTTAAGCTAAATAGAGAATTTCGACAAAAAAGCAAAGAATTCAAGACAGAAAGAAAAGCTAGAAATTTACAAAATCTAATTCTAGAAACTATGAAAATGCTATCAGATAATCCAAATGAAGGAGACAAAAATTATCCTTTAACTTACCTTGAAGGACAAGCACTAAAAGAAAAAATGATAGAAAAAGCAAAAGGTGAAGGATTAGATTGGGAAAAAGAGAGATAGTTAAACGATTTCCTTTGTCCGACAAAATATAGTATAATGGAGGTGAATATATGGATTGGAGGGGATTTTGGATGGAGGTAATAGTAGCTTCGTTGATAACAGGAGTTTTTGGGGTATTAGTAGTTTTAATTACTAATATGTTTGTAGATAAAAGGGGATACGATAAGATTGATAGAAAAATTGGATATATAAACAATGAAACATTAACTAAGCAACACGAGAATATAAGTAATGATATTAGTTATAATACTAAGAAATTAGAAAAATCGCAAGATAAAGAATTCAATAGAATTTACACTAAAGTAGATAATATAGATAAAGAAATATATAGCAATAAAGAAAAATATCAAAATCTTAATCTTGACCAAAGAGAGATTAGGAATAATTTAGATAAACTTTTATTTCAATGGCAGAATCTTATTACAGAAAATAAAGAATTGAAGAAAGAAGTTGAAGTTTTAAAAGAGCAGAATAACACCTTAACTATTCAAAATACTAAAACTCAGGAAATCAATGAAAAAATGTATAAACAGCTACTAGATTTAAGTGAAGAATCTAGAAAACAGAAACAAAATCTAGATTTAGAAGTTGAAGATGATTGGGAATTAGAAATATAGAATAATTCCCTTTAGTATTATTGCAAGGACTTGGTGATAAAAATGAATGAAAATATAATTTTAAGGATAAAGAAGCTGCTGGCGTTAAGTGAAAGCTCAAATGAACATGAGGCAAAGGTAGCTATGCTAAAAGCTCAAGAATTACTTGTAAAACATAAATTATCTATTAAAGAAATAAAAGAATACAAAGAGATAAACGTGATAGAAGAAAAGACAGATATAACATTTAGACAAGCTAGGTGGAAGGGAAGATTAGCAAGTCTTATAACTGAGAATTTTGGTTGTTGTCACTATTATAAGACTAGATATAACCATACTATAGTATTTATAGGGAAGGATGAAGACGTAGAAGTATGCAAGATAGTGCTTGAATATGCAATAGATTCTATAGAGAGTGCTGTAAATAGATTGAGGTATCAATATAGAAAGGAAGGTTATTCTACTAAAGGTTTAGAAAATGATTATGCTTTAGGATTTATAGAGGGATTAGATACTGCTTTTGAAAGACAAAATGAAGAAAATCAGGAATGGGGGTTAGTATTAAAAAAAGATAAAGAAGTAGTAGATTATTATAATAATATAAACTTTACAGGAACTGTTTATACTAATACTAATTTTCAAGGATTCAATGAAGTATATTTTAAAGGTGTAGAAGATGGTGAAAATTTTAGCATATCAGATAAAATTGCAGGAGGAGAAGATGAATATTCGGAGTTAAAGGAAATATTTAGCGGTTAAAGATTCAGATATATTTAAATGTTTTTTAGGTAAGATAATAGTTTGCAGATTAAAAAAGTTAGTTGATATATTGAAATTAAATGTATTTGATGATAAACTTAGGACAAGGTAATCGGAAAAAGCAGGGTGTGGTTACCACCTCATTTCACAAAAGAAAGGAGGTGGTGCGATATGAATACATATGAAGCTATATCATTAATGATTATGTTTTCTATGTTGGTAATATCGCTAATCTCCTTAATTATCAATATTTTGAGAGATAATAAAGGGAAAAAATAATCACCCTGCCGGCCTGCAGAGTGATTAAACTTATTTAATCAGCTGTGGCAACCGCACCATTGCGGTACCGATTACCTTTAATAGTATTATACCACAATATTAACTAAAGTAAACATATATGTTGTGCGATTTTATAGTCAATAAATCTAAAAAGTAGGATAAAGCTAAGGGTTATTGAAAAAGAAATCTTTCAAAGTTTTCAGAAAATTAGACGTAAAAAGCTTTAAAAACTATTGTTATTAAGCTATTTTTAGGGTATAATGTAAGTAAGAAGATGGATGGAAGAATTGTTAAATTTACACATAAACACTATAAAGGAGGTCATGCTATGTTGACTAAAAAGCAGGAAAGAATGGTCTTGATTGTAGGTATTGCTTTAATCATAGTTTTAAGTGTAGGATTAGTTAAATTGAATCTTAAATATGCACAAGAAAATGAAGTGGCAGATAATGAAGATATAGAAGATGAATCCATTGACATAGAGGAAGAGAAAAAGGAAATTAAGGTACCACCAATTGAACCATCTAAAAAAGATAAAGATGTAGAGCCTAAATACAAAGAAGAAGTTAAAGAAATAGATGGAAACAAAGTTTTAGTTAAACCTACCCCAACACCTAAAGAAGATGAAAAACTTCCTGAAGGTATGGAAAAGCCAAAGACAGAACCAAAACCAACCAATCCACCAAAACCAGTCAATACAGAAACCGCTGATAAAAAAGACAATAAAACAACTAAAGATAAAAATAGTGACAAACCACCTACTTATAAAGAAGAAGAAAAGCCTAAAGTTGTAAACGGTGGTACAGGTGAAGATGGTGTTCTTAGAGATTTAAAGGGAAATCCTACTGGACTGAAACCTGCTACCAATGTTGAAGAAGTTAATGGTTCTGACTTAGGAGAACCAGGAGATCCAGAAATGGGCCAAGGTGATAAATTTTAATATATCTATTAAATAAATTGAAACACAAAGAACTCTTTAAACAAGGGTTCTTTTTATTTTGTCAAAAAGGAGGTTTTAAATTTGAAAAGGGCAGTTAAAGTTCTAGTTGCATTGCTTTTGTGTATAGCTCTCCTTCCCATTTCTGTTTTGGCAGATGGTGGAGGGGATGACAATGCAGGGAGTGGTGATGGTGGGACAAGTGGAAAAGTAGATGGCAAAGGTTTTTATAGAAGTGGAGAATGGATGTACAAGGTCTCTTTGTATGTAGGACTGTCAGATACAGCGTTAACCAGTACATCCTTTTATTGTGGCTACAAAGCAGTAGGAGATCCTGTGTTTGTAAAACCTAAAAGTTTTTCTTTGCCTAGTGGTGTAATCTTTGGAAAATACAATAAGGTAGAATATCTAAGAGGCAAACCATTGGTTTCTGATAACAATCCTAAAATAATAACTGATAATCCTCCTGCAATACCAATCACTAATGGAGGTAGATTATCAGCTGTTAAAAATTATTTTGGAGATTCAGGAACTTTAATTAGACTTATAAATAATGTAGCTAAACAACAAGGCACAACAAGAGAAGGATTAGTTAAGAACACTGAATTTACTATAGGTGGCAAGAAGGGAAAGCAGAATCCTAATGATATTCTTCCCTTGAAGGGATCAGATGGAAAGTATAAGAACAAAGTACCTTGGGTAATTATTTATGAACCTATTTGTATAGCTCATCTTAAAGATGGCAATACAAAATTAGCTTTTACAGCTACAGAATATGCAATGGCTCAAGAACAAGGCCTATTCAATTTCTTTTATTCTGGCAAGGATGCTCAATATATTGCAGGTATGACTCACTGCAATCTTCCTAATAGTGTTGTTCTTGAAAAAGGGTGGTTTGATTATAAGGCTTTTCCTCCTACTCAGAACAATCAAAAGTGGGACAATAGAAGAATAATGCGTGGTGGTGGCTGGGGTATGAGAATTATGTATCCTAATGGTAGCGATGTTAAGAAACCTATTGAACCACCAGAAGAAAATGGTGATTATAGAGTAGATACTGATGTAATTACATCTTTTTGGATCTATACTGATAGTAGAATAACTCCTGAAAGTCCTACTACAGTTACTTTCTATGTTGATGGAAGTATGGTTGAAATTATGGATGTAGTTCTTCCAGAGGGAGGAAGTCAGCTTGTATGGGCAAAATGGCATACACCAAAAGAACCAACAACTGTAAATGTTACTGCTGAAATAGCTGGTGGAGGATATTTTAGCAATGAGGAAAAAAGGACAAGTAAATCTTTTAAAATAGTAGACATGAATGAAAATGTTCCACCAGATCCAAGAGCAAAAGATTACAATACTGGAAAACCGGTTCAAAGACCAAATGGATGGATGGTTCCCAGAGTTCCAATAAGGGTTAACAATACTACTGCAACATGGGGAGACTGGTCGGCTTTTTGGAAGTCTAATTGGGTATGGCATGAGAATTGGGAGAAAGTAGGGACGGGAATTTTTGATGAAAAAGGTAAAGAAACATATGAATGGGTAGACAATGGAGAATGGGTAGATGAAGGCGATTGGGAATATTTCTGGAATAGCTATAGTGCCTTTTTATCTGCAAACTATAAAATTAAACCTGATGATAAGGTTCCAACAGCAAAGCAGTTCTATGATAGGTGGGAGATGAAGTCTGGGTATGGGTTAAATATAGAAGTTGATGTTGCAACTTCAACTGATGCACCAAGTTCGGCTGTTACATCAGCACAAAATGTAATAAGCTATTTCCCTGAATTTAATTATAATACGTATTGGAGATTGTCAGAGAAAACATCCAATAGGAAATTTGAACTACAAAAAAATAAGTATTCACCTAATGAGCGAAGGGTGCACTACACTCCTTTATGGTTTCCTGATGATGAAAAGTATACACCTTATTCAGAAGTAATTGACCTATGGACTCCAGCTGGTATGCTATCAGTTGGATTGGATGATTATATTGATATAAAAGGCAATGTATTTGATGATTGGAGAGTAGTACCAGCAGAACCTTAATAAAGATATGTATTAGATGTCTTTATTGATTGTGTTTTTGGAATGTTATATAATGGGAGTGAATAAAAGAATGGATGAAAAAGAAATTATGAATATTATTAGGCAGCCTTCACTGTTAGAATTAAATAATCAAAACAATCTATTAGCAAAGGAAGCTTTAATAAGGTTTACGAAAGAATTATCAAAATGTAAGCCATCTAAAAAGTATAGTTCTCCCACCTTCATTCATACATCTTACTATATTTTTTTATATCTTTTAAAAAAGGAATTAGATAATAATAATTATATACGTGCTTGTAGCGAAATAGGTAGTCTTGCTTATAGAGATGATATTTTTCAAGGGAGAGTTTTATATAATCTATCAGATGTATTAAAAAAACATTTTAGGATGTGATTCTATTGCTTTTTAAAAAGAAAAATAAAAGCAAAACTGGAAATTCTGATATTGCTTTTGGATTTAAATTTGCAATGGATTATATTGAAACAGTACTAGAATATGAAAAAACTTTAGAAGACAAAATAAATATGATTGATTTTTTTATGGAAGTTACCAGAAGAGATATTCAATATGATTTATTATCCAAATTTTTATATAGTGAAATGGACGATATTAAAATTGATTTTCCATTTGCAATGGATTATTTTATTTCAAACTCAGATTTTCCAAATAAGGCAGTATTAATAAGGAAAGATAAAACAGTAGATTTATCTCAAGATACAATAATATTATTACCTTGGGATAGATATGCATTTTCTTATACAGTGAAATCAATATTACAAAATGGTTTTAAATATATAAAATCCAATCATAGGGGTTATTATTTTTCAGATATAGATTTGTGTTATGTTTATAATGGAAATCATTCAATTGCAACAGGGATTATTAAGAAAACTGGACAAATTAGAGTAAAAGAATATGATATAAAAAACTTATTTAAAGATTTAACAACAGATGGCTTAAATTGGTATATAAATGGAGAGAAACAATTAATTAAAGTATTTGATTTTCGCATATCAATTTTATATGAATTGGCAAAAACTAAATATAATCTTACAAACAACAGCTTATAACAGGCTGTTGTTTTGTATATTTTAAATTTTTAGCAATGCTATTTTATATGTGAGAGGAGGAGTTTTTTGAAACTTATATATGTAAGTTTTCCTTTAAGTGATAACTCAAAATATAATAAGGAAAATGTAGATAAATATTGTAAATATGCATTAGAACAAAGATGTTTGCCTGTTACACCCATTGCTATTATTGAACAGCTTGAAAGAGTTTCTGATGGGAAAGATCAAATTTTTAATAAAAGGTTAGAATTGATTAAAAGATGTGATGAATTATGGTTTTTTGAGAAAGAGTACACTTCAAATATGATTAATGAAATACAAGTAGCTAAGTCTTTAAATATTGCAGTTAGGTATATAGACTTTGAAGGAAAATCAGATAAGAGTAACGTTTTAGAAAACTATCAATCTAAATATGAAAAGGCGAAAAGGGTGTATAATTATCAAAAATATCTAAAAGGTGTAAATGATCTTCTATACTCTGGTGATTTATATAAAATTGATTATAGCTTTAAGTCATATTTAGAAGGTAGAATAGAAGATGATGATATTTTATCAGAAACGCAAAAAAAATATTTAAGTAATAAATTGCACTCTTATCCATTTACGTTTGACTATTTGGATAAAGGGTATAGATATATATGGAATTTAAATAATGATATAAGAAACGATACTCTTTATGTCAGAACCATGTATTTCATTAAATTTTTAGAGTGGGGAGACAAAAAAGTTAGCTTAATGAAAAAGATGTTTAATTTTATAAGGAATGACAAAGCTATTTCAGAACACAGAAAGAGGAAAATTGTTGAAGATTTATATTATGAGATTGTAAAACAATCTGAATTAGAAAAGCATCCTAAAAATTTTATGCTGAAGGAGATATATAAATACGAAGATATACACGATTTGCTTGAAGCGTTTTTAGAGGATTAAGATAATTAGTTTATGGGGGAAATATATTATGTTATTTAAGTGGAAGAAACTATATATTCTTGCAGAAGAAAGATTAGAAAAACAAAGAGAGTATATAAGGAAAATTAAAAAAGACAAAATATCATATGATAATATAATGGATAATCTTAATTTTATTTTAGATAAATATGATGATTATAATATCAATATGTATTTATATAATGACCAGCCATATTATATTGTGGAAACGTGGGTACCAGATATATGGGAAAATGATTATACTATAGAGCTTCATACTTATAAACTTGAACAAGTTCCAGTAAGAACATCGCCTATAACTGAATTAAGTGCTAAATTGAGGTTAAATGATTTCTATGAAGAAAAAACTGCATATATAGAGTCAATTGATACAATGAAAGAATTGCGTCAGGGGCATGGAAGTCAAATATTGAAGAGGTTTATTTATATAGCTAAAAATATAGGAGTAAGTAAGATAAAAGGTAAATTATATATTGATACTCCTATAGGGATAGACAATTTAAAAAAGTTTTATATTAAGAATGGATTTACTGTTAGAAAAGAGAGCTTTTTTATAGTTCTTAAAGAACATATTTAAATTTAATATTTACAATGTATTTTTAAAAGGACAGCCAATAATAGGCTGTTTTTTTGATGCCTAAAACTTGATAATACTATAGGGTATGCCTAGCCTTCTAAAGATCCTCAAAATCCATTTTAGAAGGCTGTTTTTAGGAGGTGAAATCTAAAAATGAAAAATAGGAGGTAAATATGATTACAGTAGATGAACTTAAGGAGAATATTTTAGGACTAGAAATAGGTAGCGAATATGCAATTTTTAAAAAAGGGAAATCAAGAAATAAAAAAACAAATATTTTTAAGGGAATTTTTATAGGGGAGTCAGGAATGGATAATGATTTCTATATATTTAAATCTATCAATGGGTATTTAGAATGTTTCCTTAAAATTGATTTTCTCATTAATGAATATGGAATTAGAAAGATATAAAGAGGAGTGAAGAAATGGGTAAAAAAAGCTTTTTAAATAGGCTAAAAAGAATTTTTCTATATTTGAATCATAAGTATGATCAATTACAAAAGAGTGAAATAATATTAGGCGAGAACAAAGACTTACCAGTATATTTCTATAGAAAGCCCGATTTTGGCTGGATGCAGATGCGAGAGATTCGTTTAGGATTAGAGAAAGGGCTTGATGTCAGTCATTATGCAAAAGAAGATATAAGTGTTGAACAGATGGAGGAAATAAGATTAGGATTAGAAAAAGGTTTGGATGTATCACTTTTTAATAATACCGATTTTGATTGGATGCAGATGCGAGAGATTCGCTTAGGATTAGAGAAGGAGCTTGATGTTAGCCATTATGCAAAGAAAAATATGAGTGTTGAACAAATGGAAGAAATAAGACTAGGATTAGAAAAAGGTTTAGATGTATCACTCTTTAATAATGCTGATTTTGATTGGATGCAAATGAGAGAGATTCGTCTGGGATTAGAAAAAGATTTGGATACATCTTTTTATGATAGTCTTGAATACAATTGGCAACAGATGAGGGAAATAAGGCTTGGAATGGAACGAGGAATAAATGTTTATGAGTATATAACTCCAGAAAATAGTTGGGAAGAAATGAAAAAAAGTCGATTAGAGCAATTGAGAGAAAAATTCATGGAAACTAATTCATTAAGTTCTTATACAAATTTTTATGCAAATAAAGAGGTAGAAAAATCAAATGAACTTAAAGAAAAATCTCAAAATATAAGCAGAGTATCAGTTGAAAAAGATAAAACTAGGGATATAAAAAAGGAAGACAATCTAAAAAATAAAAGGGATATTGAAGATGAATTTAATTTATCAAAATTTGACGTTAATATGATATTTCCACAAATAAAAAAATACAATACAGAACAATTGCTTAAAGAAAATATAATGAGAAAGTATTCATCTCCTAAAGAAGCTAAAAAGACATTTAATATACAGAAAAAAAGAATTGAAAAGTTGATTGACGAAGGATATATAGAAGTAGTTGATAATAAATATTCTATTACTCAAAAAGCAATAGAAGAATCAAAAGAAATAAATGAGGAGTTTGAATTTACTTCATATGATTCTAATAAAGTTTTTGGTTATATATTAAAGGCAGGTGGAAGTTTAACTTTAAAGGAACTTAAAAATCAAATTAAAAAAGAATATACTGATGAAATATATGCTAATAAACAGTATGAATATTTGAAAAAACGTTTAGAAAATAATTTTAAAGAGGGGTATGTTATAAAAAATGAAGATGATTCTTATTCTATTTCTAAGTTAGGGATGGAAAAAGCGAAAGAGATAAAACAAAAAGAACCAAAATTAAATGAAAAACAATTGGAATTTGAGACAGAAGAAGAAATTGAAATTTAAAATAATTTTAGGAGGCTATAAAATGACTTGGAAAGTATCATATGCTTTACTATTATTGATAATACCATCATTGGGATTATTTATTTATAAAAAAATAGCAGAACCTATATCTTCATATATTGTCAATGGGAATATAAGGATTGTAGAGGATGAGTATGACTACATTTGTAGTGAAAATGAAAGATTAATAAATGAAATAAGAAAACTTCAAAAAATAAAAGAAAAGAAGGGAGATATGAAATGATTTTTTTAATGACAATAGTGCTTATTATTTTTTCACTTCTTTTCACATCTATAACAATAGAACTGATGAAAAAATATAATAATGACTATAAAACGCTAAATATAGATGAGTGGAAGAAACTAAAAGTTATTAATATGGCATTGAAAAAGAAAAAAGCAATATTAGAAAGGGAGGTTATACAGATTATTTTGCAAGAAGATGAACAAGAAGGGAGGGAAATGTTTGAGCAAACAGAAGAAATTTAAAATTGGAGTATCAATTTTAATTCTTATATTAGGAACTATTGGCAGTATATATTTTTCTGTGTATTTAGATACTTTGTTGTCTAAAGGCAAAATTGATATTCATATTTTCAAGATTCAAAAATCATTTGAGATAATAAAGAACAGTAGAAATGCTTTAAAGCTACTTGGATGTTTTGAACTGTTGCTAATAATAATGAATTTTATTTACTTTTTTTCAAATGACAGAGCTTATGAGAGTGACTTGATACAAATTACTCCAGCAATAAGTATTCCTGTACCAGCAGGTCAGAAACAACATGGCTCCGCAAGATTTATGACGGAAAAAGAGAAGGAAAAAGCTTTTACTATATTAGAAATTAAACAAGATAAAGAGATTAAGAATTTATTGAAATATGGATATGATGATTTAAAAAATATGAAGGGAGGTGATGAAAATAGAATTAGTTCAAGAAATTGTTGAGAAAACTCCATATTTTAACGAAGCAGGTATTGTACTAGGAATGTCAAAAGAAAAAGGGACAGAGAAAATATATGCTATAGGAGATGATGTTCATACTATTTGTATAGGTTCCACTAGATCAGGAAAATCTAGACATGTAGTTATACCAACTATTTGTACTCTTGGATTAGCTGGAGAAAGTATGGTTATGTCAGATCCAAAAGGAGAACTATATAATTATACAACTCCATTTCTAAAAAGATTAGGTTATGAAGTTATAGCAATAGATTTTAAAAATCCATTAAAAAGTGATAGATATAATTTTCTGCAGCCTACAATAGATGCAGTTAAAATAAATGATATTCCGGGAGCAATAGAATGTGCATGGGATATTACATCAGCTTTAGTGGGAGAAGCTAAAGGTGAAAAAATATGGACAAATGGAGAGGCTTCAACTATAGCTGGATCTATTATGAATGTGGTGTATGATAACAGAGGTAAATATAATACAAAGTATCAAAATATGACTAACACATATTTTTTTATTGCCAATATGTACAAGACTATTGATAAATCAATGCCTATTACAGATTACATGAAAGAATTAGATGCTGCTCATCCTTCTAGGGGACTTATAGCTATATCAGAAATAGCTCCTTCAAAAACACGAGGGAGTTTTTTTACTGCTGCTTTGACAACTCTTAGGTTATTTACTAATCCTAAGATATATTCTATGACTAACAAAAGTGATTTTGATCCTAAAGATTTAGGTAGAAAAAAGATGGCTCTATTTATTATTTTGCCTGATGAAACAACGACTTATTATAGTTTAGCAAGTCTCTTAGTATCACAAGTTTATGAACAGCTAGTAAAGGTTGCAGATGAAAGAGGAGGAAGACTAGAAAGGAGGGTTAATTTTATACTGGATGAATTTGGAAACTTTACACAAATTCCCGATTTTGCGACCAAACTTACAGTAGGAGGAGGAAGGGGGATTCGATTTAATTTATTTTTACAAGATTTTGCACAGCTAGATAAAAAATATGGAAAAGAAGAATCAAAGATAATTAGAGGAAACTGTCAAAATTGGATTTACCTTCAGACTAATGATACAGAAACTTTAGAGGAAATATCAAAAAGACTTGGAAATTATACAGTTTCAACATATTCTTTAAGTTCTTCTCATGGAAAATATTCAGCAGGTTCATCTTCTCAAAGTATCAATTTAACTGGTAGACCGCTTTTGACAACCAATGAAATAAAGCTTATTGAAAGACCTTATAGCTTGGTTATGTCAAGAGGAAATCCAGCTATAATGTTTGCTCCTGATTTAAGTAAATGGGAGTTTAATAATATGTTAGGACTTGGGAATGAAGAACATAACAGATTAGTTAGGGAAGCAAGAGAAAATAGACGACCTGCAAGAAAAGGAGATGAAAAAATTGCCTTATGGGAAATTTGGAAGATGTACGAATAATAGAAAAAGGTATACTAGTAAAAGTAAAATTTTTATATTTTTAATAATGTTTTCAACAATTCAAGCAAATGTTGCATTTGCAGAAAGCATTCAAAACTCTAAAATAGCAAAAGGCCTTGAGAAGATGCTCAATGACCTTGGTTCTTATCTTCCTGTTGTTGCAATTCCAGTTGGTATTGTATTTACTGCATATTTTTTCATCAGAAAAGGTGCAGCAGATGAGATGGATCAGAAAAAATGGGCTACAAGAATAAAGGTTGCAATAGGATGTACAATAGGTGCAGTTGTTTCAGGAGCCATTATAACTGTAGTTAGTGGTTATTTTAAATAAACTAAAAAGGAGGAAAATTTTATGGAAAGAGTAAAGAAATCAATAGGTAAAAGATTCATGGGGTTTCAAACAAAGATGTATAGAAAGATTAAGTGCAAACAAGGAGGAGAAGGTTATGTAGATTCAGGAATCAAAATTTTAATGGCAGTAGTGATAGGTGCTTTAGTATTGGCCGGTATATATGCCCTTTGGGGTGATACAATAATGCCAACGTTGAAGACACGAATACAAGATATGTTCAATTATAAAGGATAAAACGAGCAAGACCTTTAGCTCGTTTTTCTTGAAAAGAAAGGAGTTAGTAAATGTCTAAATTAATAATACTCCTTATTACTGAATTTCTTGAAGGATACTTAGATACTTTTGGTGATAAGCTTTTAAATGTTGTTTCTATTGCATTGTATCCTGAAAAAGTCATGTTCAGTATGAATGTAGGAGGATTTGATGATGTTTCTAAGATATTTCTGGAATTTGGAATTTCAATGATAGTATTAAAATTTTTGAAGAAGGGCTTTGAAACTTATATACTTTGGACAGATGGGGATCCTGATGCTGAACCAGTTGGGCTGCTTATTAATTTTTTTAGAGCAATGGCCATAGCTTTATGTTTTGGTGTAATGTATGGATGGTTAGCAAATATAATAATAGATGGAACAGATAGGGTATTAAATGCAATAGGGTTAAGCACTGATATTGATTTTTCTTCTTTGTTAGCTAGGATAGTTAATGGAAGAATATTCTATGCGGTGTTTACACTTGTATTTTTTATTGTCTATCTAATTCTTTACATTCAGTTTATAGGTAAAGGAATACAGATGTTGATGTTGAGAATAGGTCTTCCACTTGCTTGTGTGGGGCTAATGGATGCAGATAAAGGGGTATTTAAAACCTATATTCAAAAACTTTTGCAGGTTTCATTAACACTTTTAGTCCAAGTTGTATTAACAAAACTTGCATTTACATTTATGATGGGTGGAGATTCTTTATGGGGGCTTGCTGCTCTTATAATGGGAATTAGAACTCCGCGATTTTTGCAAGAGTTCCTAGTATTACCTGAAGGAAATGGAATAAGCAATATTTATTCAGGAGCAAGAATATTTCAGATGCTTAAATTTGCAGCGAGATAGGTGAAAAACATGGATACACTTGTAGAATTATCTAATGTTCTAATTTGGCTTGTACGGGCAGGAGTAGGTGCCCGTATAGCATATTGCTTTGTGAAGGCTACTCACAATGAAGAAATAGAAGTATATAAAAGAAGGATGAGGAATACACTTATTTTTTATATACTTGCTGAAAGTGTATGGCAGTTAAAAGATATTGCTATATACTATTTTGGGTAGGGGGAGGTTTGATTATGGAAGAAGATAAATATGATTTATATATACCTATGGGATTAAAGGAAAAAAATGAATATTGGGATGGATTTGGAAAAGATGAAGCTATAAAAACATTGATTACTGTTGGGATATCAACACTGATTGATGTTTTTATTTATTTTATTACTAAAAATATAGTGCTTTGCTCTGTTGTTTTTTTAACTTCTATTGGAGGTAGCATTATGTTTTTTGTAAAAGATACTACAAATTTATCGGCTTATAATCAAATTTGCAATATGATAAATTTTGCAAAATCCCAAAAAAAGTATGAATATAAATCTTTAGATGAATTAAAGTAGTATGTTAGCATTAAAAAACTTGATTTTTACGATAACTTTGGTATATGCAGGATATGAAGATTTAAAAAAAAGGATTATTCCTGATAAAGTTCATGTGATAATCATGATATCTTCTTTGCTTTATGATTTCAGTTTATTTCAATCTCTCATAGGTTTTTTTGTTCTTCCAATACCGTTTATAATGGCAGTTTTGTTTGATGAAAATAGTATAGGAGGAGGTGATATTAAATTAGTAGCTGCTATAGGCTTTTTTCTAGGACTGATGAAGGGAACCATAGCTTTAATCGTAGGACAGTTTCTAGCTATATTTGTAACTGTTGTTTTTAAAAGAAATAGAAAAGATACAATCCCTATGGCCCCATATTTGACCATAGGGTGTTTTATATCACTTTTGATTTGATAGGAGGATGATATTTTGGCAAAAAAATTTCTAAAAAATAGAACTGTTTTAGGAATAGCAAGTATTGTATTAGCTCTTGTAATAAGCTTTGGTATTACTCCTTTGCTGAGTAATGCTATGAAAAGTCAAGTTGAGATAGTACGAGCTGGTAAAGATATAAAGAAAGGTGAAAAGATAACTTCGGATAAAGTTATCAAGATAAAAGTAGGAGGATATAATTTACCTGGAAGTGTAATAAAAAAGTCAGATGATGTTGTTGGGAAATATGCAAAAGAGAATATATATAAAGATGATTATTTTCTATCTTCTAAAATTTCAAATGTAAAATCCAATATAGATTCATATTTATACGATCTAGGTGAAGATAAAATGGCTGTATCAATTACAATTAAAAACTTTGCAGCTGGTCTATCGGGAAAATTGAAACCAGGAGATATTGTATCTGTAATATCTACCAATGAGGATAAGAGTACTTCTATTGTTCCTGAATTAAGATATGTTGAAGTATTGGCAGTAACTACCAAAGAAGGAGCAGATAAGGAAGAAAGGGATATTGAAAAAGAAGAAGAGGAAGAACTTCCAGCTACGGTAACTCTTATCGTAGGAGATGTACAAGCTGAAAAACTTATTATGTGTGAACAAAGTGGAAATATTCACCTTGCATTAGTTTACAGGGGATTAGAAAAAGAAAAATATTTACAAATTCAAGATGAATATATTCAATCTATAAAACAGGGAGGGGAGAATAGTGGAGAAGTTGAAGAAGATGCAGATACCAAAGTTGAATTTACCCAAAATACTAATGCCGAAATTGAAGGAGAAAGGCAAGATTCAGAAGAATAGTCAATATAAAAAGGAAAATCAAATTATAGCAGTATGGGGTAGTCCTAGTAGTGGAAAGACTGTGACAAGTGTGAAAATAGCAAAGGAACTTGCAGCAAGAAAAAAGAATGTTATAGTTGTTTTTGATGATGTTTTTTGTCCTTCAATACCTGTTTTTTTCCCTACTTTAGAGAAAAAAGAACAATCTATAGGAAAGGTACTGACTTCTCCAAATATAGATCAAGAAGTTATATTGGAGAATTGCATTACGCCAATCAAGAATAATTCATATATAGCTTTTTTAGGTTATATGAAAGGAGAAAATTCTTTGACTTATGCTGAGTATACAAAAGAAAGGGTTGTAGATCTATTGATTTTAATGAGACATTTGGCAGATTATATTGTAATAGATTGTTCCAGTATAATAACAGAGAGTATATTAACAATTTGTAGCCTTGAAATAGCCGATAAGGTTATAAGGCTATCAACAGCAGATTTCAAAGGAATTTCATATTTTCAATCGGTACTACCTTTATTAATAGATCAACGATTTCAGCTTGATAATCATTTAAAGGTAGTTTCTAATGTTAAAGACTATCAAGCTCAAGATACTATAAACAGTGCAATAAAAGGAAATGGAATATATCTTCAGCATATAGATGAGATTGAGAGACAATATACTGAAGGATGCTTATTTAATGATTTGAATTCGAAGGAAGGAAAAGATTATGAAAGAATAATAAAAGAAATAATACAGGAGGTAATAAGTATTGAATAAAGCTGAATTGTTTTTTAAGTCAAATGAAAAATCTTTTCAGGAAGTACTCAAAGATGTACAAGAATATATTTCTTCAAAATATGCAGTAGTTATTTCAAAAAATAAGAAAACTCAAGAAAAGCAATTAAAAATGTACATTTCAAAGTATTTGATGGATTATAATATTTCAGTTGAAGAATATACAACAGAGCAATTGATAGAAAAACTTTATGCTGAAATGGCAGAATTCTCATTTTTAACACCATATTTATTCTCTAAAGATATTGAAGAAATTAATATAAATTCATGGGAGGATATAAAAATAACTTTTTCTAATGGAGATGAAGTTTCTCCAGAAGAGAAGTTTTTATCTCCTGGTCATGCTCTTGATGTTGTTAGGAGATTATTGCAAAATTCAGGTATGGTACTTGATTATGCAAATCCTGTTGTAAGGGGACATATTGCAGGAAATATAAGGATTACTGCTTTTTGTCCTCCTGTAATTGATGATGAGATAGGAGTCGTTGCATCCATAAGGTTAGTTAATCCTAAAAAATTAAAGATAGACGATTTTGTAAGACTTGGAACTGCTACGGAAGAAATGTTTAATATATTAGCTGATTTATCAAGATATGGTATCAGTATATGTGTTGCAGGAGCTACTACTTCTGGCAAGACAACATTGCTTGATGCTATTCTTTCTACCATCCCTGACGATAAAAGGATATATACAATAGAAAACAATGTTAGAGAGTTTAATTTAATTAGACGAGATAAATATGGGAAAATTACTAATTCTGTAGTTCATACAGTAACAAAAGAAAGTGAAAACCCAAAGGAAGTTGTTGATCAGGAAAAACTTTTAGAGTATGCGCTTACATCAAACCCAGATATAATAGTTGTAGGGGAAATGAAGTCTGCTGAAGCTTTTGCAGCTCAAGAAGCAGCTAGAACTGGTCATGGAGTGCTTTCAACAGTTCATTCAAATTCATGTGAAGCTACTTACAGAAGATTTATAACTTTATGTAAGCAAAAATATGACATGAAAGATGAAACACTTTATACATTAGTGACTGAAGCTTTTCCTATAATAGTATTCACAAGGAGACTAGAAGATAAGTCAAGAAAAATTATGGAGATAACAGAATGTGAAATATTGTCTAATGGAGATAGAAAAATTAATACATTATATAAGTATAATGTAGAAGATGTAATAGAAGTTGATGGAAAAAAGAAAGTTATTGGACAGTTTGAGAAAGTAAACAATATTTCTCTAGGGCTTCAGAAAAGGCTATTGGAAAATGGTATGCAAAAAAGTGTTTTACAAAAAATTGTATCATAGGAGGGAAGAGATTGAGTACTTTCTTGAGTATAATATCTTTTATAGCTTTCACGACAGGTGGCTTTATTCTTCTTAACCTGTCTTTTTTTGATTTTACAGATGATTTGGCTAGCTTTTTAAATAAGGAAAAGAAATTAACTATAAAAGAAAAAATAAACCAGATAAATAGTACTGAAGATAGAGGGATTAGAAAAGTTGTAAACGAAGCTAAAACAATATTAGAAATAACAGGTAGGAGTGAAAAGATGAATGTATTATGGATAGCTTCAATAATATTTTTTATTATAGGAGTAGTTTTTTCACTTTCTGTTGGGAACATATTTCTAGTCCCTGTATTAGCTATAGGACTAGCACTTTTACCTTTTTGGTATATTATTTATACTTCTCATTCTTACCAGAAGGAAACAAATGAGGAGTTGGAATCAGCACTATCTACTATAACTACTTCGTATTTGAGAAGTGAGAATATTATACAAGCTGTAGAAGAAAATATAGATTATTTAAATCCTCCGGTATCAGAAGTTTTTAGCTTTTTTCTTTCACAAACCAAGTTAATTACTTCGAATACTAAACTTGCTATAAAAAATATAAAACCTAAAATTCATAATGAAGTTTTTCAAGAATGGTGTGATGTCTTAATTTCATGTATGGATAATAAGAATTTAAAATATACATTAGTTCCTATAGTTCAGAAACTTTCTGATGAAAGAGTTGTATCAGCAGAACTTGATACTATGTTGTATGAACCTATGAAAGAATATATTACTATGGCGATTCTTCTTTTTTCAAATATTCCTATAATTAAAATGCTAAATAAAGATTGGTATAAAATACTTGTTACTACTATCTGGGGAAAGGCAGCTTTAGCTGTATGTGTTTTGGTAGTGTTTATATCTCTAGGAGGTGTTATAAAACATACAAGACCAATAGAGTATAAAGCATAGTAAAAGGAGGATTAAAATGTATACAATAATGCTTTTATCGTCTATATTTTTTGCTTTTGGATTGTACCTTTTAATTTCAGAAATTGTTAAAGTTCCAACTATACAAACATCTAAAGGAATACTTTCTTTAGGAAAAGGATCAGCCAAAGCAAAAAATATAGATATATATTTAGATGGTGTGGCTGAAAGACTATCGAAGTATATAAAATTAAATGAGTACAAAAGAAAAAAGTTACAATCTCAACTTAAAACAGCAGGTATAAATAAAACACCTGAAAAACATATTGCTTCTACTATAATAAAAGCAGGAATTCCAGTATTATTTGGGATTCCCTTTTTATTTGTTTTTCCAGTCATGTTTCCAATATTACTTGTAGTAGGATTAAGAATATATTTTAAAGAAGTACGTTTTCCAGAGGAGAAGATAAAAATAAAAAGGGAAAAGATAGAGAATGAACTGCCTAAATTTACAAGAGACATAGAGCAAAATTTGAAATCTACGAGAGACATACTTTTCATATTAGAAAATTATAAACAAAATGCAGGACAAATGCTTAAAGACGAATTGGATATAACTACTGCTGACATGAAGACAGGAAATTATGAAACAGCTTTAACGCGATTTGAAACAAGGATTCAAAGTCCTATGCTTTCTGATGTAATAAAAGGTCTTATTGCTGTGATAAGAGGGGACAATGCTGTAGTATATTTTCAGATGCTTTCTCATGATTTTAAACAATTAGAATTACAAAAACTTAAGCAAGAAGCTGCTAAAAGACCTGGGAAGATTAGAAAATATTCTCTATTGATGCTTGGATGTATGATATTGATTTATGTTGTTGTCTTTGTAGTAGCAATTTCTCAAGGAGCTAAGGGGTTGTTTTCATGAAAAGGATAATAAGAAAGATGAGAGAAAAGAGAGGAGACGGTTACATAGATGTTGCCGTTTTTGTTTTAGTTATGGTACTTGTTCTTGCCACAATAACAAAGGTAGTTCCAGCTTTTATTCTTAAAAATCAATTAAATCAATTTGCAAGTGAAGCATTAAGGCAAGCACAAATAAAAGGTGAAATTGATATAGATTGCAGTGAAATATCAAAAAATTTAGGAATTACTCCTGAAGAGGTTATATGGGAAGCAGATACTTTTTCAGAGAAAAAAATACAGTTAGATGGTGACATATTAGTGATAGCAAAGGTAAATTATGATATTGGTTTATTTGGGGATTTTGGTTCTTTTTCAATACCTCTTGTAGGTAAAGCTTCTGGAAAGTCGGAGGTGTATTGGAAATGACGAAAATATTTAAAAACAAGCTAAGAGAAAAGGAGGGAGGGATGTTTATACTAATAGTATCAATATTGTTAATAGCTTTAATTGTATTAGCTGGAGTTTCTGAATATATGAGATTACAAATTATTGCAAAAGGGGTTAGAGATGCAGTTCAATCAGCAGTAATATCTGTTAGTACGGAAAACTACGAGAATGTATATAGCTCATCAAGAGAAGCATATTCAGCAGGATATAAATATGATGAAAATGAAGAAGAATGGAAAGAGAATATTGATACAGGAGATGTATATAAGAAGCTTGATGATTTATTAGGACTAGAAAAAGATGGGGGTTATCATGTAAAAAAAATAGATTCAGAGTATGAGTATAAATTATCAAATCTTAAAGTTGAAATAATCAACTCACCTTTAAAATCTAATGATAAATTTTCAGCGGAAACATTTATCAATCTTGAAGTTCCGCTATCGTTTGGCTGGGAACACTTACCGCCAATGAAAATAAGATTAAAAGTGAAATCAGAATACATGGCAAAATTTTAAATACTTTGCAAAGAATGAGGAGGTAGTGAAATGAAAATACCGTTTGGTAAGGTGATTTTAACCTTGGTAATGGTTAGTATGATGGTCTTTGGTAGTATAGGTACTGCACAGGCTAGTGAACCTTTGTATTATTATGAAAAGTACAATCTAATAAGATATGATAATGATAGATCTGTTAATGACGGAGATTTATTAAAGAAAAATAGCAGTAATTATTCTATCTATCTTTATAGAGATTACTATTTTTCAAGTACCGAAGGCTATCAAGGCACAAATGGTGAACGGGTATTTTGGGCAGACATTAGTGGTAATTATTATTATGTGACTTCAACTAAAGTTCAAAAATATTCTTTTGCAACTAGACATAGTGATGGAGATTTTGATTATTATTACGAGACAATAAGGAAATGCGATATAATTACTCCTCGAAAAGGCTCTTTTGTTGGTACTGTTACAGGTACAATAAATCAATATCCTTCAGATGGTCTACAAGGAGACTACTGGTATGTAAGGAAAGGCTTAGTAAATAATAATCCAACTTTAACTTTAAGTAATCCAGGAGAAAATGATTATTTTGGTAAGGAAAAAGCAATAAACGTATCTGGTTCCGTAAAAGATGTTGATAATGGTGATACTTTAAGTGTAAAATATACAATTAATGGGATATCAACACATACTAATAAAACTTTACAAACAATAACAGCAAATGGAAGCAGTCAAAGTTTTTCAAATAGTATACCCATTGATAGTAGTATACCACAAGGTATATATACTTTAAAAATATGGGTTGAAGATGACAAGGGTGGAAAGTCTAATGAGATTTCAAGGACTATAAAAATAGATAAAACTTCTCCAACTATGAAAATAATAGTTGGAAAATAAACTTAACTTAACTATTGGGCGGAATTTTCCCGTCTTTTTTATATTAATAAAATTAAAGTTTAGGGAGGAATTTAAAAATGAAAAAGCTAAAAATGGCTAAAGTATTGGGATTAGCTTTAATATTAAGTATTGTGGTAATGCCCTATAATTCTATAATGGCATTAGCAGATAATGATGATGTAACTATTATAGTAAATACTGATGAACCTACAAATCAGGACATTGTTATAACGGTAGAAACAAGTGATGATTTAAGTGGCATAAAGGAAATAGTGTTGCCAGACGGGACTAAGGTAGAGAAAGAATCAACTGAATTTATAGTAAGTGAAAATGGAAACTATCAATTTAAAGTATACGATAATGCATTGAATGAAACAGTAGGTTATGTAGAGATTAAGAACATTGATAAACAAAAACCTATTTTAGAACTCGTGCCAAGCACAATTAATCCAACAAATCAAGACGTAACTATAACTATTAAAGCTACTGATGAAGGTAGCGGAATCAAAGAAATAATTTTGCCAGATGAAACTAAGATAGAAGAGGAATCAGCTGAATTTATAGTAAGTGAGAATGGTAGTTATACTTTTATAGCAAGAGATAATGCAGGAAATGAAACAGAGGAAGTAATAGAAATAACAAATATAGACAAGGTACCACCAGTGATTACGGTAGATGATTACACAAAAGAATGGACTAATAAAGATATAACAGTTAAAGTAAGTACAGATAAAGGAACATTAAATGAGACAGAATATATATTCACGGAAAATGGTAGTTTTACTTTTATCGCAACAGATGAAGCAGGAAACATAACAGAGGAAATAGTAGAGATAACTAATATAGATAAAGTAAGACCAATACTCAAGATAATTGTAGGAGAATAATTTAAAGAGAGTTGGGGCATATGCCCCAACTTATTAATTATTAAATTAGGAAAGGAGAATTATATGTCTAAACGAAAAGTAAGTATTTTATTAGTTTGTATAATATTAATAAGTATTTTAACTCCAGTATTTAGTTTTGGAGAAGGTACTATGCTAGAAAAAGATAAGAAATTTGATATAAGTATTACCCAGTCAACCCTTGTTCCTACAAATAAAGATATAATACTAACAATAATAGCCACAGATGAGGGGAGTGGAATAAAGGAAATAGTATTACCAGATGGGACTAAAGTTACAGAGGAAAGAACAACTTATATAGTAACTGAAAATGGTAGTTATAATTTTATAGCAAGAGATAATGCAGGAAATGAAACAGAAGAAACGATAGAGATAACTAATATAGATAAAGTCCCACCAGTAATTACTATAGAACCCTATGAAACTGAACCAACTAATGAAGATATAACGGTTTATGCAACAGTAGATAAAGGAACATTAAATAAGACAGAGTATACATTTACAGAGAATGGGTCATTTACTTTTATAGCCGAAGATGAAGCTGGGAATAGGGTAGAAAAGACAGTAACGATTACCAATATAGATAAAACTTTACCTACCGAAGGAGAAATTATAATAATTGCAGTTGATGAAAAAGGAAAATCTATTAAAACTATTCAAAAGAAAAATTTAGGATTAGGGGTGCAGGTTATTACAGCACCAGAAATATCAGGATGCAAATTAATAAGTACCCCAGTAGTAACAATATGGTTAAAACCTGCTGATAGTGTGAAAAAGGTTACTTTCACATACAAATTAGATATGAATTGGGGAGGATGGAAAGAAGCAGAAAAGGCGGTACAAGAAGCAGAGAAAAAGGTAAAAGTAGCTGAAGAACATCCTACTAAAGAAAATAAAGAAAAAGCACAAGCAAAAATAGACGAAGCAAGAGATTTGGTAGAAAAACTTCCAGGAAGTGAAAAAAAGGATGAACTTAATAAAAAAATTAAAGAACTACAAGATCGACTAAATAAAGTAATTATACCAAATGAAGAAAATATTAGAATAAAAGACGATATAGATAATAATAAGGAAGAAGACGAAAACAAATCTGAAACAAGTAAACCTGAATTAAAAAACATATCCTTAAATGAATTTGTGGCAAGATGGAAAGGGCACGAAGTATTATCACCCGAGCCCATATTAATCGAAAATTCTAAAGCAACATATGAACTACAAGAAGATAAAGTTTATATTATGAACGAAAAGGGACTATCTCCAAGATTTTATGAATGGAATAAAGAAAAAGAAAAATGGGTTGCATTAGCAACTAAAATAGATAAAGATAAAATAGAAACATACAAAGATGTTGAAGGATATGTAGCAGCTTTTGCTGTAAAACAGCCTAACTTTAGTGATATAAAAGGTAGTGAATGGTATGCATCGACAACAGATAGAGCAAATGGTTTAGCTATGGTTGAAGGCTATACAGATAAAGAAGGTAATACAACATTAAAGCCTAACAATACTATTTCACGTGCTGAATTATATACTATGGTAGGAAGATTATTTGGAGCAGTCCCAACAGGTCAAACCTCATTATATAAAGAACTGGACAATATAGTTGAAAATGAAGGAGCAGATTGGTACAAACCTTATCTAAAAGAATACGAAAATAAAAAAATAATAGATAAAATGTTTAATAAAGGAGAAACTAGGGAAGAAATAAATAGATTTGAAGTTGCGGAACTTCTAACTACTATGTTAGAAAGAGTTGAAGAAGTAGATTATATCAATTTAAAAGAATATAAAGATACTGCAAATTTAGATAATGTTAAAATAGCAAATATAATAGATGGATATGGAGATAAAACATTAAGGTTAAATAATAAGATAACTAGAGCTGAGGCAATAACATTAATAATAAATGCTCTAGAAAAGTTAGGTTGGTAAAAAACAATATCAATAAAAAGAGAAACTATACAAATAGTTTCTCTTTTTATTTTCCATATTCGGTAAAAGAGGGAGGAAAATAATGATATGAAAGAGCTTATTAGGCCAATTATTACTTTAATATTAACTTTATTGGGAGGAGGAAGTGTTCTTTATTTTTTAAATCATAATGCTAACTTAAAAACAAAAAAAGATAAACAAGAAAATGAAATAGTTCAGGACTTTGTGAATGTAAAGGATATAAAAGATAAATTTCTATATACAAGAGATAACAAGACAATCCTATATATTAAAGTTAGTCCAATTGATATTAATTTGCTTTCTAAAAAAGAACAGAAATCCCTTGCCAAGATACTTACATCACAAACTTCAGGAATACAGAAAGAATTAAAGTTCCTTGCAGTGTCAAGGCCTGTTGATATTTCTCCTCTTATTAGTGAGTATCAAGAGATTTTAGCAACAACAACAAATCAAAAGCAAAAAGAGTTATTGAGAAAGGAAATTTTATCAGTAAGTGATTATTCATTAAATGGTGAAGCTGTGGAGAGACAATTCTATTTTATTTTATGGGAAGATTATGAAGAGGATTCAGAAAAGGAATTGTTAAAACGAGGGAATGACCTTGTTTCAGCATTTAATACATGTGAAATAGCAGCTGAAATTTTAAGAGAAAAAGGAATCTATAGACTTTGTAATTTAGTCAATAATCCTGCTTATATAAATAGTGAGGATGAGACTTTTAATACTACGGTTCCTTTCCTTTATTAAATTAAAAATAAAAGGAGAAAAAAGATGAAGAAAAAAAGTAAAGAAACTATTTCAATTAATAATACACTTTTAAACATCATATCTCCTATAGGAATGAATTTTACGAGAAATACTTTGACTATAGGAGAGAATACAGGAAAGATGTACGGGATAGTAAAGTACCCGCAAAGTGTAAGATATGGATGGCTATCTAGAATAACTAATATTCCCAATACAATATGTTCTATTAGTTTTAAACCAATAGATAGTGGGGTTTTTTTGGAGAATTTATCAAGGAGTATAAGTAGAAATAAAGGATTAGCAAATACTACAAAAGATTCTTTAACACGTACAAGAGCAGAAAAAGCAGCTGAAGATGCAGAAAAAACATTGATTAGAATTGATCAAGAAGATGAAAGTGTTGGACTTATGGGAGTGACAATAATGCCAATTGCTACTGATGATGAAGTGTTTGAAAAGACAGACAAGAAAGTTAAAGGTACTGCTTCTGTAGCAAAATGTAGAATTAGAAATCTTGCTAATTTGCAAAAAGAAGGATTTAAACAATTGTCACCATTTTATACAACTGAGGAAAGAGTTGAAACAATAATTAATAAGGTAGTTCCTTTGTCAACTTTTATCGGCGGTTTTCCTTTTGCTAGAGTAGGATATACCGATAAAACAGGATATTATTTTGCAAAAGACAGTTTAGGAGGACTAATTATATTAGATCTTTGGAAGAGAGAAGGAGATAGGACAAATTCCAATATTACATTTATGGGCGTTCCTGGAGTAGGAAAATCTACAGCCTTAAAGCATATAGCATTATCGGAATATATGAAGGGGACTAAAGTTATTTTTATTGATCCACATAGAGAATTTAAAGAATTAACACACAAGTTAGAAGGAGACTGGATCAATTGTGGAGGTGGAAGCAAAGGAATGTTAAATCCTCTTCAAATTAGAACTTCTCCAAGAGATGATGAAAATGAAACAGAGAAGTTATATGAAGATGAAGGTCAAGGCATGGGAGATATGGCACTTTATATTAAAAATTTAGAAGTGTTCTTTAAGCTTTATATTCCATCATTGACAGATAGGCAAATGGCTATTTTGAAAAGAGAAATAATAGAGCTGTACAATGAATTCAATATATTTTGGGATACGGATATATCATTGCTTAATAATGAAGATTTTCCTATTATGAAAGATCTTCATAACCAAATATATGAAAAGTCAAAGCAGGAAAATCCTTATAAGAAAGACTATGAGGATTTAGCTCTTTTATTAAAAGATATAGCTTTTGGTAGTGATTCTTTTTTATGGAATGGCTATACAACAATTTCTGCAAATTCTAAATGCATTTGTTTAGATACAAAAGATTTACAGAATTCTCCCAAAAATATTATTACTACACAATATTTTAGTATATTACAATGGGCTTGGGAAGAAATCACAAAAGATCCTGTTGAAAAAGTAATGCTTTTTTGTGATGAAGCCTATCTAATGATTGATCCTGAGAATCCTCAATCTATTGCATTTTTAAGAAATGCAGCAAAAGGAGTTAGAAAAAGTGAGGGAAGTATTGTCGTAGCTAGTCATAGTGTAGTAGACTTTTTGGATCCAAAGGTTAAAATGTACGGACAAGCATTACTAGATTTAGCAACATATAAAATTATAATGGGTACAGACGGGAAAAATTTACAAGAAACAAAAGATTTATATAATTTAACGGAAGCAGAAGAGGAACTTATTGCAGCTAAAAAAAGAGGAACTGCTTTAATGTTTATTGGCTCAAAAAGATTATCTGTTGATTTTGAAATTCCTGAATATAAATTTGAATATATGGGAACAGCAGGAGGAAGATAAGAAAAATTTTGTGAAAAGGAGTAAAATCAATTAATTAGTTAATATTTTTATAGGCTTATAAAGAGAATGTATAGTTTTGCTTAATATTTGCTCTTTATAAGCCATTTTGTTCTGTGCCAATGCTATTGGTATATCGCCATATGTAAATGACATTATAAACGATTTTAGAAGGCCTTTTCTGGGGAGGTGTTTAAAATAAATTCATTAATAGAGGAAGAAGCAAGAGAGAGAAAAATTATTACTATGACATCGATTTTCGTTGTTAAATTTTTGATTTTCGTTACAATTTTTTATATTTTGTCTAGTCCTTTTGAAGTTATTGAACAATACTTTTCTGAAGAAGAATTAGAATATGTAAAAGATGTTCGAAATGAATATGGATATGAGCAATCAATAGATATTGAAGATGAAGATTATATTTATAGTTCTGAATTTGATTTTAGTTCTTATGAATTTCAAGATAGCTCTATAGATATAGTTTATTATAATCAAGCTGACAGTAGGTGGAAAGATATACCTTATGGGAAAACTGGTACCATTGGTAGATCTGGTTGTGGTCCAACTTCACTTGCTATGGTTGTTTCTACTTTAAGTGATAAAACTGTTAATCCTGTTGAAGTGTGCAATTGGTCTTATAAGAATGGATATTATTGTGAAGGAGCAGGTTCCTATCATAGCTTAATTCCTAATGGAGCAAAACATTTTGGATTAAAAGTGGAAGGTGCTAAAGCATCTGAAACTGAAAAAATTATAGATGCACTTTCAAATGAGAAATTGATTATTGCTATTATGGGAGAAGGACATTTCACAAGTACGGGACATTTTATTGTACTTAGAGGAATAACTCAAGAAGGTAAAATTCTAGTAGCAGATCCCATAAGCATAAAAAGAAGTGAACAAGAATGGGACTTATCAATTATTTTGAATGAAGCAAGGAAAGGAGTAGATGCAGGAGGTCCATTTTGGATTATTGGGAGATAATGAAGGAGGGAAAAGTTTGCTTTTATATTTAACTAGTAATGAGAATATAGGATTGTTTGATTTTCTTACAGAAGAAACAGGTATGCTAGTAAAAAAACTTTCAGGAGAATTTATCTTAAAAAATTTTATCATATATGATATGAAAAATTTAGATTTATATTCTTATGTAGCTATAGATTTAGCTGCTTTGAATGATGCTCCAGAAGATATCATTGAAGCAATAATAGCATTTAAAACTATGTATAATACTAGACTTATTTTGTTTGCAGAAAATGGAGATAATGGTTTGCTAAATAGGCTTATAACTGAAACGGAGTGTTATAATATAGTTACTTCTGATACAATAGATGGAATTCAAGAAGAGATAAGGATTTGTATGAGCCCTCAAGGAATGAGTAGAGATTATATTTTAAAAACCATAAATAAAGATGTGCAGGTAGAAAATTTTTCAAAGTATTCTTTTTCACAAGAAAATGTAAAAATTATGGTTGCTGGGGCTATGAATAGGGTTGGTACAACAACTACTGCTATAAATATGGCTAATTTTTTAGCAAAAATAGGAGCTAAAGTTTCTTATACAGAAGCTAATGATAGGAATCATCTTTTGCAGATACATTCATACTTTTTTCCCAATATCCCTATTGTTGACAATTACTTTTCTTATAAAGGAGTAGATTATTTTTTAGATAGTAGTGTTCCAATTGATATGGGCTATAATTTTGCTATTGTAGATATAGGGATATTGAAAGAAAAAAATCTTAAAGTTTTTGGGATTGGGGATGTTAAAGTATTGTGTGGAGGAACAAAACCTTATGAAATTACTGAATTAGTTAATTCTTTAAAGCTTGTAGATGACATAAAAATTGATGTAATAGTGCAGTTGATAGAAAAAGGAGAAATGCAAAATGTAAGAAGAATTTTATCAGGAAACAGAGGCCTATATTTTAACAAATCTTCATTAAATTTATTTGATAGCAATATTAATGAAAAAACATGGGAATCAATTTTAAGTGAATATATTGTTGAACATGAGACCTTATGATCTTATTTAAATATTAATGTAAAGTTAGAGACACCCCTTCGAGTGTCTCTTTTTGTATCCAAAAATATTGAGGGGGAATTAAGATGATGAATAGAGTTAGATATACGGTTAATGATGTTAATAATAATAGATTTTATCAAATGCCTAAATTTTTGTTTGAAGGAGAGTTTAAAAATCTTTCAAATGATGCTAGGATTTTATATTCATTATTACGTGATAGACACGAGCTCAGTATGTCTAATGGATGGATAAATGAAAAAGGTGAGGTATATTTGATATTTACAAGAGAAGATATGTCTGAATTGTTAGGTTGTAGTCAACCTACATTACGAAAAGCAATTAAGCAACTTATAGGGGCTGGTTTGATGGAAGAAGAAAGGCAAGGAGCAAATAGACCTAATCGTATATATTTGACGGTAATAAATATAAAAAATGAAAAACTCAAGAACCATAAAAAAGAGGAAGAAGGAAGTCCTGAAGTAGATGATAACAATACTAAAATGGAGTGTAAAAAAATTTCAGTCGGGAGTGAAAATAATTTACAGTCAGGAATGAAAGAATCTTTCAGTCAGGACTGTAAAGATTTTTCACCGAATGATACTGATATAAATAATACTAATATTAATGACACTGAGTATAAGTCTATCAGTCAGTCTATAAATAGTGATGAAATAAAAACAGATGGACAGATAGATAACATATCTACGCATCTAATAGAAGATTACAAAAGAACAATTATAAATTGTGAACTTCAAGGCATAGATGAAAAATATCAAGTTGCTGTTGCTCATGCAATACGTTTATTATATTTAGATATTGAAAATAAAAAAAGGATAAATATTGGTGATAGTATTATCCCTGTGGAGATGCTGAAAAAAGATATGGATAAGCTTAACTTCTTTATAATAGAACATGCTGTAAATAAATTCAAGGAAGCTAGTAGAGAGAAAGAGATTAGAAATAAGATTGGATATTTAAAAGCTTGTATTTATAACTCTATTCATGAAATGGATGTGGATATAGATAGTGAATTGAGGTATCAGGGGTTGATATAGACTATCAAAAAATATTAGCAACGTTGGTTGCTTACATGATATGGAAATAACGAGTTCTTATTGACTTTATTATCAAAAACTGTTATCCTGGAAAAAGAAGAGGTGATTTATAAATGAATGTTATAGATCTCTTTGCTGGCGCGGGAGGGTTATCGGAAGGTTTTAGAAGAGAAGAATTTAATATCGTTGCCCATGTGGAAATGGATAAATGGGCTGCTACAACATTACAAACTAGAGAGATATTTTATTATTTACTAGAAAAGGACAAGCTAGATATATATAAAGAATATTTGATGAATAATATTTCAAGAGAAGATTTAATAAAGTATATTCCTAATGAAATTTTAGACAGAGTAATATGCCAGGAAATTTCTGAAGAAACATTACAAAATATTATTGAACAAATAGATAAATTAAGGAACAATAAGCCAATACATGTTGTTATAGGAGGACCACCTTGTCAAAGCTTTTCAGTGGCTGGTAGAGCTAGAAATAAATTGAAAGTTGAGGATGATCCAAGAACTTATTTATACAAATATTATATAAAAATTCTTGAAATATATAAACCTAAAGTGTTTGTGTTTGAAAATGTAAGAGGTATTTTATCAGCAAAAAATGGTCAAATTTTCAAGCAAATAAAAAAAGAAATGTTAATGTGCGGATACAATATAGAATATAAGATACTTAATGCTAAAGATTTTGGAGTTATTCAATCTAGAGAGAGAGTAATTCTAATTGGATGGAAAAGTGATATTGAATTTTCTTATCCTATATTTACAGCTGAAGAACAGAAATGGACAATAAAAGATTTATTTGATGATCTACCCTTTATAAATGCAGGTGAAAAAATTGAAGATTATAAATATACGTCTGGAATTAATGAATGTTTGACAGAGTTGAAAATAAGGAATAAAGATGATATATTAATTCAGCATGAAGCGAGACCACATAGGGATATTGATTTGGAAATATATAAAACATGTGTAGATATATGGAATGAAGAGAAAAGAAAATTGAAATACAATGAATTACCAGAATATTTAATCAAACATAAAAATACTAAAAGTTTTCTTGATAGGTTTAAAGTTGTTCCATATAATGATATATCTCATACGATAGTTGCTCATATATCAAAAGATGGGCATTATTATATACACCCGGATATATTACAAAATAGATCTTTATCTATAAGAGAAGCAGCAAGAATTCAATCTTTTCCAGATAGTTATTATTTTGAAGGAGGTAGGACGGCAGCTTTTAGGCAGATAGGTAATGCAGTTCCACCATTAATGGCCGAGAAGATAGCAGAAAAAATAAAGGAAGCTTTGACAATCATATTTAGATAAGGTATAGATTCTAGATTTAATGATCTATACCTTATCATGGATTACCATTATTACAATAAATAAGAAATATTATTATAAATTTATTATCCCCACTCTTGATATATAAGTAGAAAGTTTATGTTTTATTTCTGTCAAGAGTAATTCTCTAAACGAAAAAAGTTTTTCTGATTGTTCTAAAATATCTTTAGATTCATTTGAAATATAGTGAAAATTAAACACCAGCTTAACAATTTTATCATTAGTTTTTATTATTGGTGTACAATATATGTCTTCGGTATTATTAATATAAGAGAAACAACTCTGATCAATCATGAGTCCCCATAATATACGTATCCTTTTAAGCTTGTCTTGAGCATAATCACAAGAAGAGGATATATCTAATTTTATTAAAGAAATATTATCTGTATTAATATTTGCATTATTTTTAAATATAGAATTAATTAATTCACCTGAAAATTCAGGGTTATCAATTTTATACAGACCTCCAGGTTTTTTAATACAATTAGAATTTACTTTTTCACATAATAATTTAGAGTTGCTATTGGCTAAAAAGACTAAATAGAGGTTGTATAATTCTTCACATAACTGTTTATCTGCACCTTCATTTATTTGGGATAAACTTCTAAATGAAGTATAATCAGAATTATTTTCTTTAATAATAAACTTTGTATTTGTTTTTGAAATTGAGTATATATTATTATCTATTTCTTTTATTATTGAAGGTTCATTAATAAAACTAAAATTATTTTCATCTATATGTTGTCCCATTATTTGATTCCATAATTCATCAGGAAGCATATGATTTAGAGAAGACATAGCATTAATAATATATTCTTTAGCTGTTTCACCTAAAGCTTTTCCAGCATTAGCTAAAGCTAAATGTTGAATTAATGTTTTAATATTATTGTCCCAAGTTTCATCAAATTCAGAAAAACTGGCAATATCATTAACTAACTTACTAGCAGATGTTCTTACTAGACTTTCCCATATGAGAAGAATATATAATGCATTAGCTTCTTTTAACTTCTCATCTAAAGTATCCATTAATTCTTCAACAGCATTTTCTTTAGTCTTAATGCGTTCTATGCTATCACTCAAGCCTACATTTTCCAATATATCAAGAATCTCTTTTTTTATTTCTATATTATTTGCAGTATTCAGCGTACTAGCTATTTCTTCATATATTTCATTTTTTTCAGATATAGTTTTCATAAATTTATTTTTTTCCATATTGACAATTAAATATGGTTGTGGAATTTCAGATTCTTTTCGAAGATCAGCCCTAAAATCTTCTAAATATTCATTGTCGTGTTTACTCCATATAAATAATATATATGGTCCATTTTCATAACTAATAGCATTTTTTAATAAATTAAAAAGATTAGTATTTATAGTGTGTGAGTCAGTGACAAATGAAAAGCGCATATCTAAGATTACTAATCTTATCCCACTTAAAGGATACTCTGGTTTAGTATCTACATTTCCATTCCAATAAATTGTAGGTATACCTTTTTTAGCTAGTGCTTGAATAACGGGTAAAACTTCTTCATATTTATCATCTATTATGAATACTTTATCAATGATATTTTCCTGCATTTTAATCCTCCTTAAAAGAAAGGGCTATTAGTGCTCCTTGTTTATACTCATTTGGTAATTGTAAATCATCAAATTCTGGAAAGAAAAGTTGCCCGCCATGTTGTTTCATTAATTCGCTAGCTAGATGAAGGCCCAATCCCATACCACTTGGTTTGTCAGTTATAAAGGGTTTTGTCACTATGTCAGTAGGTATTGTAAATCCTTTGCCATTATCAGCAATGATTATACTTATATATCCAGTAATATCACGAGTAATATCGAAAAAAATCTTTTTGTTGGGTATTTTAGCATAATTAAGCCACCATATCGAATTATCTATAATATTAATGATACTACTTATAATAAGACTTTCGTTACCTTTTATTTTAAAATCGGTTTTATTGTTTATGTACTGTTTATCAACTGTAATTTCATGAGCAGATAGTCTAAAATCTACCATAAATAATGCTTGAGTTATCATTTTCTTTAGATCAAAAATTTTTATTGATTTGGATTTAACAACTGATGCATAGCCATCAGTTAAAGTACTTAAACGCTTGACTAGGAGTTTTATATGATCTGATGTTTGTTCAGCAATGATTGCATATTCAAGTTCAGAAATAATTTTATCTATTTCATGTAAAACTACACTCATACTTAATCCTGCGCTTGAACTTTTCTGATAAACCTCAGTAATATGTTTATAATCTTTTTCAATATTATTTAAGCACCCAAAAATTTCTTTTTTTAAATTTTTATCTACAATTTTTTCTTCAACTTTTTGTTTGAGTAATGATACTTCTGCTATTACAGGTTCGGATTTTGATGTAGCTCCATAATACTTCCTTAAATATTGTTTATCTTGGGCACGATCTCGTTCAAATTTTTTTACTGCAAAAAGAACGGCTTCTTTAAATGTATTATAAGCAGCATCTTCAATAAAACCTTCTCTGTTTGTTTTTTCTTTTAAATCTGAGCTTCCATTACGATTTATATTAACGCTGCCTAGTATTAGATTATTACTTATTTTATCTCCGGGAGCATTAACACGGCTTGCTCCTAATCCTAACCAGTCATTTTCACCAGATGAATATATTCTGATATTATCACGATATACAAATATTCCTCCATTCGTATTTAAGTAAGCTTTTAAACCTTGTATATCTTTTACTCCCATTTTTAAAATAGAAGAATCTAAGTCAAAACCTAATAACTCTATTTCGATGTCTCCTATTTTATGTTTAGATAAATCTATTGGTTCTAGTTCCTTTCTTCTTTTACCATTTTTTGCGTTTCTTCTAACTTCGTTTATCATATTAATTTCAGGAACTAGATTAGGTCTTTTATCGAGTTTTGTCATTGATTTCCAGGGCATAAAATAATATTTATAATCTTTTATCTTATCACCTGATAATGTCATTTTAGCTTTAAATAAAGCATAATCCTTAATATCATCATATTCTATTAATCCTTTTAACCAATCTTTTTTATCGATATTAAAAACAACATTAAATGAGTCAAGGGATTTAAAAGGGGAGTTTAGAGAATTAATTGAACGATATAATTCCCTTACTTTTCCTCTAGTCCAAGAGGTTTTTAACTTTTCAATAATAATTTTAGTTCCTGTAGAACTATTTTTTAAAAATTGTTGTGTAGGTTTACGCTCTACTATTTCAATTGGAATGTCTTCTAGGTATTGATTGGAATTAAAAATTGTCCAATCAATTTGTAAATAAACTTCATTATTATTTTCAGAACGAGTTATTAATGTGATTTTATTTCCTAATTTGTGAACACCAAATCTTCCAATCCCTTTTTCACCCATAGGTAATCTATTTAGTTTACTTCGTACATTGTTTTCTATCATATATTTTAATTTTTTTTCTTTATTATCAGTACCTGGCTCCATCCAACAGTTTTTCACTATATCTAAAGACATTCCGTCTCCATTATCTTCTATAATAATTATGGTAGACGATGGATTATCTAAATTTTCCATAGTGATTTGAACATTTTTGGCATCAGCATCATAAGAATTTTTAATTAGTTCTAAAACTGCAATATTTTCATCTTTTATTAGCTGTTCCCCTAATTGGGACATTAATCTTGCTCTAGGCCTAAATGCTATAGATTCCTTCATTATAATTCTCCCTTCTTTTTCGTATTAGTAAATTATGAGATATCATCATTATTTATAAAGTATTCTAGTAAAAGAATAATATTATTATAAGAATATTTGTTTTAATTATCAGGTTTTTTAAACTGATTCATATTCATTAATGATATTATCTATATTAGGATAAGTTGCATCATTAAATTTCAAATAATCATAACCTAAATAACTAATTATCCAATCAACTTGACAATCTATTGCTCTTTTAGCATTACTCAATGCATTAGTTAATCCTTGCTTAGTTGAGCAATAATAATCGCCTTTTGCAAATATCAAAAAATCTTTTGAAGAGATATCAAATTTAAGTTCATCATCATAGCACCTACAATCTTCCTCAACAAAAAAATTAGTCCAATCAATTTTAAGCTTATTCAATAGTTTATTAAGTTTTATCTGTACCACCTTCTTTAAATATTTTGCAAAACTAGATTATTCCCAAATTTAAATAACACAAATACTATACAATAATACTCTGCAAAACCTTACAATCACCTCCTATAAATACTAATGTTTTTGGTAACATGATTAAAAAATATATGCCTTTCAGAATAAAATTTCAATAAATATAAACTTTTATACTACTTATAAAATCCTTTATTTTTTAATTTCACTAATAACCTTATTTACAAAATCATATTTAAAATCCTTTATGTATTTATGTTCCTTATCTTGTAGATAAATTTTTGTATAAGTATTTCCAACTTCTAAATCTATGATATCATTTTCTATATTAAATTCTTTTTTATCTGATTTAGAATCAAGAATGACAACCTTTTTATTATTATAAAATTCAATAATGGAGCCCTCCGTAAAAATTTTATTTACTAAATGCTTTTTACCATCTTTTATAAGGATAAAAGTACCCTTTGATCCAGGATGGCTTCCCACTTTAAATGTCATTATAGGTTTTGATTCTACATATTTATTTGTTTTATTTTGAGTAAATATTTCTAATTTATTGTTAAACTTTGTAATGAATTTACTAGCTGCCCTAGATATATCTTTTTTATATGCGGTATATAAACCTATGCATAAGTTTAATGATAATATAATTAAACTTATTATCCAGTATATAGTTAAAATTTTAATTACAAGTTTTTTTATGCTAAGTTTTTCTTTTTTTACTGGTATAGCTTCAACAGGTGGTTTGCAATTTTTAATTTCTATATTTTCTTCCTCTTCGCTACTTTCATCATTTGGCAGAGTGTTTTCTTTATATAATACTTTTTTAATCAGTTCAATGTCATCTTGAGACAAAGGATTAAAATTGAAACTATTTTCTTTGACAAACATATTTTTGAATTTTTGTTTTAGCAATTTTAAATCTTGCTTATTTTCTATATGTTCAATCTCATCTTTAAACAGTATAAACCGTTCGTTAATAGATTCATAAATTATGCTATTTAAAAAGTCTTCTTTAGTTATATTTGTAAAGACAACACCATATGTATAACAAAATTTAAGATTACCTTTATATAATCCATCTGATTGGCAAAGTCTTTTTTCTTTTTTTAGAAAATTTGATAAGTCATTAGTATAACCTCTTGCCTGTTCAAGTGGATTTATTTTAATTTCATTGTTGGGCTTAAAATGGTAGTTTTTAGCATTTGCACTTGATATAGTGCCTAACTTCCAAGCTTTTACTTCTAGAATTATTAAGCCTAGTTTAGGTTCCAATATTATAAAATCAGGATAATGATTTTCAACTCGAATATTCCAAAATACATAATAATTGTCTGGTAAAGCATATTTTAAAAACATATATAATTCTATTTCACTATAATTTTCATTTGTAAAACCTTTTATTGAAGGTGGAAACATTTGGGCCATGAGATCACTCCAACACAAAATATTTTTCGACATAATTCTACAATCGGTTTCCATAAACACCAACATTTTCCGCAGGAAGGACTAAAAAAATATATTCCTTGCGGAATAATACTTTTCAAGCATATATGTAAATTTATATTGCTTGTCCACTTACTTACCCTTAAGTTCACTCAATAATAACGTTTTCCTAATCTGTATACTTTTCTTTAGTCTGGCTTCGAGATTTCATCCGAAAGCTCAGTATTTTTATCTTGCATATCTTTTATTTTATATAAATCAATTAGTTTTTTTATTTCTTCTTGGCTTTGAGGAGATAGATTATGTATTTCTTCAGAGAGTTCATCTTTAATAGAGGGCTTTTTTTCTATTCTTTCACTATTATTTACACGTTTTCTAATATCTGTTCTACCCAAAAGATAATCAGTAGTGGTATTAAAAATATCAGCTATTAAACTTAATGTTTCAGCATCAGGAGTAGTTCTTCCTGTTTCATAGTTTGCAATAGCAGTTCGAACAAGTCCAAGTTTTTCAGCTAAGTTTTCTTGGGTCATTTTATATTCTTTTCTTAATGTTTTAAGCCTATATTTAAATAAAGAAATATTATTCATAATATGACCTCCCCTATTAATTTGATTATAGTAATTAAAACAATTAATATCCACTAATGTCATTAATAAAAACATTCCATGGTAAAACTATTGACATGGTCATTTAAAATGACTATAATTTAATTATAGATTTTATCTATTTTTTAGGGAGTGATTAAAATAAGGAAGAATATGATTAAGAGAAGAAAAGAATTAGGATTGACTCAAAAGGATATAGCTAAAAAGATAGGTAGAAGCCGAAGTACATATACAAGCTATGAACTAGGCATAATTACTCCATCTTTAGAAGTTAGTTTAATTTTAAAAAAGATATTAAGAACAGAAGATGATGATATTTTTTTAAACGAAATTATCATAAATAATAACTAATTAACTTTGATTTATATATGTATGAGCTTTTAATAAGCCCACATATTTAAATATATAAAAGTAGTACAAGCATTTGAACTTTGAAAAATGGATATAAGTATTTCAAGTACATTACTCTTGCTGCCTAGTAGGGAAGAGCGAAAGAGTGGACGGATATTTTTTCAATATCCATATTCAACACTCAAAATAGGTTGGTAATCTATATCGCCATGACCAGCAGGAGGGAAATAATGATACTTCCATTCAGTCCTAGGAGATCCCCTGGAGAAGTGGCTCGGATAAAATCAGAGAGTTACTAGAGTATTGGTTTCCGATGGTGACCATATTTTGGTACTATGTATCCTTTAACCAAGGATAGCTTGAAATATTATAGATTGTACATATAGTTTTTATATATATCGTCTTAGTACAACATATATATTTGACATAATTTACGTATTTAAGTATAATAATATTAACGATAGGAAACTATCAAATTTAAGTTAAGAAATTAATAATACAAGGTGTTTCGCCACAGTAAGAGCGACTTGCTTATACAGGGTGTTTCGCCACAATAAGAGCGACTTGTTTATACAGGGTGTTTCGCCACAGTAAGAGCGACTTGTAATTCTGAATACGACTAGAATTTTCTAGTCGCATTCTACTTTTTAGGGGGATGTTATGGGGAAGTTAATGTTCTATGAGGTTTCAAATCAGTACATAAATTATTTAAAATTATTTGAATCTAAAATACCAAATATAAATTATGATAAAAATAATAAATTTGTATGTGGTGTTGTGCTTTCGGTGGATGGTTTTGATTATTTTGCACCAATTTCATCATTTAGCAAGCAACAAAAAACAAATATCCTAATAAAAAATTCTAATGGAGAAACAATTAGTAGTATAAGGTTTAGTTTTATGATCCCTATTCCTAAGAATGAAATAAAAATAAAAAATTTTTCTAAAGAGGAATATAAATATAGAAGGTTGCTATTAGAAGAATGGCAATATTGCAATTCCATTAAAGATAAAATAATATCTAAAGCTAATTATATTTACAAACGATATAATTCTGGTTATGATAAAACGCTGATAAAAAATTGTTGTGATTTTAAGCTTCTAGAAGAAAAATGCTTAGAATATCAATCTTATCTACAGCCAATTGAAGAAGTAGCTGCTACAAAGAAAATAGAAGATAGGGATATTGAAAAAGAAAATAAAAATAAAAATGATTGGGAAATAGAGAGATAAAAATTATATAGAAATTATGTGCGTTATGGATAGCTTTTATAGGCTATCTTTTTTTATAGCAAAATAAATATTATTAAAATTATTTATTCGTCTAAGTCTAAACCTTGTTTTTCGCTTAATTTTAATAGTTTTACATACTCAATTACTCTTTCTTGATTTTTAGGGGATAGCTCTAAAATTAAATTTGAAAGCTGTAGACTTCTATAATAATTAAGCATATCCTCTATTCCTTCTTTGGTTTCATCTTGGTCATATACTTTTGTATTTTCACCAACAGTTATATAACCAGCTGCTATCATTAATTCATTATAGTCAATTTTATAGGCTTCACTAATTAAAGACAGTGTTTCAGGAGTGGGGTTGACAGGAGCTTTCGTATTAGGATCAATGCCTTTTTCTAAATTATTTAAATAAGAATGACTGATGCCTATTAATTTTGCTGCTTTACGAAGGCTTAGACCTAAATCTTTTCTTTTATTTATTAGTATTTCTTGCAACGTATCCATTTCATCACTCCTCAATTACTATTGTAATATAAAAAATTAAAAAAAGAAATAAAACAATAAAATCAAAGTTTATTATACTTGACATTATGTATACGAAAATATACAATATGATTATAACCAATTATTTCTTCGTTATACCAACTTTGATTTATATATGTATGAGCTTTTAAATAAGCCCACATATTTAAATATATAAAAGTAGTACAAGCATTTGAACTTTGAAAAATGGATATAAGTATTTCAAGTACATTACTCTTGCTGCCTAGTAGGGAAGAGCGAAAGAGTGGACGGATATTTTTTCAATATCCATATTCAACACTCAAAATAGGTTGGTAACCTATATCGCCATGACCAGCAGGGGGGAAATAATGATACTTCCATTCAGTCCTAGGAGATCCCCTGGAGAGTGGCTCGGATAAAATCGGAGAGTTACTAGAATATTGGTTTCCGATGGTTACCATATTTTGGTGCTATGTATCCTTTAACCAAGGATAGCTTGAAATATTATAGATTGTACATATAAAATAATAACAATTTTACATATATAGGATAGCTTTTATGAGCTATCTTTTTTATTATATAAAAAATAAAATTAAGGGGGATTTTTATGTCTTCATATGTATTGGATAATTTAGAAAAGTATCATTGTTTTACTTGCGACAAAGAGTTTATTTTGAGTGAATATCAAAGAGAAAATGCTACAGAAGAAATAATTTGTCCTTATTGTCATTCTAAAAATGTTGAAGATTATGTATTTATGGATGATGAAGATGGTTTAAATGACTTAGGATGCATGGGTATAAGTCATTACACTGATCCTAAAGAAGAATTTGAATGTTGGGCTAGAACTTGGGGAGTGATTGAAGAGATGAGGAAGAAGAAAGGAGGGAATAAAGCTTTAAAATAAGGTTGTAGCTAAAAAGAAGGATTTCCCCTTTTTTTGTCTAATTAAGCATATAGAGATAAAAAAGGGGGAAAACACTATGAAAAAGAAAAGAAAACGTAGGGTATTGATAGATAAGGAAGAAAGACAGCTTGTATTGAATAGTGTAATTATAGAAAGATATCCTAAGTTAAAGAAAGTTTTAAAGAAATATAAAAGGATTTATGAAAAAGATATTATAGGGAATAAAGATTTTGATGATGAACTAAAAAATTTAATCTTATTTGTTTTTAAAGATATTAAGAAGCAAGCAGAACAAGAGTGGTATGGAACTGGAACTATGGATATAATAGATCCACCAAACGTAAAAGATAGAGTACAGTGCTCTTTATGTGGCAGAAGGAACGTATATATATATTATATAATCAATAGGTATAATAATAAAAAATTAAATGTTGGTTCTGAGTGTATTGAAAAATTTCCAGGTATAGATGCTAAACTACCAAAAGGAATGACCCCAAAACAATATAAAAATAAAAGGATGAGAGAATATGCTGAATTAAAGTATTTAGAAGATTTTAATAAAGTATTTCCTGATGCTAGGGAAATGTTATCAAAATGGAATTTTGAATATAATAATTTACCTATAATTTTGCCTGCAAATTTACATAACAACATATTAAATATTCATAAAGAAGCAAATATAATTTTCAAAAATTATATAAAAGGGATGGGATCTGAAAAAAGTTTAGAAAGATTTGGAATTCTTATGGATGAAAGAAAAAAATTAATGATACAAGCATGGAGTTTTATTGATAAAAATAAAGGCAATAAACTCATATGCACAAAGCAAATCTACAATTGGATTATAAATCAAGATTCATATAATCAAGAGGAATTAATTAATGACATAAGAAACAATTCCTCAATTATTAGTAATCAAATAATTCCTTTGATTTATGAAAAAGATTTTATATATGGACTACTAGAAAATTTTAAAAATATGTTGACAGGAGACAGAGTATCCATATCAGGATTAGATGATAAAAATATTTATTTCAAGTTTAGAGATGATAAGCAAAGAATAGAAAGTGAATTATATTTAACTAACAAAAATTTTATGAAAATATATGGGAGGAAGCTAACAGAAAAGAATCCTACTATATGTGAAAGGGATATTATATTACAAGCAAAACTAGTTGTTAATGAAACCAATTATACTATTATTAAAAATAAGCTTGAAAAGTTATTAATGGGAACAGATTATAAAGTATATTTAGATTATGAAGATTTAAGGTATGGGTTAGAATTTATTAATGTAAATAAAAAAACATATGCGGATAAGATATCTCCACATATATTTTTTAATAATCAAAAAGCAAAAATATTACTTCAAGACGAAAATGCAAAAGAATATATTTGTAAGGTGATATCTAGAATAAACAATTGGAAACCATTAAGTGACAAAAATAAATATGATATTGGCAATATTAGTAAAAAGCCAGAAGATAAGGGAAACTAATATAAATTATGTAATTACAAAATAAGGCGGTTTTTTATGGAATTTAAAGAGGGATATGCGTATCATATTAAAGATGATTTTTTTAATAAAGTTAAAGATCCAAAGCTGATGAGAAATAAGGAAAATGGGAATGCCGTACCTGTTCATACAACAATTCAAAAAATCATAAATAATAATATGAAACAGATAAGACAACTTATTAAACTTAATATAAAAGTTGTTTTTCCGGATGTTAATAATATAGAAAAAATAATGTTATTAGAATTGCATCAAGAAACAATTAAAGAAGTAGCAGTTACTATGGATGAAAGCATAAATACTAATATTGAAGATGAAAAAGATTGGGAAATAGAAAGATAAAATTGAATAGAAATTATACATATATAGGATAGCTTTAATAGGCTATCTTTTTTTATTACTAAAAATAGATTAGCAGAATTAACTATATAAAATAATTATTTTGTTTTTGTATTCATATAAAATTAGTCTAAATACGGTAATTATACAAGCTTTTACAATCATATATTAGTAAACACATAGGGAGCTTAAAAGAAAGGGGGATAATTTTGAGTAGCAATACAAAGATAGTTGTAGAAGAAAAATTTCAAAGCCAGGATAAAAAACAAAGAGCAACTAAATTCAATGAAATATTTATAAAAATTATGAAGAAAAAAGAGTTAGAAAAAGTTATTTAATTGATTATAACCACTTATTTTGTTATACTAAAGTAGAATAAAGTAAGTGGTTATATCTCCTATTAGTTAGGTAAAAGGAGGTATAATTTAAAATTGAAAGTAGCTCTGTATTGTAGACTTTCAGAAGAAGATAAAGATAAAATCAATCCTTCAGATGTATCAGAGAGTATTCAAAATCAAAGGGCACTTTTGGAAGGTTATGCATTAGCAAATAACTGGCAGATATATGATGTTTATTCTGATGATGATTGGTCTGGGCTAGATGCAGATAGACCTGATTGGAATAGACTTTTAAAAGATGCGGAAGCTGGGAAGTTTGATACGATTATATGTAAAAGTCAATCAAGATTTACAAGAGATATGGAAGCAGTAGAAAAATATATTCATAAAAAATTCATAGAATGGGGCATTAGATTTATTGGTTTAGTTGACAATGCGGATACTTCCAACAAAGGCAACAAAAAGCAAAGGCAGATTATTGGTTTAACTAATGAATGGTATTGCGAGGATGTTTCCGACAATGTCAAAGCTGCTTTTGATGTTAAAAGAAAATCAGGTAAATTTATTGGTTCGTTTGCTGCCTTTGGATATATAAAAGATCCAAATGACAATAATAAACTTATTGTAGATGAAGAAGCTGCTAAAATTGTAAGGCAAATCTATGATTGGTATTTAGAAGGCTTTGGAATTCAACGAATAACTCATGAATTAAATAAAAGACAAATACCTAATCCTACAATTTATAAAAAACGATCAGGATCAAATTACAAAAAAACTGTTGATAATAATAGCCTTTGGAATAGAACTACGGTTAAAAGGATACTTCAAAATCCTTTATATGCTGGACATATGGCACAAGGAAAAATTAAAAAAGTAAGTTATAAATCTAAAAAGTTTGTTACGATTCCTAAAGATGAATGGATTGTTGTGAAAAACACTCATGAGCCGATTGTTAAGGAAAGTGTTTTTTTAGAGGTGCAAAGACGTTTTAAACTTAGACAAAGAAGTACATGTGAGGGTCAGGCACATATATTTGCAACTAAAGTAAAATGTTTAGATTGTAGAAGTACTATGGAAAAGGGTACAACTTCAAAAGATAAAGGAAAATATTCCTTTTTGAGGTGTAAACTTTATTTAAAAACCCCTAAAGAAAATAAAATGTGCACATCTCATTACATTAGATTAGATACTCTTGAAGAGGTTGTTACAAATAAAATAAAAGAGTATATAAATAATTATTTAGATGAAGATAATGCTGTTAATATATTAAAAATTGAAAGTGAAGCAAACAATAAAGTTAAAAGTCTTGAAAAAGAATTCGATAAGACTGACATGTACTTGGAGGAACAAACCCAGTTGTTAAAATCATTATATATTGATAAAGTAAAGGGAATAATTTCAGAGGAAATGTTTGTTAGTCTCAATTCTGAATTCAATAAAAGAAAAGAATTTTGTGAACAAAAGAAAAAAAACATTGAAAAACAAATTGAGGAAATAAGTAATAAAGCAAATGATATAGGAGAGTGGACTAAAACAGTAAAAAAATATAGGGATTTTGATAAATTAACTCATACAATGGTAAATGAACTTATAGATTTTATAGAAATTGGAGAAAAAAACAAAATAACAGGAGAACAAGTAGTTAAAATCCATTGGCTGTTTTAATGATACATTTACTCTTATAAAAGCCATATCCACCTATGACAAAAAAAAAGGCACCAGATTGGCAACTTATGCAGCTAGGTGTATAGATAATGCTATGCTGACAAAGTGCTACATAGTTATATATCAAAAATATCAATATGAAGGTCTTTTCCATCCCATTCTATACGTTTCACAATTCCTTGTATAAGGTTTCTTTTCTGTTCATAAGGTACCCCATCTATAGACTCATAAAAGCGCACTACAGCCTCTTTAAATAGTTCTAAATTTGTAATATTTGTTTCACTGTCATATTTATCTAATTTGGATTTTAATTCTTTATTTTCTTTGTCTAGTTTTTCTATTTCAGAGAAAATATATTTTGCTACAGTTTCATTTTCATTTTGTGAAAGCTGTTTCAATAAATTTTCTATAGCTTTTTCATTAGCAGTTATTTTGTCATAGACATTTTTATTTATTTTCTTTTTGTCCTCAATATTTTTTTTAGCATTATCTATATCTTTTAATATTCCAGATTCAATCATCTCTTTTAATTTTTCTATTACATACTGATCAGTATCTTCACCTTTTAGATTTTTCATATTACATCTGGAACCTCTAGAGTTGTCTTTCATACTGCATACATAGTAATAGTGCCTTTCATCACTATTTTTTTTCTTTTGGCCATATTTAACCCTCATAAAATTGCCACAATTTTTGCAATAGAGTAATCCTGAAAGCATAGCAGCAGCGGAAGTCCCTTGTCTTGGAGCAAGGCTTTTATTCTTATTCAATGTATTTTGTACCATAACCCATTCACTTCCTTCTATTATTCCTTTGTGTTTACCTATAGCTATAATCCATTCATCCATATTTTTAGTTTTGACAGATTGTCCTTTTTTAACCAAGTTTTTATTATAAGCCATAATGCCATATTTACCAGTAAATTCATTTTTGTTATTGCAAATTTGAGCTTCCCTAGAATAGAAATAGTTATACACACTTTGGTCAGCTTTAGAATATACAGGATTAGTCAATATAGTCCTTAAAGTATATTTTTGAAAGTCTCTATTATTGACTGTTCTTATATTATTTTGCAAGCAGTATGTTTCTAATTGACTTAAGGATTGAAATTCTAAATATTTTTTGTATATAAGCTTTACAACTTCTAATTCTTGTTTTACAGGAGACAACTTGTACATTTTTTTCTCTTTCATATTGCTGTCTAAGTATGTAATAGGTTCACTTTTATACCCTGTAGGAGCAATTCCTCCAAGCCATCTTCCAGAACGTGCTAGTTGTAGCATATTGTCTCTGACCCTTTCTGCAATAGTTTCCCTTTCAAGCTGTGCAAAAACACTTGCTATATAGGTCATGGCTCTTCCCATTGGTGTGGATGTATCAAATTGTTCATTTATTGAAATAAAAGCTATGTTCTTATTATTTAATTCTTCTAATGTCTGGGAGAAATCTGAAACATTACGGGAGATTCTATCTAGTCTATAGCATGCAACTGCCTGAAATTTTTTCTTTCTAACATCTTCCATCATACGTTTGTATTGGGGTCTATCTGTGTTTCCGCCAGAAAACCCTTCATCTTCGTAAATAATAAATTCGCATTGGCCAAAGTGTTTGTTGCAATACTCTTTACACATTTCTATTTGGTTTTGAATACTTTCGCCCTTGCCAGTAAATTTACTTTTCCTAGAATATATTGCTATTTTCATTGGATCACCTCATTGGTAGTTATATGTTTATTATATTGAAAAAATAGTAAAAAGAAAAGCTATTGATTTAATCATAGCTTTTTATAACGATATTATGAAATTAGAAATTAACAGGAATAAGGTTATTTGAATAAAACATTATTTCTGTACCCTCATATTTATTGTAAGCGCTATATCTCAATGAGTATTCTTTAGACTCAAAATTATATTCTTGGTATATTTCTTTAATTTTATCAACATTGTCATAAGTAACAATCCAATTATGATTTAACTCAGATACATGTCGAGCTAGGTTTCTGTGATCTTCTTCAGTATAAAAATTGGTATAAAGACCTGGTCCGTTTTCAAAATATGGAGGATCTAAAAAAATAAAAAAATTATCATGATTCAATTCGTTTAATATATTAAAGAAATCAATTGCGTCCTCATTGTAAAATTGGATTTGCTCTCTATGAGCCTTTATCAACTTGAGTTTTCTAATTATATCTTTTTTATTAAATCTACAATCAAGTTTATTAGGACCGTTCTGATCATGACCGCCAATAGGACCAGCTTTTATTATACCAGAAAAGTTAGTCCTGTTTAAAAAAAGAGTGGAAAATCCTAATTCGAATAAATCTGCATCAAATTTACTATCTTGTATTTCTTTTTGTTTGTGCCATTCATCTATTGTAATTGGAGTAGTGTCAATTTTCTCAATTAGTTCTTCATTTCTATCTAATACAGTTTTCCAAAATGCATAAATGGATCTATCAATATCATTTAGAATAATATTATTAACTATATTAGTGTGAAGTAATCCAATGGCTAATCCACATCCACCAGCGAACGGTTCAACATAAGTACAACCTACTAAATTATTATGTTCTATTAGTTTTTTTGTATATTTATATAGCTTGGTTTTACCACCTGGATATCTAAGCGGAGAAAGAGTCCTGGTCATAGCTAAAACACCCCCCTATATCCTATTATATCATGAGAATTATGCTTTGGCCAGAGGTAAATCATTAAGAACTTCATAGAGAAGTTCAAAAAACCTCTCATAATTATTCCAAGTAGTTTTTAGTCCATCTGCACTTGCTTGAGCTACTGTTGAATGAATGTAGCCATGTAATATGTCAATAGAAACTATGTTGTCATTGCTACCAATGGCCCTATTAATGTCTTTAAGTTGGTTGCTATCTAGCTTTAATTTATTGTTCAAATGGGTTTTCACTTTTTCAAGCTTGTTTTTAAGCTTATCGTTTGCTATTATATCTATTTCATCCTTGTTTTCTTCTATATAGTAGTCAATAGATAATTCCAAAAATACTCTGAATGAAGCACCGATTACATTTGGGTAATCATCAACCGATATTTCTTTTAGTTCTTTATATATATCATTGATTTTAGAATTATTAATGGTAAGATTAAAGTCCTTTGGTATTAGAGTATATCTATCTTTTGTGCTTGGCATTTCAGGTGGTTTAGGTTTGGGAATAGTTTTATTAGCTATAGTATCTTTTTTATTATCTTTTGTACTTTCCTTAGGTGCCTCCTTAGGGCTTGCTTTATCATCTGTTTTTTCTTTTAAATTTTCATACTCCTTAACAGTGGTTACTTCACAATCTTTCAAATCTTTAATATCATCCTCTGTTAAGTTATATTTTTCCTTAAAAGAATTCATGAAATTGATTCTATCAGGTTTATTACGTATTTTATTTACAGTGAAGTCTTCTGATAATAGCTCCATCAACAGGCTATTTAAGATGTTTTTTATTTTTCCGTTTGGTATAGGAAAATGTAATTCGTTTTTAGAACGTGTAATTGACAATATATTCCTAACATCGGGATCTGTTAAAAGTCTTTCTAGGTTTGTAATTTTTAAGTTTATTATATTTTTAGAAATAGATTCATCTATTAAGTCTGCACTTTCCATATATTTAAGTAATTGTATGGAAAGTGGATATTTGTCATCATCAAAACGTGATTGTTGTAAGGCAGTCCATTCAACTGTTCCGAGTCCATCGTTTTCACCAGTATGTTTTAACTTAATCCATAAATTTGCTTCTTCTTCACTTTCAAATTCGATAGCGTTAATCGTATCTGGTATATTTGCTCTATCTAATTTCATGATTTTAGATTTCAGCTTTTCAAAATCTTGATTTAATAAATCGGGATTATTTAATATCCTTAGGGCTGTTAACCTTCTATTGCCATCTAAAATTATATACTTATTGTCAGATTTTATAACTGCCGAAAGCTCAGTAGGATTCATACCATTTTCTGTGATATGTTTAGCTAAGTTATATATTTTTTCCTCATACTCACGAATCATAATTTCAAGTGCTTCTTCTTGATTATTAACCTTTTCAAACCTTGGATTTTCAGTATCAAGAAGTATATCGTTAATATTAATTTGTTTTCTTGTATAATTTTCGTTATTCACATTAATCCTCCTCAGTAAATAGTTGCAAGTATTGGCTTTTAAAATAAGTGACAATTATAAACTTAACACACACATATCAATCATCCTTTCCGTTTGATTTATTTATAAAACTAATCTAATCGGTGTGATTAACTTCGCACCGATTTTTTATTGCCTATAATACTAAAATATACTATAGGCAAAATATAAAACCATGTTGTCTATAAGTGATATAAATGGCTTGGTTGACACGTTTATAGCATTATGGTATTATATCTATAAATTAAAAATATATTGAAAATTTAAATTATATACATGAAAATAAACGGTAATATCCATTGCACAAAGAACAAACGTTTGCTATAATATATTTAAACGTACGTTCGCCACTGCGATATTTACATAAAGGGGGCAAGAGTGGTGGAAGATATAGAGTGCATAAAAAACTTAATCAAAAAAATAATCATAGAATTTACAAAGGAAGAAAGGAAAGAAGCAATAAGGTGCATAATTGATAACAAAAAAGGCAATTTACCGTTAAGTTAGTTGCCTCTTTCTTCCTTCTATAGTGCATTTTATTTAGCAATTTTTTTCTTTAGCTTAAAGATTTCTTTTTCAGTTTGAAATTCTTTATGGGTAAGGAAGTCTAGATCATCCGATACTTTATCTAATCTAGTATTAGTAGCAATATGATTAGCAGCATTTTTAGTATCTAGTTCGTGGATTTGTTCTTTAATCTCTTGGAGTTCATTTAAAACTTCCGCATGATTAATATCTACCTTTGCATTGATTTCTTTATGGTTATTGTCTATTTTTGTGTTTGTTTCATCAAATTTAGTATCTATCTTGTTAAACCTAGAACTAGTTTCATCTTTAAAATTTTTCAATTCTTTTTTAGTATCTTGTAACTCGATATATATCTTTTCTAGTAAGTCATAAATTTTTTCTTCATTATTCATGATTTCACGCTCCTTTATCCAATAATAATCTAATCCCCTTTTGTCCTCTTTTTAAATTCCTTTAATAATTTATAAGTTTCAATAAGTTCTTGTGGAGAAGTTTCGTCGAATTCTAATCCCTCTTTTTCCGCTTCTTTTTTTAATTCAAGCAGAAATTTATCTACTTCATCTAAATCTTTATCGTTGATATATGGATTTTTAACATCAGATACTCCCATTAAGTAGTCTAAGGATACATTGAAATATTTGGCTATTTTCTTTTTTATTTCATCATCAGGAGCGCTTTTGCCACTTTCGTATAGTGAAACCGTGGATTTTACAATCCCAAATAGTTTACCAAACTCTTCTTGTGTAAGCTCTTTTTCTGTTCGTAGTTCTCTAATTCTATTAGATAATGTAGACATTTTTTCACTCCTTCAAGTTTAAAATACTTAAACTAATTAAATTATATAACATAATTTTATATTTGTAACAAATGTTTATAAAAGTTCAACAAAATTAAAAATAGAGGTTGACAGTTGAAGAAATTTAAACTATAATTAGATTATAGAGTTGAAGTAACTTAAACAATAGGAGGTGTTGATATGAGTGAAATTTTAAAAAAGATACGTATAGAAAAAGGATATACTCAAGAATATATGGCTGAAAAGCTTGGCTATAAGGATAAAAGCGGATACAATCACCTTGAAAATGGAAATGTGAAACTTTCTGTTGATAGAGCAATAAAAATATCCAAAATTTTAAATGTTGATCCGAGCATTTTTTTTACTAAAGAGGTTCAAGAAACTTCAACTAACAATCGCATAGTATAGCATAAATAAATTATCACACAAAATCAGATTCAAAAAAAGGAGTAAATAATGGAAGGGGTGAAAGGGATGGATATTAAGACAAAATTCAATTTAATTATTAGTGATATGTCATTAGCTAAAATAGAAGAAATTTTTGGAATTGGAAAGCATAGTGCGATTAAATTGAAGAGAGGTGAAAGTGTCAGAGTAGAGTCTAATAAGTTAATAGAGTTTTTAAATAAGATGTAACTCTGACACTATTACAACTTTATAGGCTGATTAACTTGTATTTTTTATACTGTTTCTCAAAGTCAGTTTCGAAATTGTAAGAACCAAAGTAGTAATTATAATCCAGTAAATTATTTTTTAAATAATTTGGATCAAAGCTAGAACCATCAAATTCGTTACCGTTACATGTCCATTCAGCAAGAAGACCATATAAGATGCAGTCAAATTTAATCAATTCGTTGATGAATGGTTTGATTTCATGTTTGTTTCTAGACTCAAATAAGGTTTTAGCCTTTATTTTGTATTCGTTGAAAATGGTATAGATAGTATTTTTATATCCAACAGGATCATAAAAATATTGATTAGTAATAATACTATCTGGGCTATCCATTTCTGCCATTTCGATAATTTCACCTTTTGGACATTGATTTAAAGCATCTTGATAGGTGTTTTCCCAACCTAAAGGGATTTCATCAAGATTTAAGTCCCATAGATACTTAGCCATTAAATCACACTCCTTATATGTATTTAGAAAACATCTAAGTCATCAAAGATGTAGCTATCAAAGAATGTCTTTAAAGATATGTCTAAGCCGTAACAAATTTTTACGATAGTTTTAAGTTGGGGGTTTTTACTCTCACCATTAACAATGCTATTTAAAGTTGACTGAGTAATCCCTGATAAGTTAGCAAGTTTATTTATACTAATGTTATTTTCTTGGCATAAATCTAATATTCTTTGAGCAGTAGCCTCAGCAATAGTCAAGATTAGCACCACCTTAATATAATAACGGACAATCGTTAAATAAATTATATCAAAGAAATTTAAAAAATATTAACGATACACCGTTGACAATTCTAAAAACTCAATATATAATTAAAGATAACGACACAACGTTAATGCGAGAGGAGGAAAGTCAATGCAGCTAGGTAATAGAATTAGAACTTTAAGACTTGAACTAAAAATGAGTCAAACAGAACTTGGTAAAAGAGCTTTAATTCCACAGACTACAATATCAGATTGGGAGAATTCAAAGAGTATCCCAAACGTAGAGGAAATAAAAAGAATAGCAAAAGCCTTAGGAGTATCAGTAGTAGAATTGTTGGATGATAAACCAGCATAGTTAAATTATCACACATAAAACGATTCAAAAAAAGAAGTAAATTTTAGAAGGAGGTGCAAGAGGTGGAAAAGGGAAAATTAGAAAAAAGGATTGCCACTCTTGGAGAGTTAGTCCAAGAGCAGCTTGAATCAAAGGATGATTATAAATTAAATTGTCAAAAACCAGATTTAGAAAGACCTAGATTGAAAAAATTATTTGATGATAGTAAAAAGTTTCTTTAATTCTTCTTTAGTTTTAGGTTTTTCAGATTCTAAGTTAGTAGAGAAATACAAGGTTGCCATAACAGCATATTTCATAGCTCGATATGAAGTTTTCATTATCAAATCAAACAATGCTTCATCTTGTGACCAGCCTTCTAGAATGAGATTATTGTAGTGTTCTTGACCCTGTTTACAAGAATCTTCAATTACTAATTTTAAAATGTTTTCGTCTATTTGATTGAAAAAATCAAGAAATTCTTTTTCGGTCAATTCTATTCACCCCCTTTAGAACATTTTACCATAACGGGGATGAGTGGACAGAAAGAAAGGAGAGAGAAAAATGGCAAGGGAAAACTTTGTTGATGATCTTGAAGTACAAGATATGAATGATTTTTATTTAAGAACAGGCTTTATATCAGTAATAGAAGATGGTCATGCAGTTAGTAGTTTTAATGAGAATAAGTTTAATAAAAAAGCTTATGAAGTAATGGATGATTACGAGAAAGAGAGATATGAAAATTTGTTAGTTGTAGATATTGAATAAAAGTGAAAGGGGGACAAATGATGAACGGTTTAATCAAAGTTGAAATTGATAATAAAGGTCAACAAATTATAAGTGCAAGAGAATTGCATGGAAAATTAGGAATCAATAAAAGATTTTCGTCTTGGTGGGAAAATCAAGTAGAAAGACTTGGGTTAGAAGAAAATAAAACCTACTGTACCTCAAGGTACACTAACAATAATAATCAAGAATTCATTGATTATGTCATTCCAATTGATATAGCTAAACATTTATGTATGGTATCTGGTGGAGAAAAAGCTTGGAGAATTAGAGATTATTTTATAGAAGTAGAAAAGCAATGGAATTCGCCTGAAAGCGTTATGGCTAGAGCATTACAAATAGCTAATGTGAAAATGTTAGACTACCAGAACAAAGTCATAGAATTATCCGGGAAACTTGAAATGCTTACACATTCAAATAAATTGTATACAACTACAGAAATAGCAAAGGAACTAGGTTTTAGAAGTGCTACGGCTTTAAATAAGGAATTAGAAAAAAACAAAATACAGTACAAGGTAAATAGAACTTGGGTTTTAACTGCTAGTTATTCAGAAAGAGGATATGTAAGCATAAAACAAAACGTTCTTGAAAACGGAAAAGTTGTTTATGACAGAAAATGGACTGAAACTGGAAGACAATTTTTATTAGATATATTTCAAAAAAAAGAAATAGCTTAAAGATAAAAATATGCTGCATAGGAATAGTACAAACTAGAAAATTCATACATTCTATTGAGGTGATGATATGGCAGTTCCTGAAAGAATAATAGTCACAATTGAAGGAGTTCCATTTGAGGAACTTACAGAAGAACATAGAAGAAAGATAATAGAGAGAAATACAGATATGGCAGCTGAAATAGTTACTGGAGAAGTCATTAAAATGGCAGAGGAAGGAAAGTCAGTTGAGGAAATAAAGAGATTTTTAAGATTGGAGTGAAAAATGATGAATTACATTGAAATTGATTTTTCAAAAGTAAAAGGCTACAACCAAATGTCAGAAGCAGCTAAGAAACATTTTGAGAGAGTATACAAGGAACATAATTCAGTAGTTGGAAGCTATTATAAAGATGATTATAAACCTATCAGAGTAATAGAGTATAAGAATTTTATAGAAGTTCATTTTAAAAATGGTGACTGGTTGCACTATTACAGCAATGGAACATGGGGTTAAGGGGGTGAAATGATGGACAGTTTTATATGTAGCCCTTTGAATCCTATAATAGCTTTTGTTTTAGCAGGAATATATCTAGTGACATTAGCTATGGACATGAAGAGAGAGGAAAAAGAAGAGAGATAGGTACCTTCTTACTGGTAAGCAATATGGGGAAGGTAGAAAAGAATCAAACTTAGTTTCTTCATTAATTAAATAATATCACTGAAAGGAGTGAAAAAGAATGAAAGAAAGGTGCAGAAGTATATATCAATTAGCAAGGAATCGTGCAGAATTAACTCAAGAACAAGCAGCTGAATTACTTAATGTTGGGACAAGGACATTGGCAGGATATGAAGCATGTGATCCAATTCCTAATGGAGAAATAGTGGACAAGATGGTAGAAATATATGAAGCTAGTTGGCTGGGATATGAACACTTAAGGTTATCAACAAAGGTTGGAAGAAGGTGTTTACCTGAAATCAATATAGAAGATATAGCTAAGTCAGTATTAGTGTTACAGAAAGAATCTGGGGATGTAGAGACTATTAAACCTTCAATGATAAAAATTGCATGTGATGGAGAAGTAGAAGAACATGAAGAAAAAGAATGGAGTGAAGTTACTAAAGAAGTATTTGAAATGGCAGGTGCTGCACTATCAGTTGTATTTTCAAAGTGAAAGGGGTGAGTAAGATGGGAGAAACAGCATTTGATTTAAGATACAACATAGCAGCTTTATGCATAGCGATTCTTCGAGAAGATGTGGCAACACCAGAACAAGCCTTTGCAGTAATATCCGAGTCAGCATACAAGCTAACCGACGAAGATGTTAAGGACATGATAAAGATGAAAGAACAAGGAATGTACCGCCGAAAAATAGGAGAAATATATGGGATAAGTCCTTACAGCGTGGATTGGAGAATAGAACGCTATAAAAAAAGGATCTCTCAGACGGCAATCTGAAAAGATCCAAGAAATAAAAAATTAGATTACTTCTATTATAGCACATTTTTTAGTAGAAGATGAAAGGAGAATAAAAATGGGGAGACATAGTAGTTTTAGACTTAGATGGAGTAGGTACTACCAATACATTTTAGAGGGACAAGTATTTTTCCTGAAACAAAAGGCTTTTACAAATAATAGTGATGGATGTATAGAATGGGAATTGATTACAGAACAAACATATAAAGATGCAATGAAAAGAGGTAGCAAAGACAATGTAGTAGTTGTAGAGGAAGAAGTTTCTATTGCTCCAGTACAACCACTAACATTAATTTTTAATGAGACATATAGCATGGATGAAACTGATGTGAGACAAGCAATTATAGAAGGGCAGGAATCGGTAAGGGAATTAAGAAAACACACAAAGATTCCAAATGGATTGGAATATAGAATTTTTAAGAAAATATTAGAATTGCAAATAAAACAAGTCCAAGATTATGAGAAAGTGGCCATATAATTGAAAATGTCGAAGGAGGAATAAAAATGTCAAAGATGTATAGAAACATAAAAGTAAAATGTCCTTATTGTGGGAAAGATGTATGCATGGCAGTAGATTTTCCTAGGACGGGGAGTTATATAGCCCCAATTGTTGTGACTTGTGATGCTGATGAGGGTGGATGTGATAAAGACTTTGTAGTTAAAGCAGAATTAGAAATAAAAACACAAACTAGAAAAATTGAGGGGGAGGAATAGTAATGGAAAATTTAATGATAAATATGATTGATGAGGTTTTAGATATTCAAGAGGAAGAAAAAGAAGTTTGGAAAGTTAAAGATGATTTAGAAGCTGATTGGTGTTTGGATAAGATTAGAGAATCTAAGGCGGAATACAATAGATTTGAAATGGTAGCAAAAGCAAAGATACAACAGATAGAAGAGGCCCTAAAGAAAGAAAGAGAAAAAATGGAACAAGAAACAAGTTTCTTTGAATCAAAGCTAAGAGAATATTTTGAAGCAGATAAGCATGAGAATATGCAAGAATATATAAAAATGAAAAAAGATTTTGATTGGGCTGAATTTAAGAAGAAATTAGATATCAATGGCAATCATATAATTGATAAAGAAACTGGTGAAATAGTCGAAATAGAAGGCCTTAAACTAGAGACCAAACCAGAAGAATTTAAAGTGGAGGTGTAAGCATGACTAATAATATGAGTGAAGAAAACATGATGATGAGTTTGATTGAAAGTGTGGAAGTAAATGAGATTGTTGGTACGTTGAAAAAAATTACACAGGTACAAGCAGCAGTACAGGCATCATTAAAGGCAGGTCATGATTATGATACAATTCCAGGTACTTCAAAGCCAACACTACTTAAACCTGGTGCAGAAAAACTCTTGATGATGTTTGGTCTTACTAGTGAATATGAAATAGTTGAAAAGATAGAAGATTATGATAAAGGAATATTTGCATATACAATGAAATGTATTTTGTCAAAAGGTGGCTACAAAATAACAGAAGGAGTAGGTTCTTGTAATTCTAAAGAAAATAAATATAGGTGGAGATGGACTAAAGAAGAAGATCTTCCTATAGGAATCGATAAAGATAGTTTGAAGCAGAAGACAAATAGATGGGGTAAGACAGAATATCAGGTTGAGAATGATGAAATATATAGCCAAGCTAATACAATACTCAAAATGGCTAAGAAAAGAGCGCAGATAGACGCAACTTTAGCAGTAGCCAGCCTAAGCGAAGTATTTACTCAGGATATAGAAGATATGAAAGAATTTATACAGCAGGAAGAAGTAACGAATCTGACAGAAACAGAAGCAGAAAACCTAAGATTAGATTTTGGTAAGTTTAAAGGGAAAACATTGAAAGAAATATTAAAAGTGCAACCAGATTATTTGGAATGGCTAATAGACAAAGCGAAGGAAGAAGTAGTTAAAAAGGCAGCAAAGATGGTATTGGATGGCAATAAGCAAGCAAAGGGAAATAAAAATAAAGCACAACCAAAAGAACCAGAAGTAATTGATGGTTTTGAAGGAATAGACCCAGAAGAAGAAGCTAACCTTCCATGGAATCAAGATGGAGCAGATGAAGATATACCATTTTAGGCTAGGGGTTTTGCCCCTGGTCCTTAGAAGTAGGTGATAGCTAGATGAACTATATTAGAGAGATTAATTCCTTTATGGATTGGCTTGAAATAAACCCATTGGAAGCAAACACACAGGCTTTGTGGTTTCATATTATGGCAATTGCAAACAAGAGTGGTTGGCCAGAGTGGTTTACAATAGCCAATCTAACCTTAATGGCAAAGGTGGGAATCTCAGAAAACACTTTAAATAAACATAGAAATATCCTTATACAAAAAGGAAGAATTGAATATAAAAATCAAGGAAAACAGAAAGCTGGCAAATATAGAATAATATCTTTTACCTCAAATACTGAGGTAAAACAAGAAGATAACAACAGTGTTACCTCAAATACTGAGGTAAGAAAAGAGGATACCTCAAATATTGAGGTAAGTCATGAGGTAAGTCATGAGGTAAGTCATGAGGTAAACCCTTCAGCATTATATAAACTAAACGAAACTAAACAAAACATATGTAATAGTACTACTACAGAAATAGAAAAAGAAAGTTTTGACGAAGAATTTAAGGAACTAGCAAAACTTTATCAGAAATGTGGTTTTGATGTTAATGGTCTAACTTCTGATTGGCTTATGGATCTTAAAGATAGATATGGATTTGATTGGGTTAAAAACGCAATATTAGAAGCTGAAAAAAGAGGGAAACGGACCAAAACGTATGTAGAGGGAATACTCCAAAATTGGAAAGCTAGTGGAGGAATGAAACTATCTACGGACCAAGATAAAACACAAAATACAGTACAGGCTAAAAAGACTAAATTTCACAACTTTAAACAGCGTTCGGACAAGTATTCGGCTGATGAGCTTGAAGCTGTAGCGGAAAGAAAAAGACAAGAATATATGGAAAAGTTAAAAAAGCAAAGTGAAGCATTGTAGGCTTTATTAAGTATTTAGGAGGGATTGGGGACATAAGAAAATCGGGGACAAGCCCCGACTGGTGTGACAATTAACATCTTCCGCCAAACATATCGCAGTTACAGAAAAGAATTACTAAAAGTAGGAAAAAGAATAGTAGAGAATCATCCATACCACAATCTCCACCACCGAATATTCCACGACGGCATTGATTATCAGTCATAATAAAACGCCTCCTATTTAAAATAGATTTTTTAAAACTCAGTAATAGTTTATGTATGACTGAAGAAAGTGTGATTAAAGTTATCTAAAAAAGAAAGGAGAGTTGATAATGTGACTTATCCAGAAGAACTGATAGAAAAAGTTAAGATCATGTATTTAGCGGAGTACACAATGAGAGAGATATCGGAAATGACTGGTTTAAGCATACACCATATTTATAAGATTTTGAAGGAGCTGAACTGGAAATGAGGGTTAGAAAGCTATGGAAAAAGCTAATTAAAGGAACGTTATTAAAAACTTACATGTATAGCAAAATTTTAAGGAGCTGATACATTGAGATGGTCAAAAGAACAATATTTAGAATACATGGGACAGAAGAAACCAAAGAAGTCTAAATATAGCAACAAGAAATCAGTTGTAGATGGCATTACATTTGATAGCAAGAAGGAAGCTGAATATTACTGCAGTTTAAAGTTACTAAAACGAGCTGGAATAGTTAAAGAAATAGAACTACAACCTAAGTTTATACTTCAAGAAAAATTTAAAAAGAACGGTAAAACACATAGAGCAATAACATATATAGCAGATTTCAAAGTTACATATGCAGATGGGAAAGTAGAAATAGTTGATGTTAAAGGGATGGAAACTGATGTGTTTAAACTGAAAAAGAAGTTGTTTGAGTATCAGTATCCAGATTTAAGTTTGAAGGTGGTGAAATAATGGAATGTATCGAGCTAGGATATGCAAGGATTATAACAGGAGAAGATGGCAAGGTTGAATATGCAGAGGATATATATTATCCCGATGAAAGAGTACAATATTTTTTAGAAGAAGTAGGGTTATCTTTTTATCTAGACGACATGAAATTCAAAGAAAATAGCGAAATTTTAATTGTGTTCAAGTATGAAGAAATGGTATATACAAACTATTTTGGAACGGAATACGACGAGAATATAGATATAGTCCATGAACAAATTTTAGATGAAAATATTTGGGACGAGGAGGAATAAATAATGCTTGCTATGGAATATTGTGCCAGAGCGGTGATAAGATACCTCAATGGAGACATGGACCTTTTCAAGTCTTATACAAATAAGGCTATGAAGATATACGAACAGGAGAATTGTATAGCGGCTATAGGAGAGATGGTACCAAGACAGACAAGAGAAAAACTATATGAGATGGTGAGTTAGGAGGGGAAATATGGTTAATGAAATAACTCAACAAGAAGGTATAAGAGTAACAAAGAATAAAGAGCCCAAAGGGTTATTCTACTATAGCTTCCCCTTAGGTGATTTAGATTACTATGTAGGTATCAACAATAGCAAAGGGAAAGCTATAACTGGAATATTTAAAACAAAAGATGAGTGCATTAATTGGTTAATTGGTAAGAGCATATAGGAGGGATAAAAGTGAGTATTTATGATGAACATGAAGAAAGATATCGTTTAGAAGAGCTGGAAATTCAAGGAAGGGCTGAAACATTTTTAAGCTTTACTGACAAAGAAATAATAACACTTGCAAGGCAGGTGTTAGAGGAAGAAGAAAGCGAATACATCATAGAAGAGTACGACTTAGTAGGCAAAATATTAGATTATTATGACAAAAGCAGAAGGATTTCTGATAAACAAAGATATTGTCTTTGCAGGGCCATAGCAGAGAAAGACTATTTTTACAATGAACATTTTGACATAGAGTACTTTCGTAAAACTCATCTAGGAAATGAAGAGTAGGAGGAACAGCTATGGAGATAAATCAGCAATACAGTAGAACAAAAAAACAAAGTTTAAAAAATGAAATCATATGCTACATAGATGAAATAGTAGATACAGCTGAAAAAATGAATAGTTTAGACTTTTTCACAATAGAAATAAAAAATCATGAAGGGCAGCTGAATGCAGAGTATACACTGAAAAATAGAAAGAAGGTGTATTAAGTGGAAAATAACATAATTATAAAAATAAAAAAGCTCTTAGCATTAAGTGAAAGCTCAAATGAATATGAAGCAAAGGTGGCCATGTTAAAGGCTCAAGAATTATTGGCCAAGCATAAGCTTTCATTAAAAGAGATAGAGGAACATGAAGATATAAACGTAATGGAAGGTAAAACGAATATAACATTCAGGCAAGGAAAATGGAAAGGAAAGTTAGCAGATTTAATTGCTGAAAATTTTGGATGCTATCATTACTATGGAACTAACAGAACCCATACAATTATCTTTATGGGAAAAGATGAGGATGTAACTGTTTGTAAAATGGTGCTTGAATATGCAGTAGATAGTATAAATTCTGTAGTAAACAGATTAAGATATCAATATAGAAAAGAAGGTTATTCGACAAAAGGATTAGAAAATGATTATGCTTTAGGCTTCATAGAAGGCTTAGAGTATGCTTTCGAAGAACAGAAACAAGAAAACCAAGAGTGGGGATTAGTATTAGCGAGAGATAAAGAAGTAGTGGAAGCTTATGAGAAAAAAGAATTTATAGGCAGTATTAATACAAATACCAACTTTCAAGGGTTTAATGAAGCATATTTTAAGGGAGTAGAGGATGGTGAAAAATTTAGTATATCGGATAAGATTGTGGGGGATGAAAAGGGAACTTTGCAAATAGAAAACAGATATACTTAATGAACATAACAAATATTATATGTAATAAAATAGAGCCGCCAGCGCTAGCGACTCTTTAATGGAAGTTGGCATCAAACGGGTCCGAGTGACTCTCAAAATCCATTAATAAATTATATGCTAATAAACTAAATATAGAACTAAATAAGTCCTACTGTACCTAGACAGCGGACACTAGACCATATTGCTAACACCAGGCAAATGGTTTGGTGTCCTTTTTTATTGAGATTGAGGAGGGAAAGCATGATAGAAAAGTAGAGGTGATACTATGCAGGATCTAGTTACAGAACTAAACATCCATAGAAGCAATTTAAATAAAGCTATAAAAGAATTGAAAGAGAGAGGACAAGCAAAGGCAAAAGCAGAGAGGGATTACAGAGTAGAGTTATCCAAGGAAATATTAAAACTAAGAGCAGAAGGTATGCTAGTAACAATAATATCAGATGTATGTCGAGGTAATAAAAAAATAGCAAACTTGAAGATGGAGAGGGATATAGCAGAAAGTCTTTATGAAAGCAATATGCAATACATATACTCTACTAAAATAAATATTGAAATAGTACAAAAGCAGATAGAAGCTACTATGAGGGGAGAATAAGGAGGAAGATTAATATGGACATTAAGGTTATAGAAAATGCATTAAAGGATTATAAAAGAAAAAAATCGGTAGTAGAAACTACTTTAGCTAGGGTAGAAAACTATAAAGAAACTATTAACAATCCAGATTCGTTTGAATATGTATTTTTAGGTTCACCAAGGGAACCAGGTATGCCTAGGGGCACAGGAGGGAAAAAATCACTTGTAGAATTAGCTATAGAGGATAAAGAAGAAGCCATAGGGCTTTTAAAAGAATGGATAAAGGATGATCAATCAAGGATATATCCATATCAGATAGAATTGGAGCAACTAAATGGAGCTTTAAATGCATTGACAAGGCAAGAAAGATTTATAATAGAATGTAAATATTTTGAGAATATGTTTTGGAGAGATATAGAAATCAATTTTAACGATAAATTTAGACAGCAGAATTATATAACAGTTTCAGGAATAAGAAAAATGAATTCGGAGGCTTTAGAGCTACTGGCAAGAATACTTGAACCATACTATATGAGGTTCAAAATCAAAAAGTAACAGATTTGGGGCAGAAAAGGGGCAGTTTTGGGACAGCTTTTATATTTTATATGTGATATTATGTTATTGGGAAGAAATTTAAGCAACAGGGTTTAATAAAACAAAATATAGGACTAACGGGAGACAGTCACAGAAAAATGTGGCTGTTTTTACTTTTCAATTAGGTTTTTTAGAATACTGGAAAAAATTAAGCATATTAATAAAATCCCTCTTTTTATATACTCAACTGGAAAGGAGGGGTGAAAATGTGCGAAGTAAAAGATATTGCGGAACAAATTGAAAAAATTCGCAAAGACATGAATGAATTACTTAAAGAAAAAAGTGACTTACTTGATCCGGAAGTGGTTGCTGTAAGTCAAATGCTTGATTCTGTTTTGAATGAGTACTATAGAATACTTAATCAAAGTATGGACAAGTAAACGATAAGGGAGGGAAGAAATTCTCTCCCTTATAATATGTAAAAGAAGGTGAACTAAATGATTATAGGAGAATATCTTAAAAAGAATGATATAGATACATATAGAGAATTGAAGAATATAGGTAGAATGCAGAAGAAAAAAGACATTAAGCTTGGAGATAGACCAGAAAGACTTATGCAACATGATAGTTATAGGAAACAGGGTAGGAGAGTTAGACAAGTAAAGTGGGGATAATGTATTAAATTTAAACTTAGTGGAAAAATAATAATATATAATAAATCATCACTAAGGAGGAAATAAATTGGATAATAATACAGAAACAATAAAATCACTTAATGAATTATTACAAGGGGAATACATGGCGGTAGATAGTTTTAATAATTTCATATCTAGACTAGAAGATGAGAATGTGAAAAAGACCTTTCAAGAGGTTCAGAAGCAACATAGAGAAAACATTGATAAGTTAGCAAGTTATATACAATATATTGAAGGACAGCCAGATGAAAACCTTGGTATGAAGGGTAAAATGGGTGAAATGATGCTCAATATGGATTTAGGTACTGAAGCGGATACAAATGAAATTATTAAAAAATCTATTGAAGGAGAAACTAAAGGAGTTAATATGACTGAAAAAGTTTTAAGAGGAAAATTGGATGATAGATCTAGAGATATAGCAGGTGAGATATTAGAAAAAGATAGAAAGTCTATTGAGAAGTTGAAGAAATTATTATAGATAAGCAATAGAGCCTATAAGGCTCTTTTTTCACGTATAAAATCAAGGTAGGTGGTGATAGATGGCAAAGAAAAAGAAAGGTGGAAGACCAAGTAAATATGAAACGCATGTAGAGCCTAGACTGATGGAAATAGAAGGATGGGCTAGAGATGGGCTTATAGATGAACAAATAGCTAAAAATTTAGGAGTTGCCTATTCTACTTTTAAGGAATATAAAAAGAAGTTTTCGGACTTAACGGCTGCCTTAAAAAAGGGGAAAGAAGTAGTAGATAGAGAAGTAGAAAACGCATTGTTAAAAAGAGCATTAGGATATCGATATGAAGAAGTTACCAAAGAAAGAATAATAAAAAAAGATGTAAAAGGTGATCCTATGACAGATTTACATGGATTCCCAGTCTATGAAATGGTAACTACTAAAAAAGTTAGAAAAGAAGTCCAACCAGATACAACAGCACAGATATTCTGGTTGAAGAATAGGAAACCTGAACAGTGGAGAGATAAACAAGACATTGATGTAAGAGGAGATATGGAAGTAAATAATCCACTTAAAGATTTAACAACTGATGAACTAAAGAAGTTGATACAAGATGATTGATATGGATTTAGTAAAACTAGAAGCAAAAAAAGAACTTGCAAGACGTGAGTTCTTTTATTTTTGCAATTTATTAGCCCCTGATTTCTATAAGAAAGACAGAGAATATCTAAAAGAACTATGCGACGAAATGCAGGATTTCTATCATTCTGATGATGATGTACTAGTAATCAATATGCCTCCAAGGCATGGGAAATCCAGAACAGCAGGACAATTTGCTCAATGGGTATTTGGACAAAATAAAAATGAAAAAATAATGACTGGGTCATACAATGAAACTTTATCGACAACTTTTTCAAAGAATGTTAGAAATGGTATCCAGGAGCAAAAGGCTGATAAAGATAAAATTGTATTTAGTGATATATTCCCAGATGTAAGAATAAAACAAGGTGATGGAGCAATGAATCTATGGTCTTTGGAAGGTGGATATAATAACTATTTAGCAACTTCTCCTACAGGTACCGCCACAGGCTTTGGTTGTTCTTTAATGATTATAGATGACCTTATCAAGAATAGTGAAGAAGCCTACAATGAAAATGTACTAGAAAAGCATTGGGGCTGGTTTACTAATACAATGCTGTCCAGACTTGAGGAAGGCGGAAAAATAATAATAATAATGACTAGATGGGCCACAGGAGATTTAGCAGGAAGAGCACTAGAACATTTCGAAGGAGAAAAGAAAAAAGTAAGGCATGTGTCAATGAAAGCATTGCAAGATAATGGGACTATGCTATGTGATGAAATACTATCAAAGAAGAGCTATAACACTAAAGTTAGAGCAATGGGTGAAGATATTGCAAGTGCGAACTATCAGCAGGTACCTATAGATATCAAAGGCAAATTATACAGTTCGTTTAGGACTTATGCGGACATTCCTAGAGATGATAAGGGCAACTCACTATTTACTAGAATTGGAGCATATACAGATACAGCTGACGAAGGTTCTGACTATCTATGTTCAATAATTTATGGTGAATATAATAGAGAAGCTTATATATTAGATATTTATTATACAAAAGATCCAATGGAGATTACGGAAAGTGAAGTGGCGAGAAGGTTTTACGAGTATAGCGTAAATGTAGCTAATATAGAATCTAACAACGGTGGTAGAGGATTTGCAAGAGCAGTCGAAAGAATACTTAAAGAAAAACACAGGAGCAATAAAACCATAATTAAATGGTTCCATCAAAGCAAGAATAAGCAAGCTAGAATACTATCCAACAGTACATGGGTTATGGATCACATATATTATCCTGCAAATTGGAGAGATAAATGGCCAGAATATTATAAAGCTATGACAACTTATCAGAGAGAGGGTAAAAACAAACATGATGACGCACCTGACGCAACTACAGGGATAGCTGAAAAAATAGGCACAGGTAATGGCTTATCTATACTTAAATAAAGAAGGTGATATAAATTGATAAACTTTAGAGATTTATTTAGAAATGATATAAATATAATGACAACAGAAGAAATACTCTACAACGAAATAAAAGAATTCAACGTATCAGATAAAAGAGCTTGGATGGTAGAAGGAGACAAGTACTACAGGGTTGAGAATGACATATACGATAGGCGAATATTGAGACATACTGAAAGTGGCTCAATGGAAGATAAAACAAAGGCTAATAATAAACTAGCCCATGGCTTTGTGAAGAATCTAGTTGATGAAAAGGTAGGATATCTTCTTACAAAAGACTATGCTCTACAATGCGACAATGAATTATATATAGAAAAAGTTAAAGATGTATTAGGGAAGTATTTCCAATACACATTAACTAGACTTGGCTATGAAGCAAGTAACAAAGGAATAGCGTGGTTACAAGTTTATATTGATGATAATGGTAAATTTGGAACTATGCTAATACCATCAGAGCAATGTGTACCGCTTTGGAGAGATAATACTCATACTGAACTAGATGGAATGATTAGGTTTTATATTCAAACTGTATATGAAGGAAAAGAAAAGAAGAAAATCACTAGAGTAGAGCATTATACAGAAAATGAAGTCTATTTTTATGTTATGGATGGCGAACAGCTAATACCTGACATAGAACAACACGAAGGCGGTCCTATACTTCACTATATGAAAGGCGAAGAAGGTAGAGGATGGGGAAAAGTACCTTTTATAGGCTTTAAGAATAACCATATAGAATATCCAGATGTGAGATTCATTAAATCTCTTGTAGATAGTTACGATAAATCTAGAAGTGATATAGATAATTTCATTGAGGAAACTAAGAATCTAATTTATATCCTCAAAGGCTATGGTGGGGAAAATCTAGCAGAGTTTATAAGTGATTTAAATTATTATCGTGCTATAAAAATTGATGATCCTGAGCATGGTGGAGTAGATACTCTTAATCCTACCATAGATATTCAAGCAGCAAAAGAGCATTTTGAACAGTTAAAGAGGGACATAAATGAGTTTGGCCAAGGTGTACCTAAAGACTTAGACAAGTTTGGTAATTCTCCAAGTGGTATAAGCTTAAAATTTTTATATTCTGGATTAGATTTAAAATGCAACCATCTAGAAGTAGAGTTTAAAAGAGCGTTTGAACAGCTATTATATTTTGTAAATATATATTTGGCCGAAAATGGACAAGGTAGCTATGAAAATGAAGAAGTAGAGCTTATATTTAACAGGGATATACAGATAAATGAGACAGAAGCCATCAGCAATTGTGTGTCATCAGAAGATGTAATAAGTCAAGAAACTATAGTTGCTAATCATCCATGGGTAAATGATGTTGAAGGAGAATTGAAAAGGCTTAAAGAGGAAAGAAAAGAAAAGGCAAAGACAGCGGCCAAAGCTTTTGGAACTGATAAATTCTCCAACTTAGAAGGTGGGGAAGATGAAGAATAATAAATACTGGGCCAATAGAGCAAAGGAAAGAATGAATGATTATCATAGGAATAGTGATAAAACTATAAGGCTTATAACCAAGGCTTATGACAAGGCTATAAAAGACATAGAGAAAGAGATACAAAAGATATTCAATAAGTTTGCAAAAGATGGAGAATTGTCTCCTGAAGAAGCTAGAAAAATATTAAATGAAAAAGTAAGTAGTAAAGAGTTAGATGAAATAAGAGGGATTGTCTATACTACTGAAAATGAAGAAATAAAAAGATACCTAATAAGCAGACTTAATGGTCCAGCTTATAAAGCTAGAATGACGAGACTAGAAGCTTTAAAGGAACGTGTATATGTGGGGTGTAAAAGAATAGCGGATGTTGAAATACAAGCTAGTGAAAGACAGTATATAGATACTATTAATCAAGCTTACTATAGTAATATATTTGATATTCACAAAGGTTTAGGAATAGGATTTGATTTTGCTGCCATACCAACTAAAACTATAGAACAGATCCTTAAAAATCCTTGGAGTGGTAAACACTTTTCTAAAAGGATATGGAAGAACACTGATATATTAGCTGAAAAACTAACGGAAATAATTACAGGTGGTTTCATGAGTGGTAAAAGCTATTATAAAATGGCTAAAGAACTTGAAGAATATGCTGAATATGGCAAGTATGCAGCTATGAGAGTAGTGAGAACAGAAACAACTTATATGGCCAATATGGCAGAGATAGAAAGTTACAAAGAATGTGGAATAGGGAAATATATTTATGTTGCTACATTAGATTTAAGAACTTGTAAGACATGTCAAGAGTTAGATAGAAAAGTATTTGAAGTATCTAAAGCAGAACCAGGAAAGAATCTTCCACCTATGCATCCAAACTGCAGGTGCACTACTAGAAGTTATATAAGTGAAGAAGAATTAGCAAAGATAAAAAGAAGAGCCAGGGACCCTAAGACAGGAAAGGCTTATTTAGTTCCTGGAGATATGAACTATAAAGATTGGTATAGAAAGTATGTAGTAGATAAATATGGCCAAGACCAAGCTGAGGTAATGAAAAAGAAGATATTAAACAAAGCTAGTGATAAGAAACAGTGTGAAAAATATAAATTAATATTTGGAGATAAGATACCTTCTAACCTTGATGATTTTCAAGAATTAAAGTATAATAATGTTAAAGAATGGGAAGATGTTAAAGCCAAAAAGCAAGAAACATTAAATTCTTTAGATTATAGAGATGATTTTTTTGGTATGTTTGGCAATAAAGAAGTAAGAGAATGGTATATAGCACACTGCAATGACATACATGATTTAATAGACAATACTAAAAGTTTAGAAAATCAAGCGAGAGAATCTTATGCGCTAAGATCTAAGTATAAACTTGAAGCTAGGAAAATGATGAAAGACCAAGAAGGAAGAAAATGTTTAGATGAGACAAGACCTATTTTAACATTTGACGATTTAATAACAGATAAAATGGGTAGAAAAGATATGACAAGAGATGAAGCTATAAGGGATATAATTGGCACAGCAAAGAAAACTAATAAAGAAGTAAATAAAAAATTTAACTTAGATTAGAGGTGATTGTATGTATTATGTTAATGTATGTAATCAAACGGATAAGGATCTTTTTTATAAATGTTTAGAAAAGCTCAAGAAAACTAAAGGATTTAAAATGCAGGATAAAGTCTTGGAAGATGTTGATGGTAGTTTGTATGCTATATTTAAGTATGGAGAAGGCAAGGTAATACTAAAAAATGATGAAGAAATAGGGGCACTGTTTATTGAATCAGATAATAATATAGAAAATGTAGTATGTAAATAAGCACTTACTAAATAAAAAATAGTAGGTGCTTTTATTATGCTTGAAAATGGAGGGATTAACATGGCTACAGCTACACAGGTAACATTAACTATATGTTTAACAATTATAACTTTATATTTGATTGAGAAGAAAGGGGAGAAGTAATGCTATTGTCAAAACTACATCCTAGGTGTGATAAATGTAAAGAAAAAGATACTTGTGATGAAAAGAGAATGGTGGCTTGTGGAATAATGGTAAAGGAATATACACCTATAGCAATCTACAGGGGTGAGAATTGCACCATAGATACCAGCTTAGAAAAAATAAAGAAAAGTATAGAAGAAGATTTTTATAAAAATATAAGATGTGAATTTAATAGGACTTTATAATAGAGTCTTTTTTTATTGCTCTTTTTTAGTATTTGCAGAGCATAAAGAACAAAGAACCCAAGACTGGCACTGACCAGTATAAAAAAGTATAGGAGGTAATGAAAAATGGATTGGATTCTAAAGTTAATTGAAAAGTACACAAAAGATGGAAAGTTAGACCAAGAAGCACTAATAAAAGATGTAAACAAAGAGTTTCCTAAATATGCAGTGCCTAAAGATAAATATAATGAGGTATCAGAAGCTAAAAAACAACTGGAAACTGATATAGCAGAAAGAGATAAGCAATTAAAGGATCTAGGAGATAAAGCGAAAGGTAATGAAAATCTAGAGAATCAAATAAAAGAATTACAAGAAACTAATAAAAAAGCTAAAGAAGAATATGAAGCAAAGATTAAAAATGTTACTCTAGACAATGCTATCAAATTGACACTAAAGGACAATAAAGCCAAATATGAGGATTTGCTCATGGGTAAGTTTGACAGAGAAAATCTTAAAATCAATGATGATGGAACCATATTAGGATTGGATGAACAGATGAAAACAATCAAAGAAAACTACAAAGATCTATTTGAACAGCCATTAAAAGGAAATTCTCCAAACAATACAGGGGATTCTGGCAATGGTGATGGTCTAGACCAAGTGGCAGAAACAATAAGACAAAATTTAGGATTTTAGAAAAGGAGAGTGTTAAGTTATGGATAAAACAGGACTAAATAATTTTAAATTAAATTTACAATTTCATGCAAAACCAAATGTTTTAGAATATGCAAAGATATTTATGGAACAATTAGATAAGCAAGTAGTTGCACAAGCTACATCTGGATGGATGGAAGCTAATGCAGGGCTTGTTAAGTATAATGGTGGAGATGAAGTGAAAATTCCTATAATCTCTATGGATGGACTTGGAGATTATGACAGAACCAATGGATTTGTTGATGGTTCAGTAACATTAGAGTATGAGACAAAAAAACTAACTCAAGACAGAGGTAGAACATTCCAGTTAGACAGAATGGATGTAGATGAAACAAACTTTGTCGCAACTGCTGCAAATGTAATGGGAGAATTCCAAAGAACATTAGTTATTCCTGAAATTGACGCATATAGATATAGCTCTATTGCAAGCCAAGCTATAGCTAAAAAATCAGCAGTAGGAGGATACACAGCAGATGCAGCAACAATATTATCAAAACTAAAAGAGGATATATATACAATTTATGATGTAGCAGGAGAAATTCCTCTAGTGATTACAATGAATATGCAAATAGCAGCAATACTTGAAAATTCAACAGAACTAGCTAAACAACTATCGGTAATAGACTTTACTCAGGGAGACATCAAGACTATTGTAAGGGGAATAGACAACAACCCTATCATCAAAGTTCCTTCTATGAGAATGAAAACCAAGTATGTATTTAATGATGGTAAAACAGTAGGACAGGAAGCAGGAGGATTTAAAGCAGATGCTGCAGCAAAGAATATCAACTGGATCATCACTCCTAGAACTGCTCCTATAGCAGTATCAAAGACTGATAAGATTAGAATATTTGAACCAGACATGAACCAAAAGGCAGATGCTTGGAAGCTTGACTATAGAAAGTATCATGATTTATGGATAAAAGATAATCAATTTACTGCAATGAGGGTAAATATCAAAGAAGCATTAGCATAATAGGTGGTGATGATAAGTGTTTAAACTAGAAAGACTAAATGTAGTTAAAATAGTAGCTACAGAATATGAAAAAGAAAAATTAGAAAGCAAGGGGTTTGTTGAAGTGAAGGAAAATGAAAAACCAAAAGGGAAGGCTACTAAATAGTGGCCTTCTTTTTATTGAGTAGGTGATTATATGGAGCAGCTAGATAGATTGAAAATAAAATTAGGGGTATCTTTGGGAGATACGGACGAAGATAATTTGCTGAATTTGTACTTAGAAGATGCAGAAAATGAAATATTAGAATTAACTCATTTGGATAAAATTCCATCTAATTTATTATCAACTCAAATAGATTTAGCTATTATTATGTATAACAAACAAGGAATTGAAGGGCAAACAAGCCATAGCGAAGGTGGAATAAGCAGATCCTTTGAAGAAGGTATTCCTGAAAGCATAATGAAGAAAATTAGATCCGCAAGAAGATTGCCGAGGTGATTATATGAGACTTAGGCAAAGGGATTTAAAACCTTATACAGTAAAAAAACACGGTACCTTTAAAGACACAGATGGTACTAAATATACAGGGTATGAACCTACAGACAAAACCATCAAGGCCAATATTCAACCGGCAGGCGGCAAAATGTTAAGTGAAATATATGGGTTGAGATTAGCTTATATGCTTACTATGTATTGTCAAAGTAATGTAGATATAAAAGAAAATGATGGCGTGTGTGCCTATGTAGATAATACTAAAGATCCTGATTATAAAATAGTGGCTATTAGACGATATAACACACACACTGTAGCTGATTTAGAGAAGGTGAATCGTTAATGACTATTGAAGGATTAGACAGTCTATTGAAAAAGCTAAATAATTTGAGTATTAATGCTAATGAAGTGGTCAAGAAAGGTGTAGCAAACGCAACTAAAAAAGTACAAGGAGACGCAAAGGACTTAGCCCCAGTAAACTATGGCCAATTAAGAAATGGAATAGTAACAGATGTAAAAGAAGAAGTTGGAGAGGTAATTGGAGAAATATCAGCAACAGCAGAACATAGTGCATATGTGGAGTTTGGTACCGGACCAGTAGGGAGGGCTTCTCCAAAGGACTTACCTCCAGGAATAGAACCTCAATATAGGGAAGGAATGTGGTGGATACATGAAAGCCAAATAGATCCAGCTATAGCCGAACAGTATCACTTTATAAAGATAGAAACAAAAGATGGTGTGTTTTATGGAACTTATGGCCAAGCCGCACAACCTTATTTGTATCCAGCTATGAAACAGAATGAAGAATATATAAAAGAATCCATTGCTGCTAGTGTGAGAATGGAAATAAAGAAGGGCGATTGATGTGTATGATATAAAACCTAAGGTAAATCAATTATTAGAAGAAATAGTAGGAGAAGACAATGTATCAGATTCATACCCTGATGATTTTACTAATTTACCTAAGATATCTTTTTATGAGCAATTTAATAATGATCATTTTAAAAAAGGCCCTGAATTACTGACTGAAATAGTAATTCAAATAGATATATGGCACAACAGAAGTACAGGAGAATTGGCTAAGCAAGTAAACGAAAAGATGAATTCCATTGGATTTAGAAGAGAGTTTATGGGAGATGTACCTGACCCAAAGGTAAAACATAAAACAATGAGATTTAGAGGAATTGTAGATAAAAGAAATTTAATAGTGTACCAATAATAAAGGAGTGAAGTATAATGGCAGGAACAAGTTTCAATGAAACGAAAATTAGCTATAAAGAGGGAACAATGACAGATTACAAAGAGATTGATCTTCTAATGGAAATTCCTGAAATAGGTGGGGACCCTGAAAAAATTGACGTGACTACTCTGTCAGATAAACATAAGAAATATATCCCCGGCATATCAGATTTAGGAGATTTGAACTTTGTATTTTTACATGATAATAGTTCTGCTACATCAAACTACAGAGTATTGAAAAAAATGCAAGATGAAAACAAAATAGCTAGTTATAAAGTAGAATACCCTGATGGTAGCGGACATGAATTTGACGCTTATGTGAGTGTTAAAATAGCAGGCGGTGGGGTGAATACTGCAAAGACATTTACAGCTAGTATGTTCCTACAATCAGAAATAAAGGATATTAATCCTACAGGAGTATAAGAGACAATATGAAGCCGTCTCTTTATGCTTGAAATTTCCTCCAATGTATAGTATTCTAAAAATATCAAAGAATAACATTAGGAGGGGTTCTATGGAAGGGAAAAAGAAGAAATCAATATTTAAAAGATGGTGGTTCTGGGTTATTGTAATTATAATTATCATAGCTGCAACTAGTGGAAATGATAACGAGCCAAAACAAGCAACGACAAAACAAGAGGATCAAGCAGTGGTTGGAGAAAACAAAGAGGAAGAAAAAGAAGAAGTCGTTGAAGAAGAGCCAATTTACAACATAGGAGATTCTTTTAAAACTGGAGATTTGGGAGTTACAATTCTAGAAGTAGAAGAAAAGAAAGAATTTAAAAGTGATAATGAATTTATAGAGAATGTAACCACAGATGGGAAATTTATAGCAGTAACAGCAACATTGACTAATAATGATACTAAGCCTAGAACATTTTCATCAATGCAATTCAATATAATAGATAATCAAGGTAGAAAATTTGATACTTATACGGATGCAAAGCTAATGATGATACTAGGAGACAAAGATATATTTTTAGAAGAATGTAATCCCGGCATGAGTAGAACAGGGATATTTGTATTCGAAGTACCAGAAGATGTAAATGAATATTCATTGAAAGTTTATAGCGGAGTTGGTTTTGAAGCTAAAACATCTGCAACTGTAAAATTAAAATAATAAGGGCACTTACTTTTGTAGGTGCTTTTTCTATGTCTAAAAATAGAAAGGATGATATAAATGAGATATACAGAATTTAAAGTAGGAGATAATGAATATAAATTAAGGCTTGCAGCAAATGAAATGGTTAATATAGAAAAGAAAATAGGGGCTAATATATTAGATATATTCATGAAAGAAGGTCAAATTCCTACTATGGAAGAATTGCTGATGGTTCTCCATGGTTCACTTCAAAAGTTCCAACATAACATCACTCTAGCAGATACTTATGATATTTATGATGAATATGTAGATGATGGCGGTACTTTTGAAGATTTAATAGAAGTAATCATAGATGTATTTGAGGTAAGTGGTTTTTTCAAGAAAGAGGATCTAGAGGAGGGGAAAAAGAAGCTGGAGGAATCACAGAAGAAAAAGAGCAAATAAATAATTGCACAGAATTGTTTAAAAAACTGTATCCAATTGCTGCAGAAAATGGCGTGGATACAGTTTTTTATTGGGATATGACTTATGGAGAGATTATAGAAGCTATAGAAAGCAATCAAAGGAAAACCAAATTAGCAATGCAGTTTCAAGCCAACATAGCTTATCAATTAGGTTCCTTGATAGGAATAGCCTTTAATGATCCTAAGAAATATCCGACTAGTGCTAAAGAAGTATTTCCTAGTTTGTTTGAAGAAGAAATTGAAGAAGAACCTAAGCAGCAAGATTGGCAGATAATGAAAGAAAGAATAGAAAAGTATAACACATACCTCAAACAAAAGAGAGGTGAGACTGATTGACGATAGAGGAATTGAAAGTAGTTATTTCAGCAAAAACAGAAAAGTTGCAAGAAGGTATAAACAAGGCTACAAATAGATTAAAGGATTTTAAAAAGTCGTCTAATGATACAAGCTCTGCCATGGGCGGAAGTGTAAAAGAAATGCAGAAAAAATTAGAATCATTAAATTCTAGTTTTGAAAAAACTCAAGAAAAGATATTGGGCATAAAAGAAGAGTTAGGAAGATTAGATGCTGCACGAGACGAGATTATAGATAGCTATAAAGATTTTCCAGCTTTTTCGGGAATGACAAAAGATGAAAGTTTAGAACAAATGCTTAAATCGGATAGTTCTTTTCAAAAATTATCAGAAGAAATAGATAGACTTCAAACTAGAATGCAACCTTTAATAGATAAAAACAACCAAACTAAAAAAGAAATGGGCGAACTAGGAGAAGCTATCAATAATGCAGGTAAAAGGGCAGAAAATGCTGGAAATAAATTTAATGAAGCAGGAGAAAAAGTTCGGAGACTTGGGATTCGGTCTAGGCTGGCAGGAAAGCATATATTTGAAGCAGGCAATAAAGTAACAAGACTTGCACATGTGATTGATATGTCATTAAAAAGAGTATTGAGAAGAATTTTTATATATGCAGTAATGTACAAGGCAATAAGAGGAATGATTGACTATCTAAATGCAGCACTTAAAACTAATAAAGAATTTGTGCGTTCATTAAATGTTATCAGAACTAATTTAAGAGTAGCTTTTCAACCTATTTATGAATTTGTATTGCCGGCACTAAATGCATTAATGAGAGGAATGGCAACTGTAACAACTTATATAGCAAGTGCTGTATCGGCCTTGTTTGGAAAAACATATAAGCAGAGTCATAATGCAGCAAAAGGACTAGAAAAGACTAAAAAGAACATGGCGGGAGTAGGAGGTGCTGCTAAAAAGGCTGGCAAAGAAATTAAAGGGGCATTAGCTCCTTTTGATGAGTTAAATACATTGAATTTGGACAAAGGCTCTGATGATTCTGGTGGTGGCGGAGGTGCTGGTGATTTTGAAATGTTACCTATGGATCAAATAGATACGAGTGGGCTAGATGAATTTAAAGAGAAATTAGCTACAATATTTGAACCTTTTAAAAAAGCATGGGAAAATGAAGGTCAAGCTACTATAGATGCAATAAAGTATGCATTTGGAGAGATAAAGGAACTTATAAAGGCTATAGGAAGGTCATGGGTTGAAGTTTGGACAAATGGAACAGGCCAAGCAATACTAGAGACTACATTAAGAATACTTCAAAATATATTCAACACTATAGGGGATATGGCACAATCTTTCACTAAAGCATGGGAAGAAGCAGGGTTAGGGACTTCAATAATGCAGCATATACACAACATAATCCAACATATATTAACTCTTGCAGAAAGATTAACTGGAGCTTTTAGAGAAGTGTGGGGCGAAGTTGGAGATAAGCTTGCTAAAATATTCCTTGAAACGCTGAATAATATATTGGCTACACTGGATCATTTAGGAGAAAAGCTAGTATGGGTATGGGACAATGGCGGAGAGCATTTATTTAAAGGATTTGTAAGACTAGGAGCTAAAATAGCTGAACTTGTAATGTTTATCTTAAATGAATTTGTATTGCCTTTTGTTAACTGGTTTATAGATTTAATGGCTCCAGCAGTTGCTAAATTATGTGACTGGACAGGAAATCTCCTAGATAAATTTGTAGAACTAATAGATTGGCTAATGGGTGACGGATATCCTGTTCTAGAGACGATTGTAACAGTTTTAGGCAGCTTAGCTATAGCTTTTGGAGTAGTAAAGGCGGCCATAGCAGCCAAAACAGTAGTCTTAAATATTTACAAAACTGCAATGTCAGCAGCTTTTATAATGGGAGAATCTTTCAAAGGTGGATTAGTTGCCTTTCTTGGACCAGCAGGCATAGCTGTAGTAGCTATAGGCGGAGTAATAGCTGCAAGTACTTTAATGTATAAACATTTTAGTAAAGAAGTTATTCCGGAAGTACAGTTATTTGGGAAAGAAACGTCAGAAGCAACAAAAAAAGCAGTAGGAGGTTTTTTAGACTTAAATGATCAGGCGACTGTGGCCCTTAATCAATTGTCTTGGAGTGGTCAAACAGTAACTAAAGAAATAGCGGATAATATTTCAGGGAACTTTTTGCAAATGACCCAGCAAGTCCAAAGTGGTTTGGATAAACATCATAAAGAGTCATTGTCTAAAATGCAAAATTTTGTAGATGGTAGCACTAATCTATCTAAAGAAGAACAAGAAGAAATACTGCGAAACATGCAGGAAGGATACGAGGTCAAAAAGAGAGAAGTTGCAGAAAGTGAAGCGAGAATAAAAGAAATACTTAATACCGCCTCACAAGAAAAGCGAGAATTAACAAGGCGGGAGCAAGAAAAAATCAATTCCATCCAACGAGAAATGGTAGAAACAGGCGTACAAGTACTTTCAGAAAGTGAAGTTGAATCTAAAGCGATAATGGAAAGAATGAAAGCTCAAGCAGGAGAGATTTCCGCTAAGCAAGCAGTAGAAGTTGTACAAAATAGTTTAGAACAGAAGGATAAAGCTATACAAGCAGCAGAAGAACAATATAATGATGTGATAAAAGAAATTATTAGGCAAAGGGACGAAGCTGGTACTTTGTCAGAGGAACAAGCAGACAAACTAATACAGGAAGCTACAAGACAAAGAGAAGAAGCTATTAGTAAAGCTACTGATATGCATAACAAAGTAGTTGAACAAGCTAAATCACAGGCGGGGGAGCATGTCAATCAGGTAAATTGGGAAACCGGAGAGGTTAAAACTAAATGGCAAGTCATGAAAGAGGATGTAATAAAAAAAGCAAAAGATATAAGGGATGGCGTAAAAGATAAATGGAATGAGATGTGGCAAAGTATTAAAGATATGAAGAACGCACTAGTAGATGCAATGATGAGTCCATTTAAGATTGCAGATAAACAAATACACGGAGTAATAGGAGACGCTAGAAATTGGGGTAGAAATCTTATCCAGAACTTTATAGATGGTATAAATGCTATGATAGGCAAAGTAAAGAATGCAGTAACAAAAGTAGCTGACACCGTAGCTGACCGTTTAGGGTTCCACTCACCAGCGAAGAAAGGGCCAGGCAAAGATGCGGATAAATGGATGCCTAATCTCATGGACATGATGGCAGAAGGTATTGAAAATAATGTATACAAGATAGAAGGTTCTGTTGATATGACAGCTAGAACATTGCAAGGTGTAGAAAGCCCTGATAATTCAATAGCCAATGCAGTTGGGAATGCAGTACTGCAATCAATGCAAGCAGCACAAATGCAATCCAATAGTTCAAATAATCAATCTGGAGATATAGTACTAAAAATAGGAGAAACTGAATTCGGAAGAATAGCAATTAAGTCGATTAACACAGAGCAAAAACGTGTTGGCAAGACATTACTAATCATATAAAGGGGTGGCAGGATGATAATAAAAATAAATGGACAAGAAATAGCAGCATATCCTGCTGCTTTTCTTGTTACGACTTTAGATTTGGATGATGGAGAAACATCAGTTAGAACTGCTGATGGGATTTTAAATAGAGACAGGATAGCTGTAAAAAGAAAAATAGAAATGTCCTTTGGCGGACTTGAATGGGATAAAGTATCTGCAATATTACAATCTATTCAAGACGAATTCTTTGAAGTATATTATCCTGATCCAATGACAGGAGGATACGAAGCTAAAACCTTCTATGCTGGCGATAGACCTGCAACAATTGCTATTGCGAAGGGAGATACAATTATATGGGAAGGTTTAAAATTATCCTTGATTGAGAGGTGATAACTTGTATCCTATATCAGAAAAATTTAAAACATATTTAAAAAAAAGTGGTAGGGAATTTGAAACTAAAGTTGCTATAGATGATACAACTGTACTAGGCACGAGTTCAATAGTTGAATTTGATATAGAAGAGGCTTGCATAGATGAAGAAGAGTTTAGCCTAGGGGCTGTGATTTCCTCTAGGTTAAACATGAAACTAAAAACAAATATAGATATATCTTCTAATGCTAAAGTACAACCATATATAAGAATGAATGGAGCAGAAGGATATACAGAATGGCTACCTCTTGGTGTATATTATGTTGACTCTAGAAATGTAAAAAATGATGTAGTTTCTTTAGCTTGCTTTGACAGATTAATCCTTGCACAAAAAATATATCATTCTGGTTTAAATTATCCTACTAAAATGGAATTAGTTATGAATGAGATAGCAGTATTATTGGGAGTAGAATTAGATGAAAATTTATTTATTAATCAAGATTATATAATCGAGGAAAAACCAGATGGATATACAATAAGAGAAGTATTAAGTTTCATAGCAATATCTCATGCTGCAGCAGTGAAAATAAATAAAGAAGGAAAGCTTGAATTTATTAAATTTAGTGATAGAGAAATAAAAGAAACATTGACAACAAAAGATTATGCTACTTGTAATATTACCAATCCTACTAAGACATATTTAAGAGTTGTAGCTAATTATAACAGCGATATTGAAGAAAGCGAAATTGGAGCTGGAGAAGTAGATGAAACTTTGTTTTTCTATAATCCATACATTACAGAAACAATGTTAGAAAGTATATTTAATGATTTAAACGAAATGTCTTATACTCCTATTAATATGAATTGGAGAGGTAGACCAGATTTAGAGGCTGGAGATTGGGTTGAAATAGTACAAAGAGACGGAACAATACTAAAAGCTCCTTTGCTAAGGAATAAATTCATATATAAAGGTGGCCTTAAAGAAACTTCATCTTCTCCTTCATATACAGCTCAACAATCTGAATATGGATTTGGCGGGGGATTAAAAGACAATATAAAGCAGATAGAGAAAAGGCTTGGCGTCTATGTACTAACTACAAATGCAAAATCATTTGAAGTAAATGGGAGTTCACAAGTAAAAATGGTACTTCCGATATCGGCTATGGATGATACTTCTATAGAGTTTACTATTGTTATAGTAGGACAAGCAAGTACAGATTCTACCTTAGAAGTAGAAATGAAAAGAGATACTGGATTATTTGGTAATAGTTATAAATGTTTTGTAAGAGAAGGCTGGAACACTGTAAACATATCGTTTTTAGCTAAGGATATACCTCAGTTCGCAAATAATATTAGATTAATGCTTAGAATGGAAAAAGGAATATTCACAGTAGAACCACAGCAAGCTCAATTTTATGCTTATGGCGCAAATTTGCTTGCAAGTTCTGGTATACCTTATGCAAGTGTTGAAGATTATGTTGATATAGGAGAAATTATTAACATAAATGAAAATGCTTTTGTTACATTTACTGAAGATATTAAAGTAGAAAAAACAACTGAAAATACAGAAATGGAAATGAATATAATAAATATAACTGATAGTATAGATATTTTAATGGAAGTGGGTGAATAATTTGAAAGATAAATTAAATTTAGGCAATAATTTAGGTGTGAAAGGTAGAGTTACAGTAGAATTAAGAAACGCAAAGACTGGTGAAGTGGAATTTAAGGAAACCAAAGATAATTTCATTGGCAATGGATATAAACTTTGGGCTAAATATATTCAAAAGAAAGAAATATTGTCAAATGTATTAGGGATAAATAAAATAGTTGATTATTCAAATAACAATTATTTATATGCCCCAACCCCATTTATAATGGTGGTATTGACAAATGATGATAGTGAAAAAGACCCTGAGAATGAATTTGGATATAAAGGCGACATAATAGGATATGCTTTTAGAAATGAAACTTATTCAGGCGACGATTCGCAGAAAGGAACTATTAATACAGCTGAAACCATTAAAGATAAAAATAAAATAACACATATTTTTGATTTTCCTACACATGCAGCAAATGGCACATTTCAAAGTATAAATTTTGCTAGCGGTAAACTAGGAAGGTATGGCCAAGGGTATGCAAAGGAAACAATATCAGGATTAAAATTTAATTTTAGAGACAAAATAGCTTATAGGGATGGTTATATATGGCTGTTAATGAATAAAGAAATAAAGAAATATAATACTAAGGATAATACAGTAGAGGATTTGTTTGTTCTTAACTTTGATTCGTGTGGCATAGATTATTATAATGGGTACATTTATATAACAAATTATGTTAGTTCTAACTATGAATCTACAATTTTTAAATTTGATTTAGAAGGAAATTTGGTAGATAAAATAACTACATCTTTGCCATATTTAGTAAACCCAGTATGTGCAGAAGATGGTTTTTGGGTTTTAAGCGATAGTCCAAATACTCATAATTTAACTGGAATGCAATATGATAAGGCCATTTATAAGCTAGATTTAAATGGGAACATAGTAAATTATAAGGAATCGCCAATATATATTTCCTATAAGTCAGGTTTTGACATTAAAGGTGATACTCTTTTTCTTTCTAAAGGGAGGGAGGATAATCGTTATGATTATTTTAAGGCACTTAATCATATTAATTTGGTAAATGGTGAAGTACGAGCTTTTTATACTTATACCGACGGTTTATATTCAATTACTGCCATTGATGCAAATAAAGGAATATTATATGGGATTACCGATCTTAATGGTCCATATTGTTTAACTAAAATCCAATTGGCAGGATTATCTTCTAGGGTATTATTAACTGCACCACAAACGAAGAATAACGCGCAAACAATGAAGGTGACTTATGAATTAATGTTTGACGATTTAATATAGGGACTTAGCTTGCTAGGTTCTTTTTTTATATCAATTTATGGAGGTGCTATATGGAAAGTGAAATAATAGTGGCGTTAATAGCATTTGCAGGTACATTGATAGGGAGTTATTTTGGACAGCGAAAGAGTACAGCTCTTATAGCGTATCGATTGGAACAGTTAGAAAGCAAAGTGAGTAAACATAATTCAGTTGTAGAAAAAACATATATTTTAGAGGAAAAAATGAAAGTTGCTAACCATAGAATTGAGGATATAGAATTGAGGATTTGGAACAGGAGGTGAGAAAATGAGGATAAGATTAAATGCTGGACATGGCGCAGGTAAAGAGCATAACCGTGGTGGAGTACTATTTAATGAAGGAGACAACAACTTCCACTATTCATTAGTTTTAAAAGCTGAACTGGAAACATACGAGAATGTTAAAGTAGATTTAGTTAGAAATAAAATTACAGATAACCCATCTTTAGCTCAAAGAGCGAAAATGGGCCAAGGATATGACTTATATCTAGCAATCCATAGTAATGCAGCAAGTGATTCTAGTGTCAGAGGTACAGAGGTTTGGGATTCTGTGGAGAGGCCAAACAAGCAACTTGCTCAATTACTATGCGATACAACTGCTATATTTTTCAATCACAGAAACAGAGGGGTTAAATATAAGGAGGGGAAAACAGGTTATAACTGGTATGGAGAACTAAGATTTAATCAAGCTAAATCATCGATGATTATAGAAAATGGATTCCATACTAATAGAGAAGATAGTTTAATATTTAGAGACAAGCAAAAAGAACTTGCAGTAGTACAAGCAAGGACAATTGCAAGTTTTTATAATTTAAAGAAGAAAGCTATAAAAGAAGATAAACCTCACTGGGCGCAAAAACATTATGATAGCTTAAAGGCAAAAGGTATGGAAATACAAGAAACAAGGTTTGATGATAAAATCACCAGAGGTGAAGTATTTGCATTACTAGATAGAATTACAAATTATAAGGAGGTAAAATAATATGACAGGCGAAGAAATACTACAATATATATTGCCAGAGATAGTCATACTTATTCCTGTACTAATAATTCTAGGACAGGCCATAAAACAAATTCCAAAAGTCAAGGATTGGACTATTCCAATTATTTTGGCAGTGATTGGAATTGTTGTATCAATACTCATTCTAGGGTTTGAGAATGGGTTTACAGGATCCATAGTTTTAAATGGAGTATTGCAAGGAATACTTTGTGCTGGTATGGCGGTATATGTGCATCAACTTACTATACAGAGTACAAGGAAAAGAAAAGAAGATGAGGACCAGGACTAAAATCCTGGTCTTTTTTTATTTTTTGGCAATGAATTTTATAAATGGACAACTTGCATAAAATGGGCTTAAATATCTAGCACAGAACAAGATTTGATGTATAAAGTAATATAATTGGTACACTACATATTAAAAACACAATACAAGGCAAATATGGAACAATAGCAACCATACACAACACAATATTTATATAAATAAACATGATATTTTTTGTTTGTTTAGAATAACTCTATATATATAATGTAGAAACTAAATATAATGTTGTCTTTTAGACAGCATAGATAATGAAATACTTATGACTATTCGTGCTGATAAAAAGTCTAAAGTGGAGGTTTCTCTTCAAGAACCTATTGGAGTAGACAAGGAAGGCAATGAAATATCTCTAATTGATATATTAGGGACTGATGCGGATGAAGTTATTGACGAAGTAGATTTAAAAATACAAGTAAAAAAATTGTACTCCAAAATAAATGAAGTTTTGAAGGGAAGAGAAAAAACTATTATCGAATTGAGATATGGACTAATTGATGGTGGATGCAAAACTCAAAGAGAAATAGCAAATTTTCTAGGAATATCTAGATCCTACGTATCTAGAATTGAAAAAAGAGCTATAAAAAAACTAAACAAAGCTTTTGAAAATCAAAGCTGTTAAATAAAATAAAAATCCGGGATTCCCGGATTTTTATTTGCTAGGGGTTAACATCTATATTGGACAAAGTAGGTAGTTGAGTATTTTTTTAGCTTGATATTCCTGCTTGTCCAATATAGATGTTATAACTTTAATTTTTAGAGTACTAAAACCTTTTATGTTTTTTTATTTTACACGTTTTAAAATAAATTCCTCATGTTTAGATACTTCCTCTTCAATTTTATTTAGCTTATCTGGATTTTGTTTGTAGCCATCAAATAGAGCATTGATTTTAGGTTGTATATCATTTTCAATAGTTACATTAGTTTTTTTTACTTCATCTTTAAGATTATTTTGCCCTACTTTTAATGTAGATACATCTTTTATTAGCTCGCCTACTTGTGCAGCAATTAATTCTAACAATTCTCTATCAGTCATCTTTGTTCTTACTCTCCTTATATATCATTATTTACTTTTTATTTCATAATATTTTATATTTTTATTTTATAATGTTCTTTATTATCAAAAGTGTTTTATATTTTATTACATATTATTATATATTATATTGTTTCTAAAATAAACATTCAGATGATATTTTTTAAAATTCGTGTATTTGTCAAGTGAAAAATGGTTCTTTCCAATGTTAGTTGATTTAATGCATAAATTTTAGTATAATACCTCCATATTAACATATGGAGGTATTTAAATTGGATGCTTTAATTAAGTTATTAGATGAAAACTTAGAATATATATCCCATGAAATAATAGAAGATACCATTTATATACACATAAAATCAAATAAAATAGTGGCTTGCTGTCCTCATTGTAATACTCCTTCTGAGAGGATACATTCTCATTACACAAGAAGCTTTCAAGATCTTCCCATATCAGGAAAGAAAACAGTTTTAATTTTAAATAATAGAAAGTTCTTTTGTGATAATGAGGATTGTAATAGAAAAACTTTCGCTGAAAAATTTGATTTTATCGAACATAAAGCTAAAAAAACCAAAAGATTAGAAGCCGAAATAATAAATCTATCAAAAAACATGAGTTTAATATCAGCATCTAAATTATTAGGAAAAAGTGTTGCAACTGTAAGTAAAAGCACAGTATGCAATATTTTTAAAAAAAGAAACACAAATATTAGATAAAGATAAAATTAAAAAGGTTTGTATTGACGATTTTGCTATTAAAAAAAGAAATAAATATGCAACGGTTATGATAGATATAGAAACCAGAAAGATTGTAGATATATTAGAATCAAGAGATTATGAAGAAGTAAAAAGATGGTTAAGTTCATTTCCAAATCTGGAATTAATATCAAGAGATGGTTCAATAGTATATAATAAGGCTATAAAAGATGCACATCCAAAGTCAATTCAAGTTTCAGATAGATTTCATATATTAAAAAACCTGACAGATTACTGTAAACAATATATTAAAAGAATATTTAAAAATAAAATCGAGATAGGGAAATTAGAAAACATTAATTCTGGAGAAACATTACATTTGAAAGAAAAATATAAATTTAAAACAAAATGGGATTTGATACTTAAGGTTAAGGAACTACGAGATTTAAAATACAAAGTTAATGATATAGCTTCTATTTTAGGTATGAGTAATAAAACTGTGATAGCATATTCAAAAATATCTAATGAAGATAAAGAAAAATACGATAAAATAACAAATGCTGAAGCTAAGTCCTCAGATATATCAAAGAGTAAAGAATACTTAATTAATAAAGTTAAAGAATTAAGTAGCGAGGGGAAATCCATGAGAAAAATAGCTGAAGAAATGGTTCTTGATAGAAAGACTGTAAAAAAGTATTTAGAATCTGATGAAAATTGGAACCATACATCAAAGGGAGTCAAGAAAAAAAGTAAACTTGATAATTACAAAAATTTAGTTAAAAAATTTTATATAGATGGAATTAGTTCTAAAGAAATATACAAAAAAATTAAAGCCAAAGGCTATACGGGTAGTGAATCTCTTATAAGAAAATTTATTACTGATTTTAGATCTGAAACTATTGAAGAAAATGAGGCAGTAGATATAAGATATGTAGAAACGAATGATTTAATTAGCTTATTATATAAACCTATAGAAAAGGTGGAAACTATTACATTAGAGGAGTTTGAGGTAGTATTAGATAGATATGAAAAATATAAGATAATCTTTAATATAGTAGAGGAATTCAAAGAAATATTATTTGGTAAGGATAGCACAAAATTAAATACATGGATAACAAAATCTAAGGCCCTAGGTATTAAGGAATTAAACAGCTTTATTACTGGTATTACAAGGGATATTGAGGCAGTAGAAAATGCCATTAACTATGAATATAGCAATGGTTTAGCCGAGGGGAAAATAAACAAAATAAAGGTAATAAAAAGAATAATGTATGGCAGATGTACTTTTGAGATATTAAGAAATAGGGTGTTGCAGATAGAGTATAATACTTAGTTCAACTAAGGCTGGAAAGAACCTAAAAATTGTACAATTTTTAGAATTAATTATTACTACTTTTTTTGCTTTCTAATAAATCCATTTTTCCTTTTAACCTATGTTTATCAATCGGCAAATAGCCTATTTCATCAATAATTAACAACTTGTATTTAGAAAAATGTTTTAACTTGGTTTCTAATCTGTTTTCTGCATGAGCCTTATTTAATTGCATTATCAAGTTATGACAGGATATAAAGTATGTTAGGTATCTCTTTTTAACTGCAGCGATTCCTAATTTTACAGCGCCAGAAGTTCCAAAAAACAGTATATTCTCTTTATTTTCAATAAATCTTAAACTTTCTAAGTCGAAAAGCTGAGTTTTAGTCATTGAAGGCTGAAAATCAAAGTCTTTTGCTGTTAAAATAGATAAAAATCCGGAAATTTCCGGATTTTTATTTGCTAGGGGTTATCCTTCTGAGCATTTCTTGAATTTCATCAGTAAATCCAGTTATAGGTTTTCCATTACGTATATCCCTTGCCATATTGCTAATTCTTTTATATAAATCTGCATCCGCTGTAACTGTGACATTGTTTATATTTTTGTCGGTGTTTCTTACAGAACTTTCAACTTTTCTCTTTAAATCATTAGTCATATTGCCTTCTATATTATCTTTCATATCAATGCCGACTAAAGCTGTGTTCCCAGTTATTACACAAGTTGCACTATTTACTTCTTTTAATTTTGCAACATTTCTTGCTATTTTTTCAGCCCTATCAGTCATATTTAGATTTCTGTCAGTTCTAACCATATCTTTGTTTCTTGCATCATTGTTTAAGTTAGAATCAATTTTGTTGTTATCTATAGCATTATTGTTGCCAACTCTATTTTGGTTCGTATTTCTCCTCTGATTGGTTCCAACTCTATTTTCTATTCTTTCATTTCCCATATTTGGACGTTGAGGCGTTTTTGTCTGACATCCTGTAGCTGTAAAAACAAAAGCTAAAACTATTGTAAGAAAAATAGCTATTTTGTTATTCTTCAAATTCTTCACCTCCTAATTAATATTGTCTCATTTTATATTTTTTTTATGAAGGAATTTTAAGGGAAAACATATCATAATAAATCTTATCATAAATGATATGTTAAAAAAACAACAGAAGTGATATACTAATGATAAATAAATTTATAGGAGTGAGAAAATGAATATAAACTGGAATACTGAATTATACTGTTTAATAGGAGATCCAATTGAAAAAAGTTTGTCGCCTGAAATTCACAATTATATTTTTAATATAAATAATATGAATTGTAATTATATGTGTTTTAATGTTGAGGATAATAATTTAAAGCAAGTATTAGATACTTTTAAGATTTTAGGCATCAAAGGTTTTAATGTCACAATTCCCCATAAAATTCACATTATGAAATATTTAGATGATATTGATGAGGAAGCAAAATTGTTAGGTGCTGTAAATACTGTAAAGTATGTAAATGGGAAACTTATGGGATACAATACCGATGGAGCTGGATTTGTTAAATCTCTTGTAGATAGTGGAATTAGTATAAAGGGGAAAAAAATTTTGATTTTAGGTGCAGGTGGAGGAAGTCATGCTGTTTCTGTAAAATTGGCACAGAGTGGAGTAAAAAAGATTATAATTTTAAATAGAACTATAGAAAAAAGTAAACAATTGGCTTATAATATATCTAATAAATTTAAAAATATAGCAGTAGAATATGACGATTTGAAAAGTTTTTCCAAATATACAGATGTTGATATAGTTGTAAATTGTACTTCTATAGGAATGTATCCAGATATGGATGAGGTTCCTGTTGATATTTCGACTTTTTCTAATGAAACTGTAGTTTGCGATATCGTATATAAGCCAATTAAAACAAAATTTTTGCAAAGTGCAGAAGCAAATAACATGGAGATAGTTAGTGGTATAGATATGCTTATCAATCAAGCTATATTAAGTCAAAAAATATGGTTTTCTGTTGATGAAAATATGTTTCTAAATATTGATGAAATAAAAGGAATTTTATATGATAGTGTAGAATTAAAATAAAAATAGATTAAAAAAAGGTGAATTTTATGAGAATGAACAATATGAAATTGGGAGATCTTTTATTATATGCAAATAAAATTGACGACAAGCAATTAGAATTGGCACTAAATGAACAGAAAAAGAGCAATAGAAGACTTGGAGAAATAATGGTAGAAATGGGATTTGTCACAGAAAATGATATAATAGAAGTGCTGGAGTTTCAGTTGGGTATACCTCATGTAGATTTGGAAAAATATATAGTCAATCCTAAAATAGCTAAAATAATACCTGAAAATTTGGCAAGAAGATATGACTTGATTGCTATAGATAAAAAGAACGGGTATTTAATTGTAGCCATGGCTGATCCTTTAAATATTTTTGCTATAGATGATGTTAAACTTTCAACAGGATATGATATTCAGCCGGTCATATCTTCAAAATCTCATATTTTAAATGCTATTGAAAAGTATTATGAAGAAGAAGCGGCTAAAAAATTGCTAGAAGAATTTGAAGAATCTTATGAACCAACTTCAATTGAAGATATAGATAAAGAAGAACTTGTGGATGTGAACAGTGCTCCAGTTGTTAAGCTTGTAAATTCTATTATTGGACAAGCTATAAGGATGAGAGCCAGTGATATACATATAGAACCTTTTTCTGAAGAAGTAAGAGTTAGATTTAGGGTAGATGGGGATTTAGAAGAGATAATGATATTATCTAAAAACAGTTTATCTGCCATAACTACTAGAATAAAAATCATGGGCAAAATGGATATAGCAGAAAAGAGGATTCCTCAAGATGGTAGAGTTGAAACTAACCTTGAGGGAAAAGAAATAGATATGCGTATTTCTACTTTGCCTACGGTTTATGGAGAAAAAGTAGTTATAAGATTACTAGACAGAAGTAATTTTATGTTTACAAAAAGTCAATTGGGATTTAGAAAAAGAGATTTAGATACTTTTGATAAAATATTGGCTCAACCCTATGGTATTATATTGGTTACAGGTCCAACGGGAAGTGGGAAGACAACCACTTTATATACTGTATTGAAAGAACTCAATAGCATAGAAAAAAATATTATTACTGTTGAAGATCCAGTTGAATATAAATTGGAAGGTGTAAATCAAGTTCAAGTCAACAATAAAGCAGGACTTACTTTTGCCAGTGGTTTGAGATCTATTCTTAGACAAGACCCGGATATAATCATGGTTGGAGAGATAAGAGACTCTGAGACAGCAGAAATTGCAGTTAGGGCAGCTATTACAGGTCACTTGGTACTATCAACTCTTCATACCAATGATACTGCTTCAAGTATTGCTAGACTTGTAGATATGGGAATTGAACCTTATTTGATATCTTCTGCAGTCATAGGAATTATTTCTCAAAGACTTGTTAAGAAACTTTGTGACAAGTGCAAAGTACCTTATGAGGGCAGTGATATTGAGAAGGAAATTTTGGGTATAGATATAAGCGAAAACATTACTTTATATAAACCTAGTGGTTGCAATATATGTAACAACGGATTTAAGGGAAGAACTGCTGTCCATGAGGTAATGAATATAGATGAAGAAATAAGAAATCTTATAGATAAAAAGATGACTACAGATGATATTAGAAATTCTGCTGTAGGTAAGGGCATGAATACCCTATTTGAAAATACTAAAAAGCTTGCATTAGAAGGCACAACTACTATAGATGAAGTGTTGAGAGTAGGATATACTCTAGGATAGGAGGGCTTTGATGGAACTATTAGATTTAATAAAAATTGGAACGGAAAAAAATGCTTCTGATATTCACTTAACAGTTGGAGTACCACCTATATTTAGAATAAATGGATCATTGATAAAATATGGGGAAGAAACACTAAAACCTGAAGATACAAAAAAACTAGTTCAAGAGATATTAAATGAAAGACAGTTTGAAGAGCTAGATAAAAATGGTGAAATAGATACTTCTTTTTCTAACCCTGGAGTTGGAAGGTTTCGTGTTAATGCTTACAAACAAAGAGGTAGTTATGGAGCAGCACTTAGGATTATTTCACTTAAAATTCCTACTATGGAAGAATTAAGGCTCCCCAAATCAGCCAGTGATTTAGCTAGACAACCAAGAGGACTTGTTCTTGTTACAGGTCCAACGGGAAGTGGAAAATCTACTACATTAGCTTCTATGATAGATCTCATAAATCATGAAAGAAGCTGTCATATTTTGACACTTGAAGATCCAATCGAATATTTACATAAACACGACAAAAGTATTGTCAATCAAAGAGAAATTGGTTCTGATTCCCATAGTTTTTCAAATGCACTTAGGGCGGCTTTGAGACAAGATCCAGATGTGATATTAGTGGGAGAGATGAGGGATTTAGAGACAATAGGTATAGCTCTTACAGCTGCTGAAACAGGTCATTTGGTTTTTTCAACCCTTCATACTTTAGGAGCAGCTAAAACTATTGACAGGATTATAGATGTATTTCCACCTCATCAACAGCAACAAATTAGAATTCAATTTGCTTCTACTATACAGGGAATCATTTCTCAACAATTGTTGCAAAAAACTGATGGAAGCGGTAGAGTTGCTGCTTTTGAAGTGATGATTGCAACACCAGCTATAAGAAATTTGATTAGAGAGGAAAAATCTTATCAGATAGATACAGCTATTCAAACTGGTGCAAAGTATGGAATGGAAACTATGGACAATTCTATATTAGAATACTATAAAAAAGGGATGATATCAAGAGAAACAGCTTTAAATCAAGCATTTAATGTAGAACTCATGAAAAGATATGTGATTTAGGGTGGTGATGATTTGATTTATAAATATAGGGCTGTTTCAGATACAGGTCAAATCACAGAGGGAACCTTTGAAGGTCAAAGTACAGAAGATGTAGTATATATGCTTAGGGGAAAGAAATTTCATCCTATTTCTATTGAAGAAGCTGAAGTTTCAGATCCTAAAAGGGCAATTTCACTAAATTCTAAAGTGGGTAAAAAAGATATTGCTGTATTTTGCAGGCAGTTTTATACTATGCTCAATGCTGGAATAAGTATTGTAAGTTGTCTTGACATACTTGAAAAGCAAACTGAAAATAAAATTCTGAAGAATGCTATAAAAGAAAGTTATGAAGATGTACAAAAAGGTATGACTTTGTCTGAAGCAATGAAAAAGTATGAAAAAGCATTTCCAATGCTTTTGATAAACATGGTGGAAGCTGGAGAAGTGAGTGGTACTCTGGATGTCATCATGGATAGAATGGCTACTCACTATGAAAAGGAAAACAAAATTGATAATAAAGTCAAAAGTGCCTTTGTGTATCCAGTCATACTCATCATTGTATCCGTAGTAGTAGTTGTATTTTTGCTAGTCAATGTCATGCCTACTTTTATAGGTATGTTTGAAAGCAGTGGTGTAGCACTGCCAGGTCCAACTAGAGCACTATTAAATATGAGTGATAGACTTGAGAACTATTGGTATATAGACATTTCCATTATATTTTTGATAGTTGTAGGAATCAAGTTTTATAGTCATACAAATTCAGGAAGACTTTTGTTTGATACCATAAAACTCAAATTTCCTGGTATAAAAAGAACCAATATAAAGATCATCACATCCAGATTTACGAGAACTTTATCAACTCTTTTGTCCAGTGGTATACCTCTCATTCAAGCACTGGAGGTAGTGAGTAGAGTTGTTGGAAATGTAGTTGTAGTAAATGGGCTTGAAGAAGCTATAAAAGATATAAGAAAGGGAGTACCTCTGTCAAGTACCATAAGGGATATTGATGTCTTTCCTCCAATGGTATATTCTATGATTAAAGTAGGAGAAGAATCAGGTTCTCTTGATGAAATACTCCAAAAAACTGCAGATTTTTATGATGATGAAGTAGAAGTATCTCTTCAAAAAATGACAACAGCATTAGAACCTATACTTATAGTCGTTATGGCACTTATCATTGGATTTATAGTCATAGCTATGGCAATGCCAATGTTTGATATGGTGAACACAGTACAGTAGGTTTCAGGGCAAAACTATCGAAAGGTAGTGACGCAAAGCCAGAGTCTAAAGCTATCCTTGATAGCATGACCGTTCGGCTGCATAAATATATAAAAGTTTAATTTATGCAGCCTTTTTTATACATAAAATGAAAAACAAAAAATAATGTCAATTTGAGGAGGTGATTTAAAAGATAAATAAATGTCATTATTTATAAAAATTACAAATTAAGGGGGAAGAAAAATGTTTGAATACTTTGTAAAGAAATTAAGTAAAGACAACAGAGGATTTACATTGATTGAATTAGTAGTTGTAATAGCTATATTAGGAATATTGTCAGCAATAGCTGTACCAAGATTGAACAAATCCAGACAGACTGCAGCAGTGACAGCACATAATACAAACGTGAGAACATTAGAAAGTGCAGCAAACATGTATATCGCAGATAAGGGAATACCTAGTGATAAATCAGTAGTTTGGACAGGAGCAACGGATGAAGAATCAAAAAATTATGTTCAAGAATGGCCAATAGTGCCAAATGGCGTAAATATTGATGGTGAAACAATCAAAGCAGAAAAACCATATTCAGTAACTATAGGTACTGATGGTAAAATAACAGTTGAACCAGGTAGAGCAAAGATAGATGACACTGGTAAAATAGTAAAGCAAACACAGGAATAACACAAGGGAGCAACACAAGGGGACGGTTCTCCTGTGTTCCACTAGTCATAGAGCTGGTTTCATAAATCAAAAATCATCATAGGAGGCTACATATGCAGATATTTATATTCATCATAGGCACAATCATAGGTTCATTTTTGAATGTATGTATATATAGAATACCAAGAGAAGAATCTATTGTTTTTCCATCTTCTCATTGTCCAAATTGTAGCACTCCTTTAAAGTGGTACGAGCTTATACCGGTATTGAGTTTTACTTTTCAAAAGGGAAAATGTAGATACTGTGGAGAGCCTATTTCTCCACAGTATCCCCTTGTGGAACTTTTAAATGGATTTTTGTACTTGATTTTATTTAAACATTTTGGGGGAAGTTTAAGCTTCATATTTTATGCGATCATATTCAGTATTTTAATAGTCATAAGTATCATAGATTTTGAGTTTCAAATCATTCCAGATTCATTAAGCATTTCTATATTTATTTCAGCAATTGCATATAAAATTCTACAATATATATTGTATAGCATTTCACCCCAAATCCTCAATAGTACATTAGCACTAATTATTTCCAGTGGGCTATTTTTACTCATAGCTATATTATCAAAAGGCGGAATGGGTGGAGGAGATATAAAACTCATAGGAGCATTGGGATTTATATTGGGAATTAAATTGTCACTACTCAATATATTCCTATCATTCATACTTGGCGCAATCATATCTATATTTTTATTATTATTTAAAATAAAAGAAAAAAAAGACCCCATTCCCTTCGGTCCATTTATATGCATAGCCTTTATGATAGTAACGTTGTGGGGACAAAAAATTATAAGTTGGTATTTAATTCTTATGTAGTGTTTTTTAATATGGAGGAGTTTTAAGTGAAAATAAATTGTAAAAATAATAGAGGAATGTCATTAGTTGAAGTGATAATATCTATTGCCCTCATAGGAATCATAGCCATATCAATATTGCCTATGTTTGTTTTTTCATCTAAGTCAAATAAGAAAAATGAGATAAAAATGAATGCAATGAATATAGCATATAGTCAAATGGAATGGATAAAAGGGCTAAAATATGAGGATATTGGATATAAACCGAATGGAATAATTGAAAAAAATAAGTATATGAATGAAAAAGAGATAATTATAATAAATGGTATAGAATATACAATAAAAACAATTATATCATGGGAAAAAGCTAATTCACTTCTTCAAGGTGAATTGGGAAAGGCTATAAAGAAAGTAGAAGTTACAGTGTATTTAAAAAATAAAAAAATTGAATGTGCCACTTTAGATACATTAATTACATATGAACATGAGGGAGAACCTCAAGAACCTGGTAATTTATATGTATATGTTTTTATGAAAAGTAACGATACTCCAGTAGATGGTATTAAAATTAAACTAAAAAACTCTAATATAGGAGAAGAAATATGCACGGATAGAGAAGGACTAGCTACTTTTGGAGATTTGAGTGATGGTGAGTACACAATTATTCCAGAAGCAAATGGAAATATAATGTTTGAACCAACAGAAGTCGTAGATAACAATTATTTTACAAGTAGAATAGTTAATATAAATAAAAATAGCAAAGAAGAAAAATTTTATGGAGAATATCCAGTATTTTTAGAAGTAGATGTAAACAATTTATGTGATATGGATGATTTATGTATTTGTTTGCGGCCAGATGAGCATTCAGTCATACCTCCTGAAGACACCGATTTAAATGAATATATGGAAATCAAAAAATCTTTAAAAAGTATTGCTAATACAAAGTTGTGGTGGAAATGGACATATAAGTATGAAGTTTTTCAACAGGATACTGAAAATAAATATTTTTTAATAGATAAAAAATCAGATGAATTATGGAATGGTACATTTGAAGAGCCAGATGATAGGAACAATAAGAAAGAAGTTTATCTTGGTGTAGGTCTAAATCCTGAAAGTAATGTAGAAATGTATAATGAAAATGGAGAAATAAGAATAGAACTAAAATTTTCTGCTCCTCTAGGTGGATTTGAGAATATGGAGTTAAAGTTTAATGATAATATTAATATTATAGATAATTCTAAATATAAAGTAACAAAGTTAAATGAAATCAATGGTTTTTCAAAAGATATAATCATTGAAATAGATAATAAAGAAAATAATTTTACAATAGATAATGACAGTACAATAGATAATGACAGTACAATAGAAATAATAAATCCTGGAGATTTAATTGACGAGCATGGTATAAAGCTTGCACAAAAATTAAATAAATCAGTTTTAAAAATTGAAAATGGGGAGTAGTTCAATTTGAAAAAGCTACTTAAGAATAAAAAAGGTATAACCCTTGTGGAACTCTTAGTTACAATTGCATTAATAGGAATAGTTTTATCAATTATTTATAATATGTTTTTTATTTCAGCTAAAAATTATGAAAACATGTCAAACAAAGTTGAATTAAATAGAGATATCCGTTATTTTTTGATTAAAATTCAAAAAGAAATAAGTCAAGCTAGAAAAGCTAATGACAGCTACATTGATGAAAATGAATCAAAGGGAAAAGAGGGGCCAATATTCATTAAAGCTCAAAAATTTTGTATATATGTAGATTTAGACAGTGATGGAAAACCTGAATTGGTACAATATTATTTAGAAAATGGCAATTTGATGCGAAAACAAGTTAAATCAACTGATGAAAAATATCCCTATCTTAATTTTATTAATTTTACTGAGTCTAAGGTAGTATTGAAAAATTTAGATGAAGGACAAAAAATAGAAGATATATTTAAAGATATAAAAATCATTGATAAAGAATCTAAAAATAGACAGGAATATGAAGAGACGAGAAAAAGTGTAAACCTGAATTTTAAGATAAAAGGAAATGCTTATGAATACTATTTTTTCACGAAAAGTAAAGTTGAATTTGAGTAGGTGAATGAATATGAAAAAACATTATAAAAATGAGAAAGGTATAGTTCTTCCTATTGTAGTTATTGTTTTCTCTATAATGCTGATTTTAGGATTTTCTCTAATGAATACAACTGATAGTGAAACCAAGATAAATAAAAGAGATGAAGAATCCAAAAGAGCACTTCAATATGCTGAGGCAGGATATAATGCATATCTTTGGCATTTAAATGATGATGTAAATTTTTATAGTATTGAGCCTGAAAAATTAGATAAAGATACAAGAAAGCTTGTGAATGGTGAAGCTATAAAATTTAAAGGTGGTTTTTATAAAGTGAAAGTTGAAAAACCATCAGATACAGATAGGTATGTGAAGATTACTTCTACTGGATGGACTAAATCAAATCTATCCAATAAACGTACTATTGTAGCTAAAATAAGGAAAAAGCAATTTGTACATCAGGTTTATGTAAGTGAGAATGATGGTTCTAATATTTGGTGGACTTCAGGAGATGAATGCCATGGTCCATATCATACAAATGGAGTATTAAGGGTTCAAAAAACACCTAAATTTTATGATACTGTAACATATTCGGGTGGTATTGATGACCAAGTTAGAACTAGTAATAAAGAGCATGTATATTTAGCAGGTGAACCTAAAAAAGTTGAAAAATTAGGTTTTCCAAAGAACAATGAGGATTTGAAAAAATGGGCTGAAAAAGATAATATGGTTTTTAACGGTAGGACATGTATATATTTAGATGGGGATAATGTGAAAATTAGAAATGGAAATTCTAAAGAAATTAAATCATACAGTATTTCTCAAAATATAAAAAATTGTGTTATTTATGTTGAGGGAAATCAAAAAAATGAATATAGGAATTTTTACGATAAGTTTGACTTAAATGCTGCAAATGTCTTTGTATCTGGAACTTTAAATGGAAAATTGACAATAGCTGCAGAAAACAATATATATATTACAGCTATTGATCCTACAATTTGGGATATGCCAGAGTATTTTACAGACAAAGGTATTGAATACTATGGAACAAAATTTAATGGAAAAAAAGATGGAACAGGAACAGGCAGTGAAGAGATGTCAGCTTTGGATAGTGAAAAAAATATTTATACTAGATACGCTTTAAAGAAAAATGGTGGAGACGGGAAAGATATGTTGGGATTAGTTGCAAACAACGACGTAATGATAATGCACTATGGATGGTTTAAGTACAAAAATGAAAATGATCTTGATGATGAATCTTATCAGTATGATTGGGTTAAAGAACACTATTTGTTTTGGTATAGATGGGTTAAAGTGCCTAAAAAAATTGATGTAGCTCCCAAAGATATTATTATTGATTCAGCTATATTTGCAGTAAATGGCGGATTTGGATTTGAAGATTATGATATAGGAGGTTCAAAAGGTCATATAGTACTATGGGGAAATATAACTCAGAACAAAAGAAAAGAGGTGGGTACATTTAACAGTAATAATGGTGAAAATATAACTGGTTACAAGAAAAAATATGCCCATGATCCACGCATGTTTTATGATTATCCTCCACATATACTTGAGCCAACCAATGTTGGCTGGGAAGTCATAGAGTGGAAAGAAATAGATGCTCATCTACACTAGAAAGGGGGAGAACTAATTGCAATTGCCAACTTTTATGCCTAATAAAAAAGTGGTATCCATAGACATAGGTTCCTATGAAACCAAAGTAGTTGAAGGAAAAATGACGAATAAAGGTATAGTCATAGATAAATATTTTTCCTTCTTGACTCCAGAAGGAGCCTATGAAAATGGATATATAATAGACAAAGAACTGCTGTATTATATGCTAAAAGAAGAGTTAAAAAACAACAAAATTTCATCGGATATAGCCTATATGACTATAAAAAGTACAGCAATTATCACTAGAGAAGTGATTATTCCCTATGTGGAAGAAGAAGAAATTGACGGAATACTGAAATTCCAATTAGATGACTATTTGCCCATGGATCCAGAAAGATATATTGTTCAGCATAAGACCATTGGAGTATTAGAAGAAGACAATGTAAACAAATTGAACGTACTTTTAATTGCCATACCTAAAGAAATAGTAGAAAGTCATTTTGCACTACTTAAAGAATTGGAATTGAAACCTACAGTACTGGATTTTCAATCCAATGGAATATGTAAAATGCTAAAATACAATTCTCTAATAAATGGTCGATATGATACTCAGGAGATAACTTTTGTAGCCATTGATTTAGGTTTTCACAATACCAATGTGACTATAACAAAAAACAATATATTGCAAGTAAGTCGTATAATAGAAATTGGTGGATACGAAATGGATATGGGCATACTTAATTTTTTCGAATACACCGAAGATGAAGTGGAAGAGGCCAAAAGACAAATACAGGATGTAAATAGAATTGATGATGAGTATTTAGATGATGATAGAATATTGAGTATTATAAGATCTAGTTTAGAAGATATAATGGACAAAATAGATCTTATATTTAGGTATTATGATTCCAGGGAAACAGGGAACAATGTTCAAGTCATATTACTTTATGGTGGTCTTTCAAATATAAATGGCATAAGCAATTTGTTCTCAAATTATTTTGGTATTCCTTCAATAGTTGTATCTAGATTTGACAAAGTTTTCTTTAGTGAGGATTTGAACAAATATTTAAACTGTATTAGTTCGATAATTAGAATTGAGGAGCTAAAAAAATGAAAGATTTAAATTTTTTTGAACCATATATTGAGAAAAAAGAATTTAAAATAGATAAGGAATTGATATTTTATGGCACAATGGTTTTAATTGTACTGTGCATGATATTTTATGGAATTATAAATCAAATAAAAATTGTTAAATTGAATAGAGAAGTAGCAAAACTTAAACTAGAGGCTGAAGATGAAAGTGTACAAAAGAGAATAGAAGAGCTCAAATTTCAAGAAGAAGAAATAGCTGATATCAAAGGAAAGGTCGAACAATTGAAAACTGTAGATGAATACATAGAAGATAGAGACATCATCAATGAATATTTACTTCAAAGTATAAATTCTAGAACACCAGAGGAGGTCTTTTTGAAATCTATGAGTATAGATACTGCTTCTATGCAAATTGAAGGGATATCAAAAGATAAATACTCTATTGCAGAATTTGAACATAGTTTGAAAAATAACATTGACTTTGAAGAATCTTTTATATCTAATATATCTTTTGAAGATGGATATTACAATTTTTCTTTAAATATTAAATTAAAGGATGAGGATGAGTATGACAATGGAGACGAAAATAGAGTCCAAGAAGACGAAAATGAAACTGAAGAAAATGAATCTATCGAAGAATGAAAAATATTTACTTGTCTTGTTGGGAGTAGTTGTAGTTTTTTGGATATTTAATAGATTTATATTTACATCCCAAAGAAATAATCTTCAAAGTTTCAAAGATAAAAAGATTGAATATGAAGAAAAAGCAGTAGAAAACAGTGGTATATTAGCTAGAGAAAAAGGGATAAATGAAGATTTTATTTCTTTAAATAGAGAAAAAGATACATTGCTACTTGAATATTTCCCAAAATTGGATCAATCCCAAATAATTTTTTTGTTAAATGAAATATTGGATGATTCCAATTTAGAAATATCAAATCTCAATTTTAGCGAACCACAAATAGAAGAGATAAGGGGAATACCTATAAATACTATGGATATATCTATTCCCTATAAGGGGAAATATGGGGATTTGCTAAAGCTGATGAATAAAATTGAGAAAAGTCCCAGAAAGCTTTTGATTACCAATCTCATCATAGATCAAGATGAAGAAAATTTAATAGGAGAATTGAGATTGAAAGCCTATAGTTCAGAAACTATTTTTGAAAAAGATGAGGATTTTGTAGCCATAGATACAGTTTTAAATACTGAAAAAGAAAATCCATTTAAACCTTTTGTTGAGTATGAAGAAGTAAAAGATGAAGATATAGTTGATATGAATGAAGAAAAGGGAAGTAGCGAATTTGAAAGTTCAGGGAGTTTTTTACCTTCAGGAGAAAGTCAAGAAAAGCTCAATAAAACTTTAGTGGAGAGTTTTGATGAAGGTAAGATATATTTTGTACCTTCTCATTTGAATACAAAGGGAAATGTGTATAGATCAAGAAAAGCTAAAGAAGGAAAATATTCTTTGAGATTTGAGTACAATATATTAGCTGTTGAGGAAGAAAATAGGGCGTATTTGGATTTTAGAGAGAAAAATATAAATTTCAAATATCCGCCAGATACTATAGGATTTTGGATGTATTCATATGGATATTCACCTGCTACATTGGGGATTAGATTTGAAGGCCAAATGGGAGAAAAAATTGATGTGGAAGTTTTGAAGGGTATAAACTGGATTGGTTGGAGATACATAAAGGCAAAGCTACCAGAAGATTTGAATATATATCCTTTAAAATTGGACAAGATGTATTTAGAATTGGTAAATGGCAGAGAAGACTTTGGAGTTATACTTTTAGATGGAATGGAGTGTGTATATCCACAAGTTGAAGAAGATAGCGCTTATAAAGGTAGCTATACTTTTTATATTGTTAAAGAAGGAGACACTATTGAATCCATATCAATGAAATACTATGGAAGGACTTCAAAGAAAAAGCTCATAATGAATGCAAATGATCTTTCAGGAAACAAAGATTTAAGACCTGGTAGGATATTGGTTATACCTAAATAAGAGAAAAAGGTGATGAAAATGAAAAAACTTAGTTTGTTTCTAGCTTTAAGTATACTTTTATCTTTTGCATTTTCTATGCCTATATATGCAGATGAAAAAGATAAATATGACAAAGTATATGAAGAGGTAAGAGAGACAGGATATAATCATGGGAATATAGCAGGCTATTTAGATAAAAACAAAGAGCTTACTAGTGATTACAATAGAGATATGCCTAAGGATTCAGAAATAGAGGGTATGTACAAAGAATACAAGGATGACAAGTTTGTCATGTCAAATATAGTGGCCAATTACAAGGCTGGATATATAAGAGGATATTTAGAAGGATATACCTCTGGGAACATAAGTCAAAACACAGATAAAAAACAAGAAAAAAATGAAAAGACAAATTATGGACAAAGCTTTGGTCTTTTGCTAGGACAAGTATATGGACAAAGAGATTTTTTTGAAGGCAAAAAAAACAACTGGTCCAAGGTCAAACCGACAGATAAAGTTATCATAAATATGTTCAATTTAGATCTGGAGACAATTGGATATAGAAATAGTTTTTTGAAAGATTTTAAAGAAAACTTTCAAAAATCCTATGAAGAATCTTATAGAGAGGCAAATTTAGAACCTCAAAAAATTTCTTATGAGGAAGGCCTAAAAGATGGTGAAGTTTTTGGTGAAATGTTTGGAAAAATCAATGGAAGAAAAGATTATTCTGAGGGGAAAATAAGTAATTGGAATAGAGACTTTCCTTCTGAAGCAGAAATTCGAAGGGAGTTTGTATTAAATAGAGATTCTGAAAAATATGTAGATGGATTTTTCACAGGATTTAAAAAGGCCTATGAAAAAGCTTACAATGAGGGCTTTAGAGAGGGAAATGTTGATTTAAATAAATTGAAAAGCGAGACTGCTTATGAAGATGGAAAAGAAGTAGGAACTAAAATAGGAGAACAAGCAGCACAAAACGACTATTTCTCGAAACAAAAAAATGATATATCCAGACATTTCAAATTAAATTCAGAACTTATTTATGAATATGATCTATATTTAGATAATGAAAGGTATAGAGATGGGTTCATAAGCGGATATAGAGATGGATTTGAAGAAGCTTATATAAAGACTTATCAAAAATTAAACAAAGAAGAAGCTTTAATCCTAGCTGAGACTGTAGTAGTACCTACTAGTGGTGGTGAAGTAGAAGCTCAAGATAAAAAGCTTAAAATAGCTATTCCAAGTGGAACTTATTTCAATGATGTATTGCTTAAATTGTACAATGATGGCAAAAATGAAAATGGTAAATCTAACAAGAATTTAATTGTTGCTTCAGAAGTTTACAATATAAAAATTTTAAATAGTATAAAAGAATTCAACAAAGATAAAAAAATAGAATTATCTTTTGAATACTATGGACCTAACATTGGTGGCATATATAAATTTATCAACGGAGAATGGCTTTATATGCCAAGTACCATTGAAGAAAATAGAATCAAAACCTATATTGTGCCAAATTCCATAAAAGAAGAAGGTTCTATTTATGCTGTATTCATAGATAAAACTTATGTTAAATATCATGACATAAGAGGCCATTGGGCAAAGGATGAGATAGACACTTATATTAGAAGAAAATATATTTCTGGCTATAAAGATAAGAAATTTAGACCTGATAGTTATATGACAAAAGGTCAGTTTCTCATGGTTTTGAACAAAGTCTATAAATGGGATTTGCCAGAAGAAGCAATTAGAGCTAAGACATATAAAGATTATAGTGAATATAAAAATTATGAAAAAGTAGTTGAATATAGCTTAAATAAAGGATATATAAGTGGAAATAAAGAAAATGTTTTAAATTTAAACTTACCTATGACTTATCGAGAAGTTGAAGATATAATGAAAAAAGTGACTGAAAGTAAAACCTTTAAATGGAGCAATACTTCTAACAAGATGCTATATCAAAAGGGGATACGCTCTAAAAGTTTTGCAAATTATGACAACAAAATAACTAGAGGAGAAACAATTTATATGTTATATCTTTTAAATGAGTGGAAAAATTAGCAAAAAAGAAGGATATTTTATTTTTATGTAGAATTATATCTAAAACCAAATTAGAGATGATGAAAATGAGGTCTAGGGGGACTACATTAATAGAAATTGTCATAACTCTTGCTATTTTGTCCATTGTTCTGGCTATTGCAGCACCAAGGGATGAATTCTTAATTAATACTAAAGAAAGAAAGGAACTACTGGAATTTAAAAATGATATTATTTTTGCCAGAAATATGGCTATAATTGATGTCAGAAGGTATAGTGTGGAAATTTACCCCAAAGAAAATTATTATACTATATATAAATATGACAAAGAACGAAGTATGATAAAAAAGAAATCTATGGAAAGTGGACTGAAACTAATAGATACAACTTTCGCAAATTCCCCAAATCCTAATCACGGTAGTATATGTTTTACTCCTACAGGAGCACCTTCAAAGGCGGGAACGGTAAATATGAAGAGTAGAAAAGGAAAGAAAATTGAATTAACAGTGGAAGTTGCAACTGGAAAAGTCAATATTTATATTGATGGAGATGAAGTCAAATGAATCGTAGGGGATTCATACTATTGGAAGTATTGCTGGGGATGTTTCTATTGGGGATTATATCAGTGACCTTTCTTCCACTCATAAGCTCGGCACAAAAAAACTTATGTCTGTTAGAAACTAAAAATAATATGAAATATTTTGCTGAAACTATTTTAGAAAGAATAAAGGCTTTTGAATTTGATAGTGAAAATGATGAATATATATTGGATATGAAGTTAGAGTTTTTAATGGAAAGATTTTGTAGAGAAGCTACAGCAGAAGTAGAATTGCCAATATTCGATAATGGAGAATATGAGTACTTAGTCAGGATAAATAAATTAAATCAAAATGAAAATTTATGGAAAATAACAGTTAGTATTACATCAAAAGAAAATAGCGAGAGGATAAAAGATGTGGTTCTTGAAGCTTATGTTCCAAAACCTAAAAAAAAATGATAAGAAAGGTTTTACATTGATTGAACTTGTTGTAGGATTAGCTGCTAGTTCTATTTTGGCTTTAGCTTTTTATGCTGTATTTGATTATTGTGTAAATATAAATTTAATTGAAGAAGAAAGAAATGATTTATCTCTAAATGGTAGATATGCCATTGAATACATGAAGCGAGAAATAAAAACTGCAGATGAAATCCTATCTACAGATAATTTCAAAGGTCTAAATGATAAATTCAAAAATAATGTTGGGTTTGTTTTGAAGACATTGGAGAAGAAACTTAGTGATGACAAATACATATATAAATATATACTTTACTATAAAGATGGGAATAGCCTTAAAAGAGTTACAGCAGAAGGTCCAAATATAAATGCCATAAGGATTTCTTCTTTTATTGGAGTTAATACTATTGCTTCAAATGTAAAATCTATTGAGGGAACTTATATAGATTTTGAAAATAAAAAAATAGTACTAAATATTTTATTGTCAGGGCACATAGGAAGAAAGATGAGATTCAATACAGAAATATATATAAGATGCCCTGTAAGCTACTAGTAGAGGTGTTTATATGACACAAAATGATGGCTCAATAATCATATTAGCAGTACTTATTTGGTGCTTTGTACTGATTGTAGCTAATTTTTTTATGTATTCTGTTTATTTGGATAGCAGAATAGTAAGTACAAGCTTGAAAAGCACTCAATCATCTTACAGAGCCGAAGACAAGATATATATATGTTTTAATGAAGATAAATATTACAGAGAAGAATTAATTCCAATGTTGAAATATTATATTAAATATGGGCATGAGGGAAACATTGGAGACAAAGGTAAAATATTTTTAAAGGATATTTCCTTTAGTTCGGGTGATACAAATTATGTAAAAGTGACAAATATACATAGAGAAAATGGTATATTGAAAGGTGAAATTGTATCTACGGGTATTTATGATTCAATAGAAAAAACTGCTACTGGAATGTTCAATATCATAAATTTTAAATACATAAACAATGGGTCAATAATATCGAAGAACAATGTAGAAGATGAAGAGTTTTTTAAAGATATATTTGATGATTTTAAATTGTATGATTTTGAGAATAAAATTCAATGTATTGAGTCTTCTAATTTTGACAAAGTAAATATATGTATTCTAGGAGAAGGTAAAATTAGAATTGATTATTACCGTTATGAAAAGGATATTCCTGTGCATCAAGATTTTTTAGACAAAAATGAAGTTTTTATTATAGTCAACAAACCTGATGGAGATAAATGCCAAATATCTATTATAAATGAGAACAAATTTGACAATGGGGATTTAAATGGAATAATATATGTAAAGGGTGATTTAAACATATTTGATGCTATTGCTTTCAATGGTATAATTTTAATTGATGATGGAGAATTAGAAGTTTTTTCCGAAGACAAACCTGAGATAAACGGACTTGTCATTTTGAACAATTATAGAGGAAATGAAAAATCAATTGAAAGTCAGACTAGATTAGAATATAAAGTAGATGTAATAGAAAAATATGGCATATATCTATCTAAATTTGTTGAACCTGAAATTTATGCCATCAAAGAAAATTCTACTATGCAATGAGAGGTGATAAAAATGAAATTATACAATATTATGGAAGATGAAGTTAGATATGCTATAGATAAGATACTAAAAACAAGAAAAAATATCTGTGATTGTGAAAAATGCAGATTGGACATAGCAGCAATAGCACTAAATCATTTGCCACCTAAATATGTTGTAACTGAAAAAGGTGAGCTATATGAGAGAGCAAATAATTTGAATTTACAATTTGAAGCTGATGTTGTGAAGGAAGTTGCCAAGGCTATTGAAAAAGTAAATAGGAAGCCTCAACATTCTTAATATTTCTATAGGTGACAATATGAAAAATATAGTTTTAATAGGCCCTAGTGGTATAGGAAAGACAACAATAGGTAAATACATATCAAAAAAATTAAATATTGTTCAAATTGATACTGATGATTTGATAGAAGAAAAAACAAATATGTCAATAAAAGATACCTTTGACATTTATGGAGAAGATTTTTTTAGAACTATTGAAGTTCAAGTTGTCAAAGAAATAGCTGATAATAAAAATGTTTTAATTTCTACTGGTGGAGGAATAGTCTTAAGAGAAGAGAATATTCATGCACTTAGGAGTAATGGTATAATTTTTTTCTTGAATGGGAAAATAGAAACGATTGTTAGAAACTTAAATTCATCAGATGTAGATAGGCCTTTGCTTATGAATGAAGAAGATATGTATGAAAAAATAAAAAAGCTTTTTTTAGAGAGAAAAAAACTATATTACAGTTCTTGTGATTATCTAATAGATGTAGATGACAAATCTGTTGAAAGTATAGGAGATGAAATAATTTTTTATTATGATAAACATTAGTCTTGTAGTAATATGAAAGGATTGCTATAATAAAAATGGAAAAGAAGAATAGAGAAGGGCATAAAATGAAGATACTAGTCATTCATGGTCCAAACCTAAATATTTTAGGTTATAGAAGTAAAAAGCATTATGGAGATAAAACCCTAGATGAACTAAATTCCATGATTGTAAATAAAGCCCATGAACTTAAATATGAAGTGGATATATTTCAATCAGATTATGAAGGAGATATATTGGGGAAACTCCATGTAGCTTTGCGTGGAGAATATGATGGTGTTATAATAAATGCAGGTGCTTATACTCACTATAGTATAGCTATAAGAGATGCTATAGAAGCTCTTGAAGTTCCTGTCATTGAAGTACATTTATCAAATATATATGGAAGAGAGGATTTCAGGAAAACATCTGTTATTGCTCCAGTTTGTTCTGGGCAGATAACAGGATTTGGACCATATAGTTATATTTTAGCCTTAGAAGTATTTAAAAATTTAAAGTAGAAATATTTTTTAGTAGGAGGTTTTTTGAATGATTTCAGCAAGTGATTTTAGAAAAGGTGTAACTTTTGAAATGGATGGAGATGTATATCAAATAATTGATTTCCAACACGTTAAACCTGGAAAAGGAGCGGCATTTGTAAGGGCCAAAATAAAAAATGTAATTAGTGGTGCAACAAAAGAAACAACTTTCAATCCAAATGATAAATATCCAAAGGCTCATATTGAGACAAAAGAGATGCAGTATTTATATAATGATGGAGAATTGTATTACTTCATGGACAATGAAACTTATGAACAATTGCCATTGGCTAAAGAGGATGTGGAAGAAGCTATAATCTATATCAAAGAAAATGATACAGCTATCATTAGATTTTATCAAGGCAAGGCTTTTGAAGTTGTGCCACCAAATTTCGTTGAACTTGTCATAACACATACGGAACCTGGTGTTAAAGGTGATACAGCTACTGGAGCTACAAAGCCAGCTACTGTTGAGACTGGTGCTGTTATTAATGTTCCACTATTCATCAATGAAGGTGACAAGATAAAGATTGATACTAGAACTGGTGAGTATTTGTCAAGAGTTTAGGGAATAATTAAAATAAAACTTAAGGAGGGATTAGAATGGATGAATTGTTTCAACAAGTTTCTTATTTGAGGGGTTTGGCTGATGGACTAGGAATAGAAGAATCTACCAAGGAAGGTAAATTACTTCTACATATTATCGATGTTCTTGATGATTTTGCCAACGCTTTGGGTGAAGTAGATGAAAAAATAGATGATGTTGACGAATATGTCAGCTATATGGATGAGGATTTAGCAGATGTAGAAGAAGAAGTATTTGGATTTTCAGATGAATATGATGACATGTATTTTGATGATGATGACTTTGATTACATGGAAGATGAAGATTTTTGTGAATGTGATGAAGGGTGTTTAAACCATTCACCAGAAGATATAGAAATTGAATAAAAATTGTTTAAGGTCTGAAACACAATTGTGTTTCAGACCTTATTTTTTAAAAATACAAGCATATTCTTTAACTTTGGACATACTATATATTAGAAAGGAGGACATGTTATGAAGAACAATGAAATAGCGATATTTAATTACTTGTTAGAATATTTAGACCCAGAAATCAGTCGTATATTATATAAAATTCCAGATAATAAAAAAGCAAATGTAGAAGAGATAAGAATTAGAAATCAAAAACCCTTAATGATTTTAGGAGAAGGCAAGGACTATTATGTTTCAAGTGAGGGTCAATTGTTAAAGGATGAACAAGAAGGCTTTGTTGTAAAAGTAGAACAGCTAAACAAAACTTTTCAAATTATCAGCAATTATTCTATCTATGCTTTTGAAGAAGAAATAAGAAACGGATTTATAACTTTAAGAGGAGGTCATAGAGTAGGGATTGCAGGCAAGACAGTATACAATTCTAGAGGAGTTGAAACTATAAGGAATATTTCATCGCTAAATATTAGAATTGCTAGAGAAAAATTAGGTATATCTAATAGAATAATGAAATATATAATAAAATACTCCAATTCAATTTACAACACATTGATAGTGTCTCCACCACAGTGTGGAAAGACCACTCTCTTAAGAGATATAATCAGGAATATTAGTGATGGTATTCCTGAATTAAATATTAGAGGAATGAAGGTTGGAGTTGTAGATGAAAGATCAGAAATAGCAGGAGTATATAATGGAATACCACAGAAAAAAGTAGGAATACGAACTGATATACTGGATGCTTGTCTTAAAAGTGATGGCATAATCATGCTTATCCGTTCTATGTCTCCAGAAGTTATTGCTACAGATGAACTTGGTGGATATGAGGATATAAAAGCTATAAATGAAGCACTAAAGGCTGGGATAAAACTTATTTCTACTGTTCATGGGGAAGATTTAGAAGATATATTGACTAAAAATGGTCTTGGAGAAATAATAGAAAGAAAAATATTTGAAAGAATCATCATTATGGATAATTCTCAAGGAGTAGGAACAATTTGTGACATAATAGATGGATACACGTTTAAATCAATTTTGTATTGAAAGAGGTAATAATATGCTTATATTAAAATTGACAGGTAGTTTACTTGTAATATTTTCTACTAGCTTGATGGGATATATATATGGGAAAAGTTATAGAGAAAGATTAGAAAACCTTATATATTTAGAAAATTGTATCAAGCTATTGGAAACTGAAGTGATATATGGAGCCAATCCCTTGCCTGAAGCACTTATGAATGTTTACAATAAGGGAAATAAAAAAGTGTCCTATATATTTAGATTGATAATAGAAAGATTAAATAAAGATAGAGAATGTACAGTTTTTGATTCCTTTTTATCAGTTGAAGATGCAATGAAAAATGATCTCAATTTTAAGAAGGAAGATATAGAAATGTTTATGACCCTTGGGAGAACCATAGGTTCCTCAGATAGAACAGATCAAGAAAAAAATTTCAAATTGATTCTTACTCAAATAAAAAACTTAGAAGATGAGGCTAGAATTGAGAAAGATAAAAATGAGAAGATGTTTAAAAGCTTAGGCTTCTTGGCAGGATTGGCTATAGTCGTTATTTTAATATAAGGGAGAGAAAAGCATGAATGTAGATTTAATTTTTAAAATTGCCAGTATTGGTATATTGACTGCAGTTTTGCACATGGTACTTGACAAGGCAGGCAAAGAGGAATTTGCATTTATAACAACTCTTTTAGGAGTGGTACTAGTACTTGGAATAGTTCTAAAATATATAAGCCAATTGTTTAGTGATATAAAGGCATTGTTCCAATTGTACTAGATAGGAAGTGATGAAATGGAAGTATTGCAAATAGTAGTCATAGGTATAATAGCTACAGTTATGATTATGTTGCTTAAAGATGAGAAACCTGAATTTGCTATATTGATCAGTATAGCTACCAGTATAGTTATATTTTATATTGTAGCAGATAAGCTTAAAATTGTTGTACAAGTACTAACAGATATGGCTAAAAATGCAGATGTAGATTTTATATTTTTCACTACAATATTAAAGATAATTGGAATTGCATATATTGTTGAATTTGGTGCTCAAATATCGAGAGATGCAGGAGAAGAATCTATTGCATCTAAAATTGAATTAGGTGGCAAAGTGGTTATCATGGTATTGGCTATACCAATATTTATGGCTTTGATGGATTTGATTTTTAAAATTTTGCCTTAAAGGTGAATAAGATGAAAAATAAAAGAACAGTCATTTTTATAATGCTTTTAGTTATTTTTTTACCCATTCATGGATATGGGGATGAAATTCAATCCAAAGATGAAAATCTTGGATTTATTATGGAGCAGTTTGAAAGTTTAAATTTAAAGGAGCTTGAGGAGACAATTGCGGATCTAGAAAATGAGTCTTTCAAATATTTTCCTGAGATTAATCTTAAAGAATTTATTAGTTCAACTATTAAAGGTGAAAGAACTATAAATAGCACTGATATATTGAAGGGAATAGGAAAACTGTTTTTTAATGAAGTAATTGACAACTTGTCATTACTTATACAAATATTAGCAATAACTATTATGTGTGCAGTATTGACTAATTTACAGACTTCCTTTGAAAAAGATACTGTTGGAGAGCTGGCCTATTATATATGTTATATACTTATAACAACTATAGTTATTAAGAGCTTTGCAACAATTATGGTCCTCGGACAAAGTACTGTAGATAAAATGGTTAATTTTATGGAAATAATATTGCCTATTTTATTAACTATGTTAGTTGCTGTGGGAGGAACAACTACCAATGCTCTTTTTCATCCAATGGTATTGGGAACTGTAAATATAATTGGAATACTTATAAAAGATGTAATATTTCCATTGATATTTTTTTCGTTCATTGTAGGAATTATAAGTAGAATTTCTGAAAAAGTTCAATTTACAAAATTGTCTGAGCTTATGAGACAAATAGTTGTTACAATCCTTGGAGTGGCATTAACGATTTTTATAGGAATTATGTCTGTATATGGTGTAGCCTCAAAAGTTGATGGTGTTACAGCTAGAACAGCAAAATTTGCAGTGGATAAATTCATACCTGTTGTAGGAAAATTTTTATCAGATGCTATGGATACTGTAGTGGGGTGTTCTCTAATACTAAAAAATGCCGTTGGGGGGATAGGATTATTTACACTCTTTTTAATATGTATCATTCCAACAATTCAAATAGTTGCACTAATATTTATATATAAAGTTCTCATTGTACTTATAGAACCTATTTCTACTATGAGAATTGGAGATAGTTTAAATGAGGTAAGTAAATCACTGGTATTGATACTTGTTAGTATTATTTCAGTTTCAATGATGTTTTTCATAACTATCACTATAATAGTTGAGGCTGGAAATATTTCTATGATGTTGAGGTAGGTGATGAGATTGTGGCAATAGAATTTATAAAAGATTGGATAGTAGATATAGTTTATATGTCTATATTTATATCATTTTTAGAAATAGTACTACCAAGAGGAAATATGAAACGATTTATAGATATGATAATTGGTTTTTTAATCATTATAGTAGTGATAAATCCATTCATAAAATTTATAAATAAAGATATAGATATAGAAAGAAATATTTTTACAAATATGAATAGATTTAATATTGAATACACAGAAAATGATAGTATAGAGGACTTACAGCAAAATCAGATAACTAGTGTATATATAAATAAGCTAAAGGAAGATATAAAAGATCAAGTAGAGTACAATTTTGGCTATAAAGTAATTGATTTAAATGTTTTAATTGTTGAGGACATGGAGGATAAAGATTATGGACAAATCAGAAAAATAGAATTAATTTTAGAAGATAGAAAAGATGAAAACATAAAAGATGAAAATATAATTAAAGTAGATAATACAAAAGAAGTATGGGTAAAATGGAACAATAACAATACATCAGATAGAGAGAAACTAAAGAATAGCGAAAAAATAGTAAATATTATTTCTAAACAGTACAATTTGCCTAAAGATAGAATTTCAGTCTACTTAAATAGAAAAATGGTAGGTGAATGAAATGAACTTTAAAGAAAAATATAAGAAAATTTCAGATAAAATTATAAATAAAAAATTTATGAATAATCTTTTGATAATACTCATTATTGGAGCTATGTTGCTGATCGCAGCAAGTGCGCTTAAGGGTGAGAAATCACAAGAGGAAGTGTTTAAGAAAGATGAAAAAAAAGAAAAAGTTATAGAAAACAATTATATGGAAGACTATGCTATGCTTCTTGAAAGGAAATTAGAAAACATATTAGGTGAAATAAAGGGAGTTGGAAAAGTAAAAGTGATGATAACCTTAGAAGAAACTACCGAAAAAATACCAGCCATGAATACAACTCAAAATCAAGAAAAGACAAGTGAAAAAGATTCACAAGGGGGTGTTAGAGAAATAATCAGAGAGGATTCTTCTATTCAAGTTGTTACTAGAGGAAGTGAAGGAAATATAATAGTGTTAAAAGAGATAAAACCTGAAGTTAAAGGGGTTATAGTTGTAGCAGAAGGTGCAGAAAATATAGAAGTAAAAGAAAAATTGTATCAAGCAGTTAAAACGGCTTTAGGTATATCTGGAAATAGAGTGGAAGTGTATTCTAGCAATTAGGGGGAATGTTTATGTTTAGTATGAAAAAGCCAGCTATAATAGCAATTTTAGTTTGTCTATTGGTATTGACTGGATATGTCAATCATCAACTTACTCAAAAATCCATGTCAAAAGTTGCCAGGGAATATCAAAAACATGAGGAAATTGAGATGGAAAAGGCAGCAAGCAATGAAGAAAAATCAACTATAGAAGCTATATCTGGAAGTGAAGAAAGTGAAGTAGAAATTGTAGAGGGAAATGATGAGGAAAATATATCTCAATTGACAGAAGACATAAATTCCAGCATAGAAGAAACTTTGAGTAGAGAGGAAAATTTAAAAAACAATAACTATTTTATAGAATATAGATTGGCAAGAGATAAGATGAGGGGGAATTTAGTTGAAAGATTGAAAGAAATTGTGGAAGACGAAAAAAGTAGTAGTGAAATGATTACAAAGGCTCAAAATGAAATAATAAGATTGGGAAATTTATCAGAAAAGGAATTATATATAGAAGGACTTGTTAAAGCAAAAGGATTTGAAGAAGCTTTGGTATTTTTAAAAGAGGACGGAGTGAAAGTTGTAGTGTCTGCAGATGAGCTAACAGAGCAAGATGTAGTTAAAATATTGGAAATCGTAAAGAATGAAACAAACTTTGATTCTGCCAATATAAAAATAATGAAAAAACTTTAAATAAATTTATATTTTAGTTTTCATACCCAAAATTAAGCTAAAAAGGCTTGAACCTCAAAAAAATGATGAGGATTTCAGGCCTTTTGTTACATTGTTTTGTTTTATCTTATTCGCTAATACTTTCATAAATAGATTTAATGAAATCCCAGGTTTTTAGAAATATATTAATTTGTTGGGAAGAAGTGTTTTTTAAATCATAGATACTTTGTTTAAGTTCGGGATTATTGTTTAAAATTTGAATTATTTCATAATCTTTTATATTACATTTTGCATTGCAACAATAGATATTGTCAGATTCCCCCAATAAATATGACATATCTGTATTTAATTTATTAGCGATTGTTTGTAAGGTTTGAAGGGATGGATTAGTTCTTCCTTTTTCAATATCACTAATATAAGAATGAGATAAGTTGCATATTTGTCCAAACTGTCTTAGACTATATCCATTTTTTTTTCTTAAGCATTTAATTCTTGTACCTAATTCATCCATTGTCAAATTCACCTTTCTATTTGTCGTCAATAACGTACAAATATAATATATCATATTGAAATATTAAAGTATATATTAATAACAAAAAACATTGTGAGGATATAATAAAAACTAAATGTATGTTTATATAATACAAAATTTTAAGTAAATAGAAGAAAAAGAAAGATATAAAGAGATAAAATAGGAAAAGTGGAATATATATACGTACACCTTTCTTGCAATATGTACGTATATAATCTCGTCTTTGACAGTTAAAAGAAATAAAAAGCTTGGATACCCTTGTAAATAGTGGGTTTCAAGCTTTTTACTATATCTATAAAAATGCGTACTTTTTTTATTTTTTTGTAGCCTTAAAAATATTTTTCATCTGTTGTGTAGACACGATTTGATAATCAGTTCGGAAACCAAATGCTTCATGCAAATCATCTGTTAAATCATTACGAGTATAAGTTGGAATATAACCTTCTCCTTTAACTTGATAAAAATTCATTTCTCTGAGCTGTGTAAGAATTTCATGGCATGTGTATTTTTCTCCAAGTTTTTTCTCAAGAATGCGATATATAATTAGTGAAATAAAACAGGTAGTAAAATGAGCTTCTATTCTGTCATCACGGCTTAAATATACAGGTCTTGCTTTAAA